>NZ_JALIFS010000015.1:0-81566 GCF_022868965.1 Blautia sp. NSJ-140 | reverse complement strand
TCTCAGACAGCTCGCTTATTCTATCTCATCTCTTTTTGTTTGTCAAGCACTTTTTTAAGTTTTTTTCAAACATTTTTGAGTTAAGATTTTGTTGTCGCTTCGTTGACGACTTGGATACTTTATCATATCTTCTGTCTTTTGTCAACTGCGAATTTCATTTTTCTGAAATTCTTTTTAATTGTTTGTTTTTTGAAAACAATTATTTGCGACAGCTCAGTTATAATAACACTGGGAGTTGTGCTTGTCAACCATAAAATTCAATTTTTTTAGATTTTTCTGGAAATTTATTTTTATAGGACAATTTTTTATTCTTATTTGTAATTTTAGGATTATCTTTATTGTTGTTTATTGTGTTGTTTATCGTGTTGTTTTTTAATAATAAGTCTCTTCGCTGGATGGCGCTACGCCGGTCGCATTTTCAATGCGGTAAGTGCGAGGGAAGGCGATCTCAGAGTTCCGTAGCCCGAACGCCCTCCCTCGCGCTCCCACCCCGTTGGGCACGGAAGGAGTTCTTCGTTGTTGTGTGTGCTGCGTTGTTGACTTTTGTCTGTATGCTGCGGTACTCAGAGTGGAACGTTGTGCCGATCTGATCCCTGTATTCTTCGATATTTATAGTGATACGCTGGGCTGATCTCGTTTCCGGATTCTTCAATATTTATAGTGGCACGTTAGGCCGATCTCGTTTCTGGATTCTCAATATTTATAGTGGTACGCTGGGCCGATCCGGTCCTGTATTCTTCGATGTTTATAGTGGTACGCTGGGCCGATCTGGTCCCTGTATTCTTCAATATAGTGGTATGTTGGGCCGATCTCGTTCCTGTATTCTTCAATATTTATAGTGGTACGCTAGGCCAATCTGATCCCTGTATTCTTCGATATTTATAGTGGTATGCTGGGCCGATCCGGTCCTGTATTCTTCGATATTTATAGTGATACGCTGGGCCGATCTCGTTTCTGGATTCTTCGGTACTTATAGTGGTACGTTGGGCCGATCTCGTTTCTGGATTCTTCGGTACTTATAGTGGTATGTTGAGCCAATCTGGTTCCGGGGATTCTTCGGTACTTATAGGAATATTCTATACCAATCTGGCATTTCAGGACAGGACGCCCAGTCCGCTTCCGTCACCTGTTCTGTTTTTTTCCTGTCGGCTGGAAGCGTCAGCCAGAGGAAGGTGGCATCGGGCCGGGCTGCTGCGGAGGAGGGGTGATTACTACTTGGGCTGCGGGAGACGGCGTTATTGCGGCAGGGGCTGCTGTCTGAGCCGAAGGCGAGTTCTGGCCCTGCCGCAATGCTTTTAGCCGTCTCACGGAGTCCTAGTAGTATCCCCCGACGGAGTCCCTGCCCGGACCGATACCACCTTCCTCTGGCGTCCCTCGTCCACATCCACCCCACAAAACCTCAACAGCATCCACAACTCCATCCACCCCCGGACCGATTCCACCTTCCTCTGGCGTCCCCCTCTCCATCCCAAAAAAAAACGGCACCCGGCAGATTCAACACTGCCAGACACCGGAAACAAAACACCCGTCAAACAGACATATACAATATATAATCAACATTCGCCATCTGCTCAACTCAATTACCACCAGAAAGTTCTCTCAGCAACTCAAGATCGCTGGCCTGCACTTTAATATTCGTAGTCAGCTTCTCACCCTCAGGACTAATATACGTCACCTCAAGAATGCTCCCCTCACGAATCCCACGCCGTGAAACCGCACTACAAAATGCCGGAAACTTCGGATGATTCTGTTTAAATGTATTCCATGCATTCATAACCTTCATCATATTTCCAATATTACCAATACCCATAATCAACACCAGCCTTTCCTTACTATTATCTATGTTTTTTATCTATTAACCCAAACACAGCCGCCGTACAAACCATACAGCGGCTGACCACATGCTCATATTCAAAATAACCTGCCGGGAACTCACAACCCTCTGATAAAAGAAATCGCATCCCTGATTCCAGCCACATAAACCAATTTAATTCCTTTAATCCTCTCTGTAGCCGTCCGGTTCACCTTAGGAAGTATCACCGTCTCAAACCCAAGCTTTTTCGCTTCCTGCACACGCTGTCCGGCCATACTCACTGCACGAACCTCGCCACTCAGACCAATTTCACCAAACGCCATCACCGAATCCGGGATCACGATCTCCTTCGCACTGGAAATAATAGCAAGGCAAATACCCAGGTCAATTGCCGGCTCTGTCATTTTCATACCACCCGCAATATTCACATAAGCATCTGAAGCAGCAAGATGAACTCCCGCCTTCTTCTCCAGAACCGCCATCAAAAGATTCACACGATTAAAATCCGTACCAACTGCTGTTCTTCTCGGAATTCCAAAATTACTCTGACACACCAGAGCCTGAATCTCCACCAAAATCGGTCTCGTCCCCTCCATAGAACATGCAGCAACAGATCCCGAAGCATTCTCCGGTCTTCCATTCAAAAGGAACTCGGAAGGATTCTTCACTTCTTCAAGTCCGGAATTCTGCATCTCAAAAACACCAATTTCATTGGTAGAACCAAAACGATTTTTCACCGCACGCAAGATCCGGTAAGACGCATGCCTGTCCCCCTCAAAGTAAAGCACAGTATCTACCATATGCTCCAGTACACGAGGACCTGCCACATTTCCCTCCTTAGTCACATGACCCACGATAAAAATGGACACACCCATACCCTTAGCGATCTGCATCAGTACATTGGTAGATTCCCTCACCTGAGAAACGCTTCCCGGTGCAGACGAAATATCTTCATGAAACATCGTCTGGATAGAATCCACAACAGCTACATCTGGCTTCGTCCGCTCAATGATCTCTCGGATATTTTCGAGATTCGTCTCACAGAGCAGTTTCAGTTTATCATTAAACGTTCCAAGACGATCTGCCCGGAGCTTGATCTGTCTGAGAGACTCCTCACCAGAAATGTATAAAACAGAAACCCCCTGTGAAGATAAATTTCTGCACACCTGCAACAACAATGTAGACTTGCCAATACCAGGATCTCCACCTACCAAAACAAGGGAGCCGGGGACGATTCCGCCTCCCAGCACCCTGTCAAGTTCACTGATTCCGCAACTCTGACGTTCATCTGAAGAAAGACTGATATCTTTCAGAACTACAGGCTCCGTTTTCTTTTGTGTAGTTTTAATACTCCCCGAGGAAGATTTTTGGGAAGAAACCGTTTCCTCCACAAAAGTATTCCATGCCTTACATGCCGGGCACTGTCCCATCCACTTGGCTGATTCATACCCGCATTCCTGACAGAAATAAACCGTTTTTTTATTTTTTAGCATTTTACAATTTTAACTTCTGCTTTGGTGTTCGCATCCAGTTCAACACTGAATGAAAGCTTGCCGCCCAGGTTTGTGGTCATTGTACCTGTACTTACATCGTCAATAAATACCTGATACTCTGTCTCAGCTTCCAGTTCAACAGTAATCTGAGAATCCTCAAAGCCCTGAACCTCAAACCTCATTGCTGTTCCATCCTGCTGAAGATGGAACACACTGGTTCCCGGAACAGACTCATATACGAACATTCCATTACGCTCAAGTTTGGTAATCTCCTTATATGTTTTTACTTTATACATATCTCCCTGATACTGATAATCCGACAATTTGGATTTCTGATTTAATTCATAATTTCCAAAACTGATAGTCCCATTATCTTCTGTGCGGATCAATTCCTGTACCACTGCCATGATCTTATGTCCTCCTGAAATCTTTCGTTGTATAGTTTTAATTTTGTTAATTATAACTTATTTCTGTTTTTTTGGCTATAGAAAGTAATAAAATTCTTACGCTTTCTCCGCATCTTTTACTTCAAAGCAGATTTTCTTGTCTTTGACCTTCACCTGTACGGTATCACCGGCTTTGATCTGACCTGCAAGGATTTCTGTTGCCATCTCATCCTCGATCTTTGTCTGGATCGCACGACGCAGCGGTCTTGCACCGTATTTACTGTCAAAGCCTGCATCTGCGATAAGATCTTTAGCTGCTCCGGTAACTTTCAGTATGATATCCAGCTGTTCCTGACAGCGTTTTTCCAGGTTTTTCAAAAGAATAGTAACGATCTTCCTGATATTTTCTTTATTCAGAGAATGGAATACCATGATCTCATCGATCCGGTTCAGAAATTCCGGCTTAAACATCCGCCGCACTTCTTCCATCACTCCGGACTTCATCCGTTCATAATCACGCTTTTCCGTATCTCCGGACATAAATCCAAGATGTTTCGGTTCCATGATCATCTGCGCACCTGCATTGGAAGTCATGATAATGATCGTCTGCTTAAAATCCACTTTTCTGCCTTGAGCATCTGTAATATGACCATCATCAAGTACCTGCAGAAGAATATTAAACACATCCGGATGAGCCTTTTCAATCTCGTCAAAAAGAATGACACTGTATGGATTTCTGCGCACTTTTTCGCTGAGCTGTCCACCTTCTTCATAGCCTACATATCCGGGAGGCGATCCGATCATTTTAGAAACACTGTGTTTTTCCATATATTCGGACATATCTACACGGATCATTGCCTGCTCACTTCCAAATACAGCTTCCGCCAGTGCTTTGGAAAGCTCCGTTTTTCCCACTCCGGTAGGTCCCAGGAACAAGAAAGAACCTATAGGCCTTGCGGGATCCTTTAATCCTACTCTTCCCCTTTTTACCGCACGGGCAACTGCAGAAACTGCCTCATCCTGTCCGATCACACGTTTTTTCAGAACCTTTTCCAAATTTGCAAGCCTACGGGATTCCCCCTCTGTCAGACGCTGTACAGGTATTTTGGTCCAGTCAGACACAATACCGGCAACTGCCTCTTCATCAACTGTAAGTGGATTTTTCCGATTTTTCCGCTCCGCCTTTCTTCGGATCTTTTCCAATTCTGCTTCCGCTTCATTCTGCTTTGCCTGTGCTGCTTTCGCACCTTCGAGATCTGCATTTATGACTGCCTGTTCTTTTTGTTTCAGAATATCGTGGATTTCTCTTTCCAGGGCTTCTGCTTTCGGAGACGGACAATATCCCGCCAGTTGTACTTTCGACGCTGCCTCATCAATAATGTCAATGGCCTTATCCGGAAGAAACCGGTCATTGATATAACGAACGGACATTTTTACAGCAGCCTCAATCGCCTCATCCAGAATCTCTACACCATGATGTTTTTCATAATACGGGCGCAGCCCCTTCAGGATTTCAACAGCCTCCTCTTCTGTAGGCTCTTCCACGATGATAGGCTGAAAACGCCGTTCAAGCGCCGCATCCTTTTCAATGTATTTCCGATATTCTTCCAGTGTCGTTGCTCCGATCAGCTGGATCTCTCCGCGGGAAAGAGACGGTTTCAGGATATTGGAAGCATCCAGTGCACCTTCCGCTCCACCTGCTCCGATGATCGTATGGATTTCATCAATAAAGAGCAATATTCCCTGCTGTTCGCTTACCTCATCGATCACATTTCGGATACGTTCCTCAAACTCACCGCGATATTTACTTCCTGCGACCATTCCGGAAAGATCCAGAACTACGACCCGCTTATCCTTCACAGTATCCGGTACCATTCCTGTGACGATCCGCTGTGCAAGTCCCTCTACGATAGCCGTTTTTCCTACTCCCGGCTCTCCAGTCAGGCAGGGATTGTTCTTTGTTCTTCTGCTCAGGATCTGGATCAGTCTGGCAATCTCTTTATCCCTTCCCACTACAGGATCCAGCTTACCTTCTTCTGCCATGGCCGTCAGATCTCGGCTATACTGATCCAGAGTTGGTGTTACACTGCTGTTTCTTCCCTTTGAAGCTTTTACAGCCTGGAATTCTTCCGCAATGGTATCGCTGTCCATTCCCATTGCCGTCAGTACTGCCGCATAAAGCTTCTGGATATTGGCACCCATTGTATACAGCAGTCTGGTACCCACACAGTCTGTTTCTTTCAACATTGCCAGCAGAATATGTTCTGTCCCGACTTCCTCAAAACGCATGGATTCTGCTTCTGCATATGCACCCTCCAGAACTCTTCTGGTTCTCGGACTGAATCCCGGTCTCTGTGAAACAGCCGTATTTCCCGGCGGTGCGATCAGTTTATCGATCAGGGCTATTGCTTTATCAGCCTGGATCCCAAACTCCTCCAGAACTCTTCCTGCTGTGCCCTCCTTTTCTTCTACAAGCCCGACCAGCAGATGCTCCGTGCCGATATAACTATGTCCGCAGGAGCTGGCTGCCTCTTTTGCCAGAGCAAGAACATTCTCTGCCTGTTTTGTATATCGTTCCTGCATGATGTCTCCTCCTATCTGTCTGTGTCATACTCGTCAAAAATCTCGTCCACCAGTTGATGAACTTCTTCTCTTGTTACATTTTTACAGCATCCCCATGCCATTGCTACTGTCAGATTCTGTTTCATTTCTTCCAGTGCTCTGACCTTATCTGCATCTATGGAGATCACCGCTCCCTTTCGCCTGTCAATAGTCACAAAGCCTTCCTGACGAAGCAGCGCATATGCCTTATTCACAGTATGCATATTGATTCCTGCAATGCTTGCAAGCTGCCGTACAGAAGGCAGAGTATCCCCTTCATGAAGCCTTGATGTAGCGATCCCCATTATGATCTGATTGGTGATCTGCATATAGATTGCCTCATCACTGTTAAAATCGATTTCTATCACCATAGGGTAATCTCTCCTCTACAACAGCAAAAGGCTGCACAGTTTCATCCTGGCAGCCTGCTGTGATTTTTGTTTTTATTTACTGATCCCTGCAATCTTCTCTATCTGTTCTTTGTTAAGAACCAGATTAAATCCCATTGGATTTACCACATAAGCGTTTGCCTGCGGAATCATCAGGTTCGGAAGTTTATCTATAGTCACTTTCGCAACACGGAGATTCTTGCCTCTTCCAAATTTCTCAAATTCCATAACATCTGTAAACACAGGCTGCATGATCTTATCCTCTTTATTTTTCAGATACGGAATATGGAGCTTTCCATCTTCTTCCTGCTCTGCATTGATCGCGATCAGGAATTCTGCCTTACGCAGGTTAGCTATCAGCTCTTCTTCCAGCTCACGGATATTCTTGTGCTCTTCCTGTTTTACCGGGCGACGCAATTCCTGCATAAAATAAATTCCGGAAAGTTCAAGCGACGGATTCAGAAGTGGTCTCTTAGACGGCTCGATCTTACTCATATCTCTCTGGTTTGCGATCTTTCCGATCTCAATCTCGATCTTTTCTTCTCCGTCGATCCAGATCACACTGTTCACTCCGATCGCATACAGCGTACCATACAGTCTTGGATAGTCTTTTTTTTCATATTTCATGCCCATAAGAAGGATCTTATCATCAAGGAGCTGTTTACCATATTCTTTAATCTCTTCTTCTGTGGCAAAAATCCTTGCCTGGTCATTAAATGTTTCTTCATCACAGGTCACATATGGAAGTCTGGTTGCCTGTGAATATGCAACAAATACTTCCTCCCTGTTTCTGAGCTCATGGATTGCTTCTTCTACACTGATTCCCATTTTTCTGTCCTCTCTGCCTCATCACTTGGATGCGACACTTCATCAAGGAAAATGGTTGGTTCCTGTTGTGCCCTGTCAGCATCCAGCTTTTCATGTTCGTAACTACTCACTGCGTTTCATAGTTGTTACTATTGTACAATGAAATCCCTGTTTTCGTCAAGCTGTGCCTGTGAAAAATGACCAACTTAAGCCTCGTCGATAGCTTTTCCGATATCGTGACGCATATACTTGTTTGCAAAACTGATCCACTCTGTAGCAGCATATGCATTCTTTCTGGCTTCTTTTAATGTCTCTCCTTTGGCAGTGATGCCAAGAACACGTCCACCGTTTGTAACGATCTCTCCATCTTTAAATTTAGTTCCCGCATGGAAACAGTAATATCCGTCTTTGTCCTTAAAATTCTCAAATCCATGGATTGGAATACCTTTTTCGTATTTTACAGGATATCCATCACTTGCAAGAACAACACAAACTGCTGCATTGTCCTCAAATTTCAGATCGATCTGATCAAGTTTGCCATCTACACAGGCTTCCATTACTTCAATGATATCATTCTCCATACGCGGAAGAACAACCTGTGCTTCCGGATCACCAAATCTTGCATTGTATTCCAGAACCTTCGGGCCATCTGCAGTAAGCATCAGTCCGAAGAAAATGATTCCCTTAAACGGACGTCCCTCTGCTGCCATGGCATCTACTGTCTTCTGATAAACATATTTCTTACAAAATTCATCTACTTCCGGAGTATAGAACGGACTTGGAGAAAATGTTCCCATTCCGCCTGTATTCAGTCCCTGATCTCCATCTTTTGCACGCTTATGATCCTGTGCAGATGTCATGGTACGGATTGTCTTTCCATCAACAAAAGAAAGTACGGAAACCTCACGGCCTGTCATAAATTCTTCAATTACCATGGTATTTCCGGCATTTCCGAATTTTTTATCTTCCATGATCTCTTTTACACCAGCTTCTGCCTCTGCAAGATCCTGGCAGATCAGAACACCTTTTCCAAGAGCAAGGCCATCTGCCTTCAAAACGATCGGGAATTTTGCCTCGGTTCTTAAATATTCCAGAGCTTTTTCCGGATCATCAAAATTCTCATAAGCAGCTGTAGGAATACCATATTTTTTCATAAGATCCTTAGAAAAAGCCTTGGAGCCTTCCAGAATAGCAGCATTTTTGCGCGGTCCGAACACACGCAGTCCCTCTGCCTCAAACACATCTACGATTCCGCCCACAAGAGGATCATCCATTCCCACGATAGTAAGATCGATCTCTTTTTCTTTGGCAAAGGCTGCCAGTTTTTCAAACTCCATTGCTCCGATATCTGCACATTCCGCATACTCTGCGATTCCTGCATTTCCGGGTGCACAGTAGATCTTGTCAACTTTCGGGCTTTTTGCAACACTCCATGCAATTGCATGTTCTCTTCCGCCGCTTCCTACGATTAATACTTTCATCTGTTTACTCCTTTGTTTCATCTGTCTGCTGATTACTTTAAAGAAACAATTCCATCTGTCACTGTGATCTTGTCATTGGCGATAAGATTGATTGCTTCCGGAAGGATCTTCCACTCTGCTTTTTCCATTACGCGTCTCTGAAGCTCCTTGGATGTATCCCCGTCTTTTACCTTTACTGCTTTCTGAAGAATGATCGGACCTGTATCCGTTCCGGCATCTACGAAATGGACCGTAGCGCCTGTTACTTTCACTCCTCTTGCAAGAACTGCATCATGGACCTTAAGTCCATAAAAACCTTTTCCGCAGAAAGACGGGATCAGGGATGGATGGATATTGATGATTTTGTTGGGATATGCTTCCACCATCATCGGAGGGATCGCAACCAGATATCCTGCAAGAACGATCAGGTCTACTTCTTTTTCCTGAAGCTTCGCCAGTAATGCTTTATGGAAAGCTTCTCGGTCCGGATAGTCTTTCGGTGCGATGCATACCGCCTCTATATCATGCTTTCTGGCTCTTTCCAGAGCATAAGCGGAGGCATTATTACTGATCACAATATCTACTTTTGCATTTGTGATCTCTCCCGCATCAATAGCATCCAGGATCGCCTGAAGATTCGTTCCCCCACCGGAAACAAGAACACCGATCTTTAACATAAGGTCACTCCCTTTTCTCCCTCTTCAATGGTTCCTACCACATATGGCTTGTCACCGGTTTTACGGATAGCTTCCATTGTTTTGTCAACATCTGCAGGATCTACTGCCAGGATCATTCCAAGACCCATATTATATGTATTATACATCATATGCTCATCAATATTTCCTTTTTCGGCAAGGAGCTTGAAGATCGGAAGTACCGGATAGCTGTCTTTTTTGACAACGGCTCTGGTTCCGTCTTTCAGCATACGTGGGATATTCTCATAGAAGCCGCCACCTGTGATATGACTGCATGCATGAATCTGCACGCCAGACTCTCGAATGCTTTTCAGTGCTTTTACATAGATTCTGGTCGGTGCGATCAGCGCCTCTCCCAGAGTTGTTCCAAGCTCTTCATAATAAGTATCAAGAGACTCTTTTGTCATGTCAAATACTTTACGTACAAGAGAAAATCCATTGCTATGAACACCTGTGGAAGCCATACCGATCAGGACATCTCCTGGTTTCAGGGCCTCTCCTGTAAGAAGATCTTTTTTGTCAACGACTCCTACCGCAAATCCGGCAAGGTCGTACTCATCTTCCGGCATAAGACCAGGATGCTCTGCTGTCTCACCACCGATCAGAGCTGCCTCAGACTGCACACAGCCCTCTGCAACACCTTTTACGATCTCTGCGATCTTTTCCGGATAATTTTTGCCGCAGGCAATGTAGTCCAGGAAAAACAATGGCTCGCCACCTGCACACGCAATATCATTTACGCACATGGCTACGGCATCAATTCCTATGGTATCATGCTTGTCCATAACCATGGCTACCTTAACCTTGGTTCCACATCCGTCTGTTCCGGAAACCAGAGTAGGCTCTTCCATATCTTTGAATTTCTCCATGGAAAATGCACCTGAGAATCCGCCGATTCCTCCAAGTACCTCCGGTCTCATCGTCTTGGCAATGTGCTTTTTCATCAGCTCTACTGATTTGTATCCTGCCTCAATATCTACGCCTGAAGTCTTGTAATCCATAATGTCCTCCTTATGACAACACTTTTTTATTTTTATGGTAAAAGATTTATTTAGTAATTTTTGTATCCAACTTCCTGAAGCCTTGCGTCTTTCTTCTCGACCTGCTCTTTCAGATCCTGACTGTAGGCTTTCAGTCTGGAAAGAAGCTCTGCGTCAGAAGTTGCAAGGATCTTGGCAGCAAGAAGTCCCGCATTGGCACCACCATTGATCGCTACTGTGGCAACCGGGATACCGCTTGGCATCTGTACGATTGAGTAAAGGGAATCTCTTCCTCCCAGAGATGTTGTATGCATCGGAATACCGATCACCGGCATTGGAAAGATCGCCGCGCACATTCCCGGAAGATGAGCTGCCATTCCTGCGCCTGCGATGATAACTTTGAAGCCTTTTTCTTCTGCTGTCTTTGCATACTCGAAAAATACATCCGGTTCTCTGTGTGCGGAAATGATCTTCATCTCATAATCAATTCCCAGTTTCTCCAGGATATCTGCTGCTTTGCTCATAACCGGCATATCTGAATCACTACCCATTACAATTCCTACTTTTGCCATTGTGTTCTCCTTTCATGGTACACTAACTGAATATTAACCTGTGTCCTTTGACTATTGTTATGGTTATTCTACGTATATTCTCACTTTCTGTCAATACGATCAGAAAAACTGTAAATTTACTAATTAACTTATATTATTAATTAATGGAAGATTCTCAAAAGGACGGTTTAATTCCTCTGTTCCCGGAAGAACAAACCTTCCGTTTTCGATAATGGAAAGCATTTCTCCCTCATCATCGATCACACGGATACTTCCAAGCTCATCATAGGGAATGGTAATATCTGTATGACAGCCATAATAAGCAAGGCTTACGTCATCCTTTCGCATCTCGGAAATCTCATTATCCCTGGCGATGATCTCTTTTCCATCCGGATTATATACCGGTGTATCCTCTGCCCAGCTGTAACAGGTATCGCCCACAGCAAAATGCGGTCCCATTTTTTCTGCGATCAGGATCGGAAGCTTATCCGCAATTCCGTATTTCAGCGCCGCCACATAGGCTGTGGTATTTGTACCGATAGCAAACTCTCCCATGGGGATCTTCGGATGGTGGTGGAGGATATTATCTTCAATATATTTCCGGTTCTCTTCTTCGGTTTTAAAATTCGAACAGGTGTAATCAATAACCTGGCCGCAGTCAAATACCAGCTTCAGATCCCGGAACTGAAGACCGTTCAGATATACTTTTTTCACATGAAGGATTCCGCCTGTGCCTGCCAGCTGTGGAGATGTAAAGACTTCGCCCACCGGAATATTCACGTCTGCCACACAGTTCTCAAAATTCGTCTGTTTCTTCGGATCTGTCAGTTCATGAAGATGAATCAGAAGATCCGTCTCATTGTCTCCACGTCCTTTGACTTCCACCCACTCACAGGTATCCAGGGTATTGATGATCGTCTGCTGGATTTCCTGATAGAGATGGTAATCCAATGTATTGATCTTTACGATCTCACGGAAAATTTCCTCATAATTTCCACCAATCTCAGGAACCGGATATGCAATGATCGTAAAACTTCTCTCATCACCTTTGATGTATCGGTTTACGATCTGTCCGGATTCATTGTCAAGCTCTGTCTGAAGCTTCTGCTGCATCTCGCTTAATGCATAAGCTTCCGGCTTACTTACCGGAGAGAAAGGATTTTCTCCAAATGTATCAATACAGGCCGGACCGCCATGTACTTCTGCCAGTTCTCTGTACTTCTCATAGGAAGTCTGCATAGCCCGAAGTTTTCGCTGAACAAAATCCCCATCCAGGAACAATGCACTGTCCTGACGATGATCGTAGTCGTACTGCGGATTGGCAACGCCGCCTGTATAGCCTACTCTCACTGCCCCTCTCTTATTTACCACATGCGTTGCATGACGATAGATCACCGGCTTCAGACCCATTTTTTCAAACTGAAGGATTGCTGCTTTTACCATCCGTTCGAAGCCAAGATTATATCGGATATTTACTGTTTTCTTTTTTGTGATATCCTTCCGTCCGGTGATAAATCCGATCCGATAGCCTTCTGTATAGGTAAAAGCCATCTTATCGATTTCTTCCTGAGAAAGGGAGTTCAGAAACTCTGCAACTCCTGTTTCATTCTCTGAAACAAATTCGCCATAGCGATACAGATATCTCAGATCGGAAAGATCCGAATTCATGATGATATCTGCCGCAAAGTCAAGCTCCGGATCTACACCTTCCCGTATCCTCTGTTCCATCATATCCTGGCAGTAATCATTCACATAGGAACGGAGAATCCCTTCCACTGTTGCAGCCTCCGGAAGTTCTTCCTCGCAAAATGCAGAATATACTTCCAGAAACAGTTCCATGGATACGATCATATCCCACAGCCTTTTCTCATGTGCATAAGCTACAGTTCCTGCGATCTCTGCATACAGAAAACTGAAGGCTTTTCCGTATTCTCCCAACTGCTTTACTGCATACGCCGGATTTCCATAGCTGCTTTCATAATTTTCCGGGAGGATATCCTGATAAAAGCAATGATTTCTCTCCTTCAACTCCTCCATCGTAAGCTCTGCTGAGCTCTCATCCATCACATCTGCTGCCATGGAAAGAAACTTTGCCCTGTTTCTGAAAAAATCTCCAAACGGTTTTTTTACGGTTTCTTCTGTTATGATCTCACGGATCCGTTCCTTAGCAAGTCCATAACGTTCTTTCATGCATTCTTCCAAGACTTCATCTCCCATCTTTTTCATCATCGATCACATGCCCCAGGGCAATGTGTTTGTCAACGAGTTCTTTCATATATTCCCAGATCACTTCAGAACCTTCTCCCGTTTTCCGGTTTCTCTTATAAATCTGACTTTTCTTCACCTGATGCTCTTCCCAGCTTTTCCCGTTGGAAGCATCATTGAGAAACAATGGCTGACAATTATCCAGCACATGGGCAAATTTCGCCTCCGGGGTTTCGTAAGCCTCAAACTCCTCCCATAATGCTTTTAACCACTGTCCCTGATCTTCCGGCAATAGTCCGTAGATCCGTTCTGCAGCCTGCTTCTCCCTGTATTCCTTGGTTGTCGCTCCTTTTTCATCATATGCATAGGTATCACCTGCATCGATTTCTACCAGGTCATGCACCAGTACCATAGGAATCACCTTCGAAAGATCCACTTCCACATTGGAATATTCCTTCAAAAGCACTGCCATCAACGCCAGATGCCAGGAATGCTCCGCATCATTCTCTTTCCGCTTTCCGTCTGCAAGATACGTCTGACGGAAAATATTCTTGACTTTATCTATTTCCATAATAAAGTTCAGCTGTTTTTTTAAGCGTTCTTTTTTATCCATCTGTTATACCCCCGATAAAAAAAGTCCCAGCCAGATAACCAGGATCACTCCGTTCAAAATAGACCCGACCATGCTTGTCCTGTGTTTCCGGTTTTCTTCCGAAAAGCTGGAAAGCCCCAGTGTAAACCCATATGCAGAAAGCAGCATGGCAAAAAGCCCGGTTCCGCCGATCAGGCCCCCGAGCTTTCCATCAAAAAAGAGTGCAAGCACAACTGCCGCGATAAACAGCACGAGGGAAACCACCGCAAGTCCTACAGACCATTTTCCTTTGGAAGCTTCTCTTTTTTTTGCAAATGCATATCTATATCTTCTTGCCATTAATTTTTCTCCTAATCCTGTCGCAGACTGCATAAATCCCATATCCAAGCGCTGCGCCCAGAGTATTCAATATCATATCATCCACATCAAAACAGCCAACTTTTGTGATCAACTGGATTACTTCTATCGTCAGACTGATAACAAATCCGGATAATATGATAAAAAAGCTATTTCGCATTTTTCCGGTTATTACCGGAAGAATAAATCCGTATGGCACAAATCCCAGCACATTTCCAAAAACATTTGTGAAAAGCGCAAATGTACCCACTATTTTTCGATAAGTCCAGAAACGCCTGATCTCCACAAACGGAACAAGATTATAACGGTATTCTCTTTCTGCATCCGCCACTCTTCCGTATCCTTCTGAAAAGAACAGAAGATACACAAGAACAAGAACATACAGTACAAAAAAAGCTGTCCCGATTTTTTTTACTCTGCGTTTTGTCCCTTTTTCCAATATTCTCCCCTGCTTAAATAGTCTGAAAAGCCACACGGAACAACGTGCGGCTTTTCAGATCATATTAGATTAATATCTCTGATTTTCTTCTGAGCAGTCTCGCACCGTTCACGATCATCAGAATTCCTGTGACAAGTCCCGTCACCAGAACGACAATACCGAGTGCAAGGCTTCCCGCCCCGCTGCTCGCCATAGTTTTATAAATTTTTTCATTCATAAGGCTGCGTCCTCCCAGTAAAAGCGGACCTTCGGAATCCGCCGCTCTTTTATGACCTTTTATAACAATATTATTCTGCGCCGTACTGGTCATAATATGCATCAATGGCAGCTTTCAGCTTATCATCGATCACAACACGGCCTTTGTATTCTTTGTTGTAGAGATGCTCAACAACCTCTGCCATAGTTACAATAGCTGTAGTCTGAAGACCGTAGGTTTCCTCGATCTCTTTGAGCGCACTCTTTGTTCCCTGGCCACGTTCCATACGGTCAACAGAAACCACAAGGCCTATCGGATTTACATCTCCCTGTGCTTTGATGATCGGAAGTGTTTCTTTAATGGATGTTCCTGCGGTCGTAACATCCTCAATGATCACTACCTTATCCCCATCCTGGAGCGGACTGCCAAGAAGAATTCCTTTATCTCCGTGGTCTTTCACTTCTTTACGGTTGGAACAGTAACGGATATCCTTTCCGTACATTTCACTGATCTCCATAGTTGCTGCTACAGAAAGCGGAATTCCTTTGTATGCCGGTCCAAACAGCACATCAAAATCCAGTCCGAACTTGCTTTCTATCGCTTTTGCATAATACTGTCCCAGCTTGCGAAGCTGCGCACCGGTACGGTAAAATCCTGTATTTACAAAAAATGGTGTCTTTCTTCCTGATTTCGTAGTAAAATCTCCAAATTTCAGGACATTACAGTCAATCATAAATTCAATAAATTCCTGCTTATACTGTTCCATTTATCTAATCCTCCATGTTTTTCATATATACGACAAACCCAGGATCCACACTCTGCTGCAATTCCAGTGTAAAATCCCTTTATTTATCCTGTTAATTCTAACATATGAACAACAGAATTGCAAATACGGCAATACTCCGTTATTTCACTACTCCGATCAGCTCATTGATATCTTCCACTTTCTGTTTTTCAAGAAATGCCTGAATACCATCTGCGATCTCCACAGTAGCATAAGGGTTAAAAAAGTTTGCAGTTCCCACAGACACTGCAGTAGCACCTGCCATGATAAATTCCAGAGCATCCTCAGCAGTTGCGATTCCTCCCATACCGATGATAGGAAGGGATACTGCATTTGCCACCTGATATACCATACGGACAGCTACCGGTTTTACTGCAGGGCCGGACATTCCACCGGTTTTATTTGCCAGTGCAAATGTACGTCTGTTGATATCGATCTTCATGCCTGTCAGGGTATTGATAAGAGAAAGAACATCTGCACCGCCAGCTTCTGCTGCTTTCGCCATCTCGGTAATATCGGTTACATTTGGGCTCAGCTTCATGATCACCGGCTGTTTTGCATATTTCTTTACTTCTTTTGTGATCTCTTCGAGAGCTTTCGGATTCTGACCGAAGGCAATTCCGCCCTCCTTGACATTCGGGCAGGAAACATTGATCTCCAGCATATCCACAGGCTCGTTTCCAAGACGTTCTACAACCTCACAATAATCCTTTGCAGATTTGCCACAGACATTGACGATGATCTTTGTATCATATTTTTTAAGGAACGGAATATCTCTTTCACAGAAAACATCAATCCCCGGATTCTGAAGACCAATGGCATTGAGCATTCCGGATGCTGTCTCTGTCACTCTCGGTGTAGGATTTCCCGGCCATGGTACATTTGCCACGCCCTTTGTCACAACCGCACCAAGTCTGTTCAGATCCACAAATTCACTGTATTCCGTTCCGGAACCAAATGTTCCGGACGCTGTCATCACCGGATTCTTAAGTTCTACGCCGGCAAGATTTACATTCATTCTGCTCATAGCTCTACCTCCGTGCTCAGGAATACAGGTCCGTCTTTACATACTCTCTTGTTATGAACATGAGAATGAGGATCCACATCTTTGGATTTGCACACACAGGCAAGACACGCGCCTACGCCACAGGCCATACGCTCTTCCATGGAGATCCAGCACGGAATTCCCTTTTCAAGCGCATATGCCTTGATGGCACGAAGCATCGGGGCAGGTCCGCAGGCAAAGATCGCATCTGCCTCAAGATCGTTCTCACGGATGGCATCCATAACATTTCCCTTTGTTCCTGCAGAGCCGTCTTCTGTTGCCACATAGACATCTCCGTAAGCTTCAAATTCTTTATTCAAAAACAGCTCATCTCTGTATCCGAGAACCATGATCTTTTCTGCGTCCAGCTGTTTAGCAGTTTCCAGCATCGGCGGAATTCCGATTCCACCACCCATGAGAAACACTTTTTTGCCTTTTACTGCATCCAGTGGAAAACCATTTCCCAGAGGTCCCATAGTCTCAATGGGGACCCCTGCATGAAGTCTGGAAAATTCCTCAGTACCGGTTCCTTTTCCTGTAACGCGATATACCAGTCTCAGTTTTCCTTCTGCTTTATCGATCTCACAGAGACTGATGGGTCTTGGCAGAAGTTTACCGCCATTACGGCTGTAAAGTGACACAAACTGTCCCGGCACTGCATTTTTTCCAATCTCACCTGCATCCAGCCACATACTGTAAATATCTGTACCAATACATTCCTGGCTGAGTATCTTACAGGGCTTTTTTGTTTTTTTATTTTCTGATGTACTCATAAAATGCCTCCTGTATTATCTGTTCTCCAACGCACCGCTGATATCTGCGATCATATCTTTTACTGCCGCTCTGGAAGCATCTGCGTAATTTTCAGCGCCAAACTCTTTATATTTCTCCTGCTTATATGCAGCGATGATTCCTCTGGAAGAGTTTACGATAGCACCAAGTCCGTCTTCATTAAAGAAATGGACAAGATCTGCGCCCTTTCCACCCTGAGCACCATATCCGGGAACAAGGATAAATGTCTTCGGCATGATTTTTCTTAACACCTTTCCCATTTCCGGATAGGTCGCACCTACAACAGCACCAACATAACTATATCCATCACCCATAAGCTCATCGCCCCACTGTGCAACCTTCTCACCTACCAGCTCATAGAGCGGGCGGCCGTCGATGACACGATCCTGGAACTCACCACTTGATGGATTGGAAGTTTTGACCAGAACAAAGATACCCTTTTTCTCTTCCTTGCATACGTCCATAAAAGGTTTCACACCATCAGAACCAAGGTATGGATTGACCGTTGCAAAATCCTCATCAAAACCTGCATATTTTTTTGAACCTACCTGAACCTGTCCCAGATGGCCAACTGCATATGCTGCAGATGTGGAACCGATATCACCTCTTTTGATATCACCGATCACAACCAGATCTTTGGATTTACAATACTCAACCGTTTTCTTGTATGCGATCAGTCCCGGGATACCAAACTGCTCATACATGGCGATCTGTGGTTTCACTGCCGGGATCAGATCAAAGGTCGCATCCACGATCCCTTTGTTATACTGCCAGATTGCTTCTGCAGCGCCCTCCAGAGTCTCCCCAAACTCTGCAAAAGCCTTTTTCTGGATATGCTCCGGAATATAATTCAGCATAGGATCCAGTCCTACAACGATTGGTGCATTTGTTTTGCGGATATTGCTGATCAGTTTGTTAATCATGATTCTTTCTCCTCCTGGTTTTTAAATACAATTTTTCCGTCACAGATGGTATAAAGCACTTTTCCCTTTACTTTCCAGCCATCAAACGGTGTGTTATGTCCTTTGGAAACAAATTTATTTTTATCGATAGCATACTCCTGCTCCGTATCCACGATGATCACATCTGCCGGATGGCCTTTCTGGAGAGTTCCTCTGTCAAGCCCGAGGATTTTCGCCGGATTCAGGCACATCTTCTCAACCATCTGTTTCAGTGTGATCACATCTTTTTCCACCAACTCTGTATAGGTGAGCGGAAGGCTTGTTTCCAGACCTACGATCCCAAATGGTGCATTCTTCATAGAACCTGTTTTTTCCTGTGTACTGTGCGGTGCATGGTCCGTGCTGATCACCTCGATGGTACCGTCTTTCAGGCCCTGTTTCAGTGCTTCCACATCCTTCGGTGTACGGAGCGGCGGATTCATCTTGTAATTCGGGTCATCTGTTTTAATATCATCTGATGAAAGGATAAAATGGTGCGGGCATACTTCAGCTGTGATATTGTCGTATCCTTTTTCTTTTACGATCTTCATCATCTGGGCATCTCCATAAGTGGAACAGTGGCAGAGATGAAGATGGACTCCTGTCTCCAGCGCCAGAATGATATCTCTGGCTGTAATGGTATCTTCCACTGCATTGCAGATTCCGGGAAGCCCCAGTCTTTTGGCGTTCTCATCCTCATTCATGCATCCATCTCCACGCAGATCGATATCTTCACAATGGTCAAAAAACGGTACACCGCATTCTGCTGCGATCCTCATTGCTTCTTTACAAAGCGCTGTATTCATCACAGATTTGCCATCCTCGGACACTGCCGGGATCCCCGCTTTCACCATTCCGGAAATATCTGCAAGTTCAGTACCTTTTTCTCCCATGGTGGCTGCACCTGCCTGAAGTACATGAATACCGGAAACCTGCGCAGCCTTGTTATGTACATAGTTTACCCGGTCCGGATTATCTATAGTGGGAGTTGTGTTTGGCATAGCAACTACAGTTGTCACACCACCACGTGCTGCCGCCGCCGCACCACTCTTGATATCTTCCTTATGTGTCTGGCCCGGATCACGAAAATGGACATGAAGGTCGATGATTCCCGGCATGACCAGCTTTCCTTTCGCATCGATCACACGGTCGCCATCTTTCTTTTTCAGCTTCTGGCCTATTTCCGCAATGATTCCGTCTTCCAGATAAATATCGCCTGTTTTATCCGTATCTGTAGCCGCATCCACGATCCGGCCTCCTCGAATCAGAATCCCCATTTCTGTTCTCCTCTCATCCTGTATTTTCAAAGCAGATTCTTCGATCCGCTTGTATTCTACTATATCATACACGATATTTCTCTATTTATAAAGATTTTTTTTACAAAGCAATTTCGCCCCTTTTTACACCCCGGAATTGTTGGAATTTTCTCCTTGACATTTCAAAACACGGGTTATATAATCAGAGCATGGCAAGATATTTAATGTAAAATCACTAGTTTTTAGAGATTATATTTACATGAATATAGTCTGTGAAATCTGGTGATTTTTTATTATCATCAGAAGGCTATTTTAATTTTTTTTATTTTTATGGAGGTAACACAAAATGAACAAGGGAACTGTAAAATGGTTCAACGCAGAAAAAGGTTATGGTTTTATCACAGGTGAGGACGGACAGGATGTATTCGTACACTTCTCCGCTATCAACGGTGAAGGCTTCAAATCTCTTGAAGAAGGACAGGCTGTATCCTACGACTTAACAGAGGGCGCTCGCGGAATGCAGGCTGCTAACGTTACAAAGTTATAATTCTATAACCATAAAAAACGTATAAGTCAAGACGGGGCTGCTTTATGGCAGACCCGTTTTTTATTGTATTATGTTTATCCTGTATATAAAAATCCCCGGGATGCTTCAACCCATCCCGGGAACCCATCACTTCATATGTGTTTTCTATTCCGCACTGTCTGAAGATAATCCGGAAATATAATCTGTCAATGCAGAAGTATCCATCACAGTATCTACCTTCACACTGGCTTCCTTCGCCTGGATCTTGGCGTATGCGGAATATCCGATCCAGCCCACAAGCAGAACCGCGATGAGGATCCATGCCGCCATCTCAAGTACAAATTCTGCGCGTTCCTTCTTCAGGGCACTGTTTCGCGAGTATTTACTGTTTTTATATTTGTCAACTTTCTTCTGGCTCATTGTCTTTCTCCTTTGCCGCTTCAATACTTCGTTCATTATAGCACACTTGTTTTCAAAAGGAAAGCAGCAACTCCCCGAAGAAATGTGATAATTTTCTGAACTGGAGATTTTCTCTGATCAGACTGCTACGATAACGCCACCATCATTGGCATACATACTGCTGACACCGGCAGTATCCATAACTACGATCTTTGCAGGATTCAGTTTCTCACGGATAGCCTCCTCCAGCATCTTCGCTCTTTCCGGACAATTGCAGTGAGTGATGACAACTGTCTTTTCCGGAATGTTGATTCCCTTCTCTCCAATGTGATCCACCATTTTTACGATTGCTTTATTCATGCCTCTTGCCTGATCCAGCTGACAGATCGTTCCTTCCGGAGTAGATCCCATAACCGGCTTGATCTTCAGCGCACTGGCCACCAGAGCTTTCACTCTGCTCAAACGTCCGTTCTTGCGCAGAGTTTCCAGATTCTCCAACACAAAAAATGTGCTCATCTCTTCAATATATTTCTCTACTTCACTTACTACTTCTCCAAAAGAAAGTCCCTTTTCTTCACACTCCATGATCTTCATGGCAATCAGACTCTGACCACCGGATGCAGATTTGGAATTAAATACATGAACCTTTTTCTCCGGCTGCTCTTCCAGGAACAGGTTTTTTCCAAGAATTGCACTGTTATAGGAACCGCTCAATTCTGACGAAAGTGTCACCGCATAAATATGTTCCGCATCACACTCATATGCCTTCATATATCGTTCCGGAGAAGGGCATGCAGACTTGGGGCATTCCGGGCAGGCCGCAACCTTCTTTAAAAAATCTTTCTGATCGAAATTCTCATCATCTATAATATTCTCACCACCCACCGTCAACGTCAGTGGTATGGATTCAATCCTGCCGTCATTTTTCCATTCATCTAAAAGCTCCCCACAGCTATCTATCGCAATCTTATAGCTCAATTATATCGTCCTCTTTTCCATTATATGTAGTATTCAATACCACATCTATCGTATCACATAAACAGATATTTGAAAAGAGTTTTTTAAAAAGTCTGTCCTTTTTTCTTTATCTGAGATATAATGTCTACACGCGATCACATAAAAGAAAGGAAGTGCGGCATGCTTGCATTAAGGATCACAGATATCCGGGATTTCACAAACAAACTTTTTATAGGAGAAGTATTTGACAAATTCTGTCTGTCCGAAGCGACTGTGACTACTTTTAATACTTTTACCATTGATGGAAGGCTTCAGAAAGATTTTTTTGATACAGACAGCATGAACAGATTTGCAGAGCACGGCCGGACACATTCTCTCTGGAAGGACATCAGACCTTTCTGCTGGTCTGTGATCCGCGGTAAGCGTACACCCTTGAGCTTCAGGATCGTGCTGCATTTAAGTCGGAGCGGAGTTGAAGCCGCAATGAGAAATACAGATTTCGGAATTTCCTCCGAACAGATAGACGGACTATTCTTAAATCTTCAATTTAAAAATAACAGCCTTCTTTGTACTACCGGAACCTCGCTCAAAACATTCTCTATGGATAAACGCCCGGAGCAGTTCTGGGATGATATGATCCTGAGCTTTCTGTCCAGGAATCAGATTCTTTTTGAAAGGCTGTAGTCAATTCTCTTCTTCTATTTCCCTCAGGTAATACGCAAGCATATCAATAAATTCACTGTTGGTAGGCTTGTATTCCAGAG
Source organism: Blautia sp. NSJ-140 (assembly GCF_022868965.1). Classification (NCBI taxonomy): domain Bacteria; kingdom Bacillati; phylum Bacillota; class Clostridia; order Lachnospirales; family Lachnospiraceae; genus Blautia; species Blautia sp. NSJ-140. The sequence continues at coordinate 59,138 of NZ_JALIFS010000015.1, read as the reverse complement.
GATATCCTGCAATCTCATCCAGCAGTTTTTTATTTCCTTCCCAACACACATTTACCATCGTTCTGATATCATGCTCAATATTGGTAGGTGTTGATCTGTACTTCCGTGCCAGGCATGGATAAATGTCCTTTGTGATCCGCAATGGTTTATACTGATCCCCCATAGAAATCTTTACCGCTTCCGCAACGAAAAAATATCCTTTGTATTTCGAATTTGCGCCAAGCCTTCTGATCAATTCATACACCTTTTTCATACATTTGTTCCTCCATTTCATTCTTTTCTCTTTTCAAAAGCACTCCCTTATATATACTACGACACTTATCTATATTTTTCGCTTTCTTCTGAAAATTTATTTTATACATATTAGATACTAATTTGAATTTTTAGTCATATTTTACAGGTTATTTTTATTTAATGTCTATTATTTTATTTAAATTTTCTTGAATTGTGTTAAAGATACGCATATTGTTATAAAAAAAGCAAAGACTTCGCCCCATTACGGGCGAAGCCTTTCGATCGTTTTGTATGTCGTTTTATTTTGTAAGAACCATAAGGATATCGTTGCTTCTCTTTACAAATTTTGTCATTTCCTCCGGAGAAAGCTGTTTATGACTCATCATTGCAAGATCATAAAGCTGTTCACAGATCACCGGAACATACTCTGATCCCTGATTTTCTGCTATAAATCTTACAAGAGGATGATTTGCATTCAGTACAAGTACTTCCTGACCGCCGAACATATTCGGATCCATTCCGTACATATTGTACATTTTCATCATATCCTGCATACGGCGACTCTCCTCAGGAAGAGTGATCATCGCTGCAGTTCCCTCATTTTTCAGCTTCTCTACTTTTACTTCAAGTTTATCCTTGCCAAGATTCTTACGGAACACTTCAGTAAGTGTCTTGACTGTTGTTTCATCCGTTTCTCCGTCTTCACGAAGCTCTTCTGTCAGATCTGCATCAATTCTCTTGAACTGAATCGTCTGATCCTGCTGTTCAAGATGGGAAATAAACTGTGAATCGATCACATGCTTCAGCAGTACAGCATCTTTACCCGCTTCACGGAACATATTAATGTACTGGCTCTGCTGTACCTCATCGGTCACATAATAGATGACCGTTTTTTCCGGTTCCTCATTCTGGGATCCTTCGGAAGCTTTCTCCTCTGTCTTCTCCTCTTCAACTGCTTTTGTTTCTTCTTTTTTATTTTCCTCAATGCAATCTTTCAGGGTAAGATATTTGCCGTCCAGATTCTTAAAGAGGATATAATCGTTCATCTTCTCACCAAATTTCGCATCCTTGATGCATCCAAATTTGATAAATGGGCTGATATCATCCCAGTACTTCTCATAAGACTCTCTATCTGTCTTGCACATTCCGGTGAGCTTATCTGCTACTTTCTTGGTGATGTATTCAGAAATCTTTTTCACAAAACCATCATTCTGCAGCGCAGAACGGGAAACATTCAGTGGAAGATCCGGGCAGTCGATCACACCTTTCAGAAGAAGAAGGAATTCCGGAATCACCTCTTTGATGTTATCTGCAATAAATACCTGATTATTATAAAGCTTGATGGTTCCCTCAATGGAATCATACTCTGTCCTGATCTTCGGGAAATACAGGATACCCTTCAGGTTAAACGGATAGTCCATATTCAGATGAATCCAGAATAGCGGCTCCTTGTAATCCATAAATACCTTACGGTAAAATTCTTTATATTCTTCATCCGTACACTCATTTGGATGCTTCATCCAGAGCGGCTGTGTATCGCTTAAGGATACCGGCCGTTTATTGATCTTTACTTTATCTTTGGCAGGAGAAACTTCCACAACTTCTTTCTCGCCTTTATCATTCTCCTTTTCCTCTGTCTTGGCATCCTCATGGATATGCTCAACTACCACATCATCTTCACGGAGATCTGCCTCATCGATCGTTTCATACTCCTGTTCAGCATTTGCTTTGGAAAGATAGATATTTACCGGCATGAAAGAACAGTACTTCTCAATAACCTCTCTCATACGATATTCATTGGCAAACTCCAGGCTTTCCTCATTGAGGAAAAGAGTGATCTCTGTTCCCGGTTCTGTTTTGTTTCCGTCTGCCATCTCATACTCTGTACCGCCGTCACAGGTCCAATGTACCGGTGTGGAACCCTCTTTGTAAGAGAGAGTATCGATATGTACTTCGTCTGCAACCATAAATGCAGAATAAAATCCAAGTCCGAAATGACCGATCATCTGATCATCGGTTGTTTTATCCTTATATTTCTCAAGGAACTCTGTAGCACCGGAAAAAGCGATCTGTGTGATATATTCCTCTACTTCATCCGCTGTCATACCAATACCGTTATCGATAAACTTCAGGGTTTTCTGATCCGGATCAACGATAACATTTACAGCCGGTTTGTAACCTTCCGGGAATGTATAATCTCCCATAACTTCCAGCTTTCTCAGTTTGGTGATCGCATCGCATCCGTTGGAGATCATCTCTCTTACAAAAATATCATGGTCGGAATATAACCATTTCTTGATGATCGGAAAAATATTTTCACTGTTGATTGATAAACTGCCATGTTTTGCTGACATATATGTCACTCTCCTTTTGTTTTTATTTTTATTTCTGATGTTCCGGCAGAGCCGGAAACCTGTTGTTTTTTCAATAAATATATACTAATACGACTTTTTACAAAAGTCAAGAAAAATTTAGCACTCATCATTATAGAGTGCTAGTAACAGCATGTAAAACGGATCTCTATGTGCAAAAAAATCCCTCCGTACATTTTTTTGTACGGAGGGTGCTGTAAAACAATCTTCTACATTCTGTTCTTATTTTTTCTTTTTACGATATACAAGAATTCCTCCAATGCATACCACAGCCACGATCAAAATGATCACAAATGTCATGATCGGTGTACTGTCTCCCGTCTGCACTGCAGATTTCTGATTTGTCTGTGTCACTGCCGGACTCGGAGTCGCAGTAAGAACTGCTGCCTGTGATACCGTAAAAGTAACCGTACTTTCTGACTGTGTACCGGTATCCTTCCAGCTGGAGCCGTCATATTTCTGCTGTCCAAAGGTAACTTTCAGAGTATATTTTCCCGGCTTGCTGACACGGAATGTTGCGGTATAAGGTTCTCCATCCCAGGTACGGGTCTCTGTGATCTTCCAGCTCTTCGGCTGATATCTGGTATCTCCTTTACGCGGGTTTGTATTATCCATCCCTGCGCCAGCTGCTGTAAAGGTAATCTTTGTATTGGTATCATACTTGCCATTGGAATCAATTCCTGTGATCTTATTGTCCGATGCAGCGGCTTCCGTGCCCTGATATCCGTTTACTGTAATACTTACTGCGATCACTGTACTGATCTTGTTGGGATTCTTAACCCCATCCGGAAGAATGACAGTACCTTTTACATTAAATATCTGACGTTCTGCAGAAGACGGATCATAAGAAGATCCCTTAACATCCCATTTAACCGATGCCTTCTGCTCTCCCTTTGTTGTAGTGATCTTTACTGTTCCCGGAAGCTTCAGGGCTTTCTGGGTTTTCTGGGTTCCATTAGGAAGATCTTTGATATCGGATGGTTTTTTGATGCCTGTAAGGTTATTCGCTTTCTCACCGTTATCTGCTTTTTTCTTTGTAACGCTGAAATGAACATTTACATAAGCATCCACATTTGCATCATTGGCGATCACAATGTCTTCCAGATATTCCCCCTGTGAAAGTCCGCTGACCGGCTGTACGCTAAAGGTTGCATTATCTCCTGCTTCCAGCTCTGTGGCAGAAAGTGTACCAATTGTATATGCATTTGATGATGGCTGTTTCAGAACGATCTTTGTATTTCCGGTGTTGGTAACTGTAACTGTCTGCTCATCAGGAAGTTCCTTATAGCCTTCTTCTTTGGTTCCAAACTCCAGACTGTCTGTTACCGAAAGACCTGGCTCTGGCTCTGGATCCGGATCCGGTTCCGAAACTGTAAATTCAAGCCGGACTTCGCCCAGTGCGTTTCCGGTGTTCTGATCTGTCACAGAAATCAAACCGCTGTGATCTCCGGCCTGAAGACCTGTTTTGGGCTGTACGGTAAAGGTTGCCGCCTCATCTCCGGGATTGAGCACTTCCGCAGAAGGCTCTCCCACCACATAATCTTCCGGAACAGAAAGCTGGATTCGGATAGCCTCTGTGCCTGTATTCTTTACAGTTACAGTCTGTGCATCCGGTGCAGTCTCATAGCCCTGTTCCAGTGTTCCAAAAGACAGAGGACCTTCCGGTTTCACTGTTGCAGTAACTGTTTTTGGTGTTTCTGTCTTTACCATAACCGAAGCCGTCACTGTAGCAGATGCTTCAGTGCTTTCATCAGAAGCAAATACAAGTTCTTCCACGTATGGATCATCTTTTGCAGAGAGTCCAAGTTTAGGCTGTACGGTAAAGGTCTGCTCTCCTCCCTGCGCCAACTGGATATTTCCGCTGCTCTCCACTTCACTGACCGGCGCAATATCAAAAAACTCCGACTCAGGCTGTACTAACGTCACAGCTTCTGTACCTTCGTTTTTGATCGTGACTGTACTTGTTGTTTCTACCTTTTCATAACCGGCAGTCAGATCATCAAAAGGCAGTTCTGTCGGATTCGCAGTTAGCTTGTATATTTTTTCCGTTGCAGGGTCCGATGTTTCCCCGGGATCTGTCTGCTCATTATTTTCATTATCTTCGACTTTTTTATTTTCCGGTTCTTTTACTGTAAAGTCCGCTTCAAAGAAGACATCGGCACCTTCTTCTGTCTGATACGTGATCAGATCTTTGTATTCTCCAGCCTTCAGACCTTCTCGTGGTTTTACCCACACAGTAACACTTTCACCACTCTTTAATGGCGCATCATCAATATCTGCAGCCATGAAATTCTCCGGGGCGATCTCTTTAAAATTAAGATCTCCGGTTCCGGAATTTGTGATAGTAACCATCTGTGCTTCCGGAATTTCCGTATATCCTTCTTCCACGGAACCAAAATCCAGAATTCCACTTCCATCTTCCGTGTATGCAGATGCCGAATATGTCGGTTTCTCATTTTTTTCGGAAGCGTCTGCTGCTGTATCTGCGGAATCCGGTGTCTCTGTCTGACTATCTCCGGATGCATCTGTTTCATCGGTATTCTGAGACCCTGACTGTTCTCCGTTTCCGTTTACTTCTATAACAGGATTTTCTGTGGATTCCTGCTCATCTGTGGAACCCTGTGTGCCGGTATTTTCCTGTACATCCGCAGACTCTGTTTCTTCTGCCGGCTCTGTGGTTTCCTCAGGCTGAGCACTGTCAGGTTCCTCTGACGTTCCCGCTGCTTTGGATTCTTCCTTTTTCTTTTCTGCCAATGCTTTGGCTTCCTCTTCTGTTTCGGAAACTTCCTGGGTCGTCACCGTAAGCTCACCACTGACTCCCGTCTCTTCTTTTCCGGTAATCTTCAGAACGATCGGAAGACCCAGATCTTTTTCATCAATTTTATAAGTCTTGTCAGTTCCTACTTCTGTAAGTAGATCTCCGTCCTTTAATGACCAGGAAAAACTCACATTATCATCTGTGATCCCCTCCGGCTTGACCTTTGAGTAATCTGCACTTAAAGTAGACCCGATCGCAAGTGTTCCTTTGACCTTCAGCTTTCCATCAAGAGTTCCCGATGGAGCTGCAGTGGCAAATACCATCGATGGAAGCAGCGTTACCATCATAAGCACAGCCATGATGACTGCCAGCACTCTGCTTTTTTTCATATTCCATCCTCCTTTACATCATTTTATTTTCCCCACATTTACCCTTTCTACGCAGGGCTTTCTTTTTGCTGATGCAAGTTTATCATATTTAATTTTCAGAGGTGTAATCCCTGCTTTCCGTCAGCCTTCTACGATCATATATTTTCCGTCCGGAAGTTTGAACACTTCACTTTCTTCTTCCAGTTCCTTCAGGGAAAGCCCATCCACATCTGCGCCCATTCCATCCAGATATTTTTTTACATCCTTCAGGGAATCCAGCACAACTGCCATGCAATCCTCGAGGAACTCCTCTGCCTCCTCAAAATCCTCTGCTACCGGCTCATCAAAAAGCTGACCCTGTTTTTCCAGAAATGTCTGGACATATTCTTTCTTGTACATATTAAAGTACCTCCTTTATATCTCCGCCCGCCGCGATCAGTCTGCGAAGTACTGGTTCCACCTTCTCTGTTTCGTAGGAAGCAACCACCTTTACCCCAGGCTTCGCATGCTTCATGGCAAAGCTGTATTTTACAGATTTCATCATTTCAATATCATTGTATTCATCCCCAAACGCCATGCATTCATCCGGTCCGATTCCCAGAAGTTCCTGGTATTTGCGGATTCCTTTTGCTTTGTTCGTGGTAAATGGAACAAAATCCACCCACGCAAATCCGGATGTCACAACAGTACATCTATCCTTGAACCGTTCCCTCCAATACCGGATGGATTCCTCCGTCATTCCTTCTTTCTCGTAAACCGCAACCTTCATACAAGGCTCTGTGATCTCATCAAAACTCTTTATGATCTTACACTGGTTTTTTACTTCCTCGATCATCAGATGGCGATAATGTTCTGTCTTGGGCATGATATAATAAAAATCCTTTGTAGAACAGGAAAATTCCGCTCCGGGCTTTTCCCATATCGCCTGAATGATCTCACTGACCAGTTCTTTGTCGAAGCTGTCGCAGTACAGAAGCTTCTCATTCTGAACAGCAAGCCCGCCATTTTCACTGATAAATGCCATATCGTCCTTTACCGGTGCAAAAAGATTCCTCATATTGGCATACTGTCTGCCGCTGGCTGCCACAAAGAGGATTCCCATTTTTTTCAGTTCCTTTACCAGCGGAAATATCTCTTCCGGCAGCGTCTGTCTTCCACCGATGAGCAGCGTTCCATCCAGATCACTGGCAACCATCTTAATCATGCTGCTTCTCCTCATAAATAGTAAACAGATCACCAGGTACAACTGCTACAATATCTGCACCATTATTTTCAAGCTCTTCTCTGTCGCGGAATCCCCACAACGCACCAACGGTATACATTCCGGCAGCATTTCCTGTCTGCATATCTGTCTTTGTATCTCCGATATACATACATTCTTCCGGCTTTACGCCAAAATCTCCCGCGATTTTCAGTGGTCCATCCGGCGCCGGCTTTCTGCGGATCCCTTCCTGCTGTCCCATCACCTCATCAAACAGATCTCCATAGATCGCCTTTACCACTTTCTGTGCCGCAATATGAGGCTTATTGGAGCATACAGCCATCTTAAGGTCTGCATGTTTCAGCTTCTGAAGAGTTTCCGGCATATCTTTATATGGCACAACTTTATACAGCGGATCTTCATCAAATTTCCTGCGATAAAGTTCTCTGACTTCTTCGTAGTGTACCAGTTCCGGATCTCCTGCATCGATCAGGCATCTTCTGATCAGCATATCTGCACCTTCACCGCTGTAATAACGAAAATTATCTGCCGGCTGTGGTTTCAGGGAAAACTTTTCCATGATCTCATTCGCCACATATGCCATGGATTCCAGTGTATCCGCAATTGTTCCATCCAGATCAAATATACAAGCTTTTATCATTTTATCTTTCATCCTCTCAGGTTCATTCCCAATTTTTTTGTCTCATAGATCAGTCTTGCCACAGGCAGTCCCACCACGTTGTTGTAATCACCACGGATTCCCTTCACATAGGCTCCCCATGCGCCCTGGATCCCATAGCTTCCGGCTTTATCCATTGGGTCTTTGCTGTTTACATATTCCTTTATTTCTTCCTCTGTCGCCGGATAAAAGCTCACATCCGTGCACTCATGAAAGGTATGAGCTTCCCATCTCTCTTCTTCTCTTATCAGTAAAGTTACACCGGTATATACCTGATGCGTGTTCCCCTGCAGCATAGCGAGCATCTCTATTGCAGCTGTCTCATCTGCCGGTTTACCTAAGATCTTGCCCTCATAAGATACCACGGTATCTGCACCGATCACAACCACATCTCTCAGCTCCCGGTTCTCCTCTTCCTCCAGCGCATATGCCGTAAACATAGCTTTCTGACGAGAAAGTTCCTCCACCACTTTCGCAGGCTCTGCACTGGTGATCAGTTCTTCCCCGCTGGCAGGCTTCACTTCAAAGGTGACTCCTACCTGGCTTAAAAGTTCCCGCCTCCTGGGAGATGCGGAAGCAAGCACGATTTTCTTCATGTGTAATCCCTCTCTTTCCTGTGTTATCAGTATAACCGTTTCTGTAAACGGGCGCAACCGAAATGATGACGATAAAACAAAACAAGCAGTACACCCTGATACCTGTTCACGGTGTACTGCTGTCATATGTTTCGTATTCTTTTTGACAGTTTTTATGCTTTCGGTAATTTGAAAGAGCTCTTCAGAGATACAATGCGGTTAAATACCGGTGCTCCCTCCCTGGAATCATGGATATCTGCACAGAAGAAACCGTTACGTACAAACTGATAGCTGTCATAGCCTTTTGCTTTCAGAAGCTCCGGCTCTACATAAGCACTTGTTACCGTAAGAGAATTTGGATTTACATTAAGAGAACCATCTTCTTTATTGTAAACACCTTTTTCTTCATCTACGATATTTTCGTAAAGCCTTACCTCAACTTTACCTGCATTGGATGCTTCCACCCAGTGGATCGTTCCTTTTACCTTACGTCCGTCCGGTGCATTTCCACCCTTGGTCTCCGGATCATAAGTACAGTGGACTACACGGATCGTTCCGTCGTCATCTGCCTCGTAGCCTGTACAGGTTACAAAATATGCATTCATAAGACGAACTTCATTCCCAATATAGAGACGTTTGTATTTCTTAGGAGGCTCTGCCATGAAATCATCACGTTCAATGTAAAGTTCTCCACTGAACGGGATCTTTCTGGTTCCAAGTTCCTCGTTCTCCATATTATTCGGAGCTTCCAGATACTCAACCTGTCCTTCCGGATAATTATCGATCACAAGTTTGATTGGATCAAGAATCGCCATCATACGCGGACGTTTCAGCTTCAGGTCCTCGCGGATGCAGTACTCAAGCATTGCATAATCTACAGAACTGTTAGCCTTTGAAACACCACAGAGTTCTACAAATTTACGGATGGATTCCGGTGTAAATCCACGGCGGCGGAGTGCAGCGATGGATACAAGTCTTGGATCATCCCATCCATCTACGATACCGTCCTCAACAAGTTTCTTGATATAACGTTTACCCGTAACAACATTGGTCAGGTACAGCTTTGCAAACTCGATCTGCTTCGGTGGGTGCGGATATTCCAGTTCCTTTACAACCCAGTCATAAAGCGGTCTGTGGTCTTCAAACTCCAGAGTACAGATAGAATGTGTCACACCCTCGATGGCATCCTCGATCGGATGAGCAAAGTCGTACATCGGATAGATGCACCATTTATCACCTGTATTGTGATGTGTCATGCGGGCTACACGGTAGATGACCGGGTCACGCATGTTCATATTCGGTGACGCCATATCGATCTTGGCGCGGAGAACCTTCTCGCCATCTCCGTATTTGCCCTCACGCATCTCTTCAAAAAGCTGAAGATTCTCTTCTACAGTACGGTTTCTGTACGGGCTCTCTTTACCCGGCTCTGTAAGAGTTCCTCGGTACTCACGGATCTGGTCTGCAGTCAGGTCGCAGACAAAGGCCTTGCCCTTCTTAATAAGTTTCACTGCCGCCTCATACATCTGGTCAAAATAATCAGATGCAAAGAAAAGTCTGTCTTCCCAGTCTGCACCAAGCCATTTCACGTCAGCCTTGATGGACTCTACAAATTCGGATTTCTCCTTTGTAGGGTTGGTATCATCAAAACGGAGATTGAATTTTCCGTTGTATTTCTGAGCCAATCCATAATTTAAAAGAATGGATTTCGCATGTCCGATATGAAGATAGCCGTTAGGTTCCGGTGGGAAACGTGTATGCACGGTGTCATAAACGCCTTCTTCAAGATCTTTGTCTATAATATTTTCAATAAAGTTTTTGGAAACTGTTTCGTTCTCCATTGCTTTCCCTCCTAAATATCATCCTGATGTTTTATCTTATCATAAATCCGGAGTTTTTGAAACCCGCAAAACCTGTATTTAAACAAAAAATTGTCTGTTTTTGGACACAAAAAAAGCTGCTGACGGGAATCGAACCCGTGACCTCCGCCTTACCAAGGCGACGCTCTACCGACTGAGCCACAGCAGCTTGTTTCGCGACGTTTATGCCGCTCACAGTTGTTTATATTATCAGATGATTGTCATATTGTCAATACATTATTTTTATTTTTTTAAAAATTCATATTTTCATGATTATAGCACAAAAAATCCTGTGTGCTGCCGCTCACAGACACAGCACGCAGGATTCTCTTTTTACTCTTCTGTCTTTGTTTCTTCTGTTTCTGTTTCTTCTGCTTCGGCCTCCGATTCATCATCAGCAGATGTTTCCTCTTCTGCTTCTGTTGGTGCCTCTTCAGCATCCTCTGCCTCTTTGGAAACTTCTACAGTCTCAGATGCAGTCTTGTCCCAGTCCTGGAAGACTTCTTTCTCTTCTTTTTCTTCCTTCTTCTCGTCATCCTTGAAATCATCAAGATCTTCGAAATCATCCTCAAAGTCTTCTTCGCATACGGATCGTCTGGATACAAGTGCTGCGATAGCTCCTGCTGCGGCGGCGGTAAGCGCTCCTACTGCAACAAGTCCCCAGTATTTATTGATCTTTGCCATAATTTGGCCTCCTTTCTTATTCTGCTCCTTATGAATATTATTTTAATACTTTTACATTCAAAAGGAAAGAGGTATTTACTCTTCTCAAAAATAGCTTTTAATTTTCCCACGGATTCTCTGCAGTGCATTATCAATGGATTTCGGTGTTTTTCCAAGAATCCGGGCAATATCCATATATCCATTTCCATCCAGATACAATTGCAGTACCCTGTTTTCCAGAGGGCTCAGGCTCTTTTTTATTTCATTTTCGAGAGCCTCCACATTTTCCCGGTCGATCAGGATCGATTCCGGATTATCATACTCCACACAGGAATCTCTGAAACTTTCTTCCGCCTCTCCGTCGCTTAAAGACACATAAGTGTTCAGTGGCTGATGCTTCTGGCGGTTTGAACTTTTAATGGCAGTATAGATCTGTCTGTCAATACATATATTTGCAAAAGACTGAAAAGACGCCTCCCTGTCTGGCTGGTAATCACGGACTGCCTTAAACAGTCCGATCATCCCCTCCTGTATCAGATCATCCGTGTCTCCGCCTATCAGAAACATGGCACGAGCCTTTTTTCTGACCAGACCTTTATACTTTTCCATCAGATAATCTGCAATTGCAGATTCCCCTGCACGAAGTCTTTCGATAAGAGCTTCATCCGTCATCTCATTATATCGGCACATTTTTTCTCCGAACAGCTATGGCTGTATTTGATGTATTTATTTTGACAGTCTCTGTCTTACAATCTCAAAAGCAAGGACTCCTGCAGCTACAGAAGCGTTAAGGGAATCGATATCCCCCTTCATCGGGATCGCGGTAGTAAAATCACATTTCTCTTTTACAAGGCGGCTTACACCATTTCCCTCATTTCCGATCACAAGGCCAATAGGTCCTGTCAGATTCTGACGATACATCACCTCTCCGTCCATATCTGCACATACGAACCAGATGCCTTTTTCTTTCAGTTCATCAATAGTCTGTCCCAGATTAGCAACCTTGGCAACCGGTGTATAATTCAGTGCGCCTGCCGACGTCTTGGCAACCGTAGCAGTCAGTCCTACTGCTCTGTGTTTGGGAATGATCACACCATGAGCACCTGCAAGATTTGCGGTACGGATGATAGCTCCCAGATTATGAGGATCCTCAATATTATCAAGAAGAATGATAAACGGAGGCTCTCCTTTATCCTCTGCTTTCTTTAAGATATCCTCTACTGTGGAATAATCATAAGCCGCAACCTGTGCGATCACTCCCTGATGTGCACCAGTCTCGCTCATGGAATCCAATCGTTCCTTTGGAACAAATTTTACAATGGTATCATGTTTTCTGGCTTCTCTTGCGATGGTGCGGACCGGTCCGTCCTGACAACCATCCAGAATAAACAGTTTATCAACACATTTACCGGAACGAAATGCCTCAAGTACCGCATTTCTTCCTTCTATCATTTCAGTCAATTTAAATTTCCTCCTTCTCAAGTCCTGCATGGACCAGTTCCAGTATCCTTGAAAAATCCTCTTTCAGGTAAAGATATCCCATCAGCGCCTCAAACCCTGTGGCACGCCGGTAATCCGCCATGGTGGCATGTTTGGCCATGGTAGCGGAATGGGCATTTCTTCCTCTTCGATATACACTTTTTTCTTCTTCTGTCAAAAGTGGTTCGAGGATCTCCATCATACCCGACTGTGCAGATGCTTTTACAAGGCTGCTGGCTTTTTTGTGGAGACGATTTACCGGACAGTTCGCTTTTTTCACAAGAATAGTACGGATCACCAGCTCATAAACACCATCCCCGATATAGGCCAGTGTCAGCGGCGAATAAGTCCGAAGATCTGCGTCTTTCAGATCAAACAGCTCTTTAAGTTTCTTTAAGCTCTCTGCCATTTCACACCTTCTCTTGTATCTTTGAGGATGATACCTTTTTTCAGGAGCTCATCACGGATCTCATCTGCTCTCTTGAAATCCTTTGCCTTTCTTGCAGCCTGGCGCTCCTGGATCAGATCCTCGATCTCTTTGTCAAGAATCTCTTCTTTTTTCTCGATTTTCAATCCCAGCACATCACTGAGCTTAAAAAGTTCCTCATAAAGGCCACCTGCAAACTCTTTTGAGCTGTTCTCATCTACGTTTGTGTTGGCAAATTTAACAAGCTCAAAAATTGCCGCAAGCGCATCTGCGGTATTAAAATCATCATCCATGGCCGCTTCAAATTTGGTAACAAAACCTTCTGCCTCTTTGAGAAGCGCAAGCTCTTCCTCTGTGATATTCTCTGACGCCCCATTGTCTTTACGGTCACTGAGCTTGCCTGCCGCCTCAAGGATACGCTCCAGAGAGTTCTTTGCTGCTTCCATCAGATCTGCGCTGAAGTTCAGCGGACTTCTGTAATGTGCGTTCAGCATAAAGAAACGAAGGACCTGAAGATCATACTGTTCACCGATCTGACGAACGGTACGGAAGTTTCCGAGAGATTTGGACATCTTGCGGTTGTCGATGTTCAGGAAACCATTATGCATCCAGTATCTTGCAAAAATTTTACCATTGCAGCACTCACTCTGTGCGATCTCATTCTCATGATGCGGGAAGATCAGATCCTCACCGCCTGCATGGATATCGATCTCTTCTCCAAGATATTTCTTAGACATAACAGAGCACTCAATATGCCAGCCAGGACGTCCGTCGCACCACGGTGACGGCCAGGACGGCTCGCCCTCTTTCTTTGGTTTCCAGAGCACAAAGTCTAACGGATCTTCCTTCTGATCCTCACCGGACACCTTAAGAGAACGGAATCCTGACTGGAGATCATCCAGGTTCTTATGAGAAAGCTTGCCATAATCTTTGAATTTCTTTACACGGAAATAAACGGTCCCGTCAGCTGCCGGATATGCATATCCTTTATCAATAAGAGTCTGGATCATGTCGATCATGCCCTGGATCTCCTGTGTAGCCTGGGGTGCAGTTGTAGCAGGTTTTACATTCATATCTGCCATATCCTTCTTGCACTCTTTGATATAACGGGTAGAGATTTCCTCTGCGGAAACACCCTCTTCAATGGCCTTCTTGATGATCTTGTCATCTACATCGGTAAAGTTGGATACATAATTTACCTCATATCCTTTATATTCCATATATCTGCGCACCGTATCAAAAATGATCATAGGACGGGCATTTCCGATATGGATCAGATTGTATACCGTAGGTCCGCAGACATACATTTTTACTTTTCCTTCTTCCAGAGGTACAAATTCCTCTTTTCTGCGTGTCAGTGTGTTAAAAATCTTCATGTTACTCTTCCTCCAATTTCCCGATTCTGTACAGGGAGCAGATCGCCTGTGAGGAGATACCCTCTCCCTGTCCTGTAAATCCAAGGCCTTCCTCTGTTGTCGCCTTGATATTCAGCTGTGATATTTTAATCCCAAGTGCTTCTGCGATATTTTCTCTCATCTTCGGAATATGCGGCGCCATCTTCGGTTTCTGAGCAATGATGGTAGCATCTATATTTCCGATCGCATAGTCGTTCTCCTTCAGTAATCCGGCAACATGCACCAGAAGTTTCACACTGGAGATTCCCTTATATGCAGGATCTGTATCCGGAAAATGCTTTCCGATATCTCCAAGAGCCGCAGCCCCCAGAAGTGCATCCATGATCGCATGGATCAGAACATCCGCATCCGAATGGCCCAAAAGACCTTTTTCCCAGGGAATATCAACACCACCAAGGATCAGCTTCCTGCCCTCTGTCAGTTTATGTACATCATATCCCATTCCTACTCTCATCAAACCGTTCATCACTGCCTTTCCTGAAAATTTATGTCAAGTCAAAAGAACCTTTTATGAGCTGTTCCCGCTCAGTATGTGAGCATTTTCCGGAGTCTTAAAAGGCTCAGCCTTCTTCTTGTATACGGTGCAAGTCTGAGACTTTCCTCGATTGCTTTTCCCGGCAGTCCGATATCCCGGACTCTGCTTATGCAGCCGACGATACTCATCATCTCCTGCATATCTGTAACTGCCGGAAGAAAATCTATGATCTTAAGGATTTCCGGAAGTGCACCGGAAAATGTTTCTATGCTCACATCATCCAGAAGTTCCGGAGTGTTTTCTTTTTCAAGTGCTCCAAGAATCCCTTTTCTGCCGAAGGTCTCCTGCAGGAGTTCTCTGTCTCCGTCTGCAAAAGCATGCACTCTGCAGGTTCCTCTTCTGATAGCATCTGCAAGTTTTTTATATTCCAGAAGGACCAACATGGTTGCTGCTGAAACCTTCTCACCGTGAAGAGCATTCAGATGGCCATTGACCACTTCCATATCCCAGAGGTGGACCATATGGTGTTCCGCTCCGGATGCCGGTCTGGAGTTTCCTGTCATCTGCATGGCCAGTCCGGAAAGGATCAGTGCATACATCAGCTTCTCACATGCATCTTTCTCTCCTGCTGCGATTTCTTTCAGATTATCCTTAACAGTCCGGATCGCTTTTGTTTCCAGATTTACCACCTCTGTACAATAGTATTCATTCATAAGAATACTTGCTATCTTCCAGTCTGCCAGCGCAATGTATTTTCCCAGAATATCCGACACCCCGGCTGCTGTAAGCCTTGCAGGCGCCTTTGCAAAAATATCTGTATCCGCAAAAACAAAAAGCGGCGCAGATGCCTGAAATACTTTTTTTACACCATTCCAGGTCATGTCTGCTACTGTGGAAGTAAATCCGTCTGAACTGGCTGCGGTGGGCACAGAGACAAAAGGAATCCGGTACTGATGGGCAACAAAACGACTGAGATCATGGATCGTCCCTGCTCCAACAGCAAGAACAAGATCGATGTCCTCTTCCATATAATTCTCCACGATCTCCACGGCACGCTCATCTGCCTCAAGACCTTCAGCATCCAGGATCAGTACCTGACACCGGTCATAGATATCCTCCATCAGTTCCTCTGTAGCTTTGTAACTGTTCGTGTCACAGATCAGAAGCGGGGAAATATATTCTTTCAGATCACCGTCTGACATTTCCTTTTCCAGTTTCCCGATAGCTCCTGATTCAATTACAATTTCTCTAACGTCTATGTGGTGCTCCCTCCCGCAGCTGCAAGGTCGGGCAAAATCGTCCGCATCGACTCGCATGTACTTATGTCCTCCTGACTTCTTTTAATGATTCACAGCGTATTTCTCTGTTCGCTGAATGATACAATATTACAGTTTGGTATTATACAGGATTTTTTTTTATTACGCAACGATAGAGTTCAACTTGTTTCATCATATAGCAAAAATCCTTTATTTTCAAGAATTTCCGGTGTTTCTACGCCAAACAATGTTTCGTCTGGTTGCGTCTATTTTCTTTTGTTTGTCACAAAATTTGTCACAAAAATTGTCATAATAAAAAGCCACGCCCAATAAAGGGAATGGCTCTGATTATTACATTACATTTTCAAGCTTTTTCATTTCATTCTGTAAACGTGTAAATTTTTGCCCTAAATGTTCTGCTGACAAAAAAGCTCAAAAGCAATATAACGACCGGAAACGCAAAAAGAATCCTATCCAGATCGAACACAAAGCTATTGTTGATATGCTCCGCAATCGTGGCGAAGATTACAATGATTTTGTTACAGAATCCTACTATTACAGAGATTTGATTAAGGGAAAGAAAGTTTCTCCTTGCCCTAATGACTATAACTCTTCTATTCAAACTCAAAAGCAGTATGAAGAATGGTTAAAACAAAAACATCAAGAATTGACAAAAAGGCCAAAGAAACACCCGGTACATTAATTTGCACCGGGTATTTTTATATGTTCCATTCTGTTCTAAGTTGTGTTATACTGACTGCGTTGTCCAACCGAGACCCGGCAACGGGGGGAGGTGAACACATGGAAATAGTCATATCTTTTTTGGTGGCTGTTGCGGCAGGTGTGACTTGCCATCTCATTTGCAAATGGTTAGACAGTCATAACAAGGACAACGAATAGCCTAGTGGATGCTCAACCACTGAAATAAAAAGAGAAGAACCCTCGCATGTATTGGTGGTACATACGGGGGTTCGTTCTTTGTTCACATGGAACATCGTCATATCTTTTTTGCCTACTGGCATTATAGCATATGCCGATCATGAAATCAATATGCTTCGTCTTTGTAAATCCGTGATTTTTCCGCCGTTTGTCACAAAATTGTCACAAAATCATATTTTCAAAGCATCCCACACATCCAGAAATGCTTTAAAATCAACACTTCCCAGGCTTCACAGTATAAATATATTGCTTTCTTTTTTATTACGCAATAACGTGCTTTGACTTGTTTCATCTTATACCAAGAATCCTTTGTTTTCAAGGATTTCCAGTGTTTCTACGCAAAACAATATTTCGTCTGCTCGCGTCTATTATCTTTTATCTACTCTGAGCTGAAAGCTAATTATATTTCTTGCATATCTGTTTATTTTTATACATATAAGCATCTGCAGCATCCAATAACATCTGCATTGTACACGACATATCATCGGAGGATAATGCCCATCCGCATGCATAGTCGATTAGTATTTGATTTTCATAACTATTTAATCTGTCTTTTTCTCTGTTCAGGGATTTTAATATTTCCTTAATTTTCGCCTCGCTTGTATGATAAATGACTGCTATAAACTCATCTCCGCCATATCTTCCAACAAAATCCTTTTCTGGAATAACACTGCGCAAAAGCTTTGCGAAATTTAATATTAACTGATCTCCTGCGGAATGTCCCATTGTATCATTTACAGTTTTTAAATTATTTAAATCAAACATTATGCAAGCTGTAGGATCTGTAATTATATCTTTTTTATTAAGAAGCTCATTACAGGCATTTTTATTTGGCAGCCCAGTATGGGCATCTATGAATGCTTTCTGTTCCAGCAGTCTGTTTTGCATTGCCATATGCATTGCCCTTAGAGTCTGCATAATAACCAATATCACCAGACTCAACATATCAAGTGCCGACAAAAGCTCTATAGTACGAATCTTTACAGCGATCTTTTCTGAATAGCTTTCTGCGGAAGAGACAGTTTCATCTGCCATCGAAAAATATATTTCACTCATATTAACAATGTCTGTATTTTCGTATCCCTTGTTTCTTGCTGCTTCAATTTCTGTTTTCAATTTATCCCAGTAATCACTCTGGATTTGCAATTTTTCCTGGTATTCTTCATCATTGAGTTTTACCAGATCATAATGTCCATCCTGATATCTCAATCCAAGAAGAATATCATCCAAATATTTAATTAACTCTTCATCTTGGTTTCCTGTAATTTCTAATTTTACTTCACGCTGTGTAACTCCACGTACCAGACCTGCATAATTTATTACGCGTGCTGTCCCCTGCAGCCTACTAATCTGAATCATCATAAAAATAATAAGAACTACTAATATCAATATAAGGAAACTCTGTATAATACCTATTATATTTTTACTTTTCTTGTTTGTCTGCATTTCACAATTTATCCCAAACCTTAAATAATATTCATTTACTTTCCTACAGGAAATCAAATGACAGACTTTTGGCCAGTGAACTTTCATTAAGAATATTAATCTTTGAAGATGGAATGACAGTTGCAGCAGTTTTCTTGCTGCTTTATAACTTCCGCTAACATCAACAGCAGCTTATCAATCCACTCATGTCATTGATGTTTGGATCATAAACTGTCCGTGTACAAATATCGGGAAGATCATCTCCTGTTGATAAATCATTCCTCAAAAAAAGCACTGCCAGCCAGACAGTGCATCTCATTTTATGCAACTGGCTGCCATTTTACAGGCCCTGTAGCTTTGCGTCCCAGACTTTCATCTGGTTTGCCGATTTCCTTATTATAGCTTTTACACGTATACAAAAAAACTGGTTTTATTATACTATAGTGCTCTACTATATACAAGAAAAACATTACCGTTTTAACGTCCAAAAATAAAAAAAGAACAGCCGATATATATATCGAACTGTTCTCCCACTTCCGAAGTCCACGCAGCATTGACATTACCGTTCTATATATTTTGTGATGACAGATATTAAAATCCTCATATCAACCGGCTTCGCCACATGATCATCCATTCCGGCATTCAAAGCAGCCTGTACATCCTCTGCAAATGCATTTGCTGTCATTGCAATAATAGGGATCTCCTTTCCGTCCGGACGCTCCGACAGATTTCTGATAGCTTTTGTCGTTTCATAGCCATTCATTTCCGGCATCATGATATCCATCAAAATCAGATCAAAGGTCCCCGGAGCTGTATTGCAAAACTGTGCCAGGGCAGATTTTCCATCGACAGTCCTGGTTACGATCATCCCTTGTTCTTCCAGCAAAGCTGCTGCTATCTCTGCATTTAAATCATTGTCCTCTGCCAAAAGGATATTCCTGCCTTCAAGGATTTCACTGGCTGTTCCCGAGCTTTCATCGTGTTTTTTTGCATAATAGCTTTCATCCGCTATCCTGTGTTTTAGTGTTACAGTAAAGGTGCTGCCCTTTCCAGGCTCACTCTCCACATCTATTGTTCCGCCGAGCTGATCAACATATTTCTTTACGATTGACATTCCCAATCCGCTTCCTGTGATTTTGCTCTTTGTAGTGTTTCGCTCACGCGTGAATGCGTCAAAAATCTTTGTCAGATAATCCTGGCTCATACCGATTCCGGTATCGCTCACCCTGGTCCTTACCATCATGTACCCGGGCTCATCACATACTAATTCGTCTATGTTTACCATAACAGAACCACCGGATGGAGTATATTTTATGGCATTGCTCAGGATATTCGCAAATATTTCTTTTACCTTGGTAGTATCTGTCAGTATATGTTCATGCTCTACATTTATTGTGTAATGAAGTGCAATATTCTTTTTCTTTGCTTCATCATCAAATATTTCAAATAAAGTCTGCCGAATATCTTCAATCCGGCCATAGTTCTCATCAATTTCCATCTTTCCGCTCTCAATCCGGGCCATATCAAGTACATTATTTATGATTGACAGAAGAAGATTTCCCGACTGCCGCAATTTTTCCAGATGATCTGAAGTTTCAGGCAGATCCTTTCCTTTTAGTTCTTCCTCCATAAGCTGTGCATAACCCAGAATTGCATTCATAGGAGTACGGATGTCATGTGACATATTGTTAAGAAAACGAGTCTTTGCCAGACTGGCATCCTCTGCTTTTTTCAAAGCGATTTCCAGTTTGTCATTGAGTTTTTTTGTATTCTTTGCCGCAAGCTTTGCGACAGCTTCTGCTTTCTTTGCCTTCCGCAAAAGTACGAGGATAATACCAATGATAGTGAGTACAGAAAGTCCTGCTGTAACAAAAAAAGCGAGCATATTGTCTTTTATAAAGTCCAAAAATGTTACTTTATCTGCAGTACTGTCATAGATAGCAAGTGCACTTGTAAGCATGTCAGACGGCATAGCCTTTATAGTTTTATTCAGTATTGACAAAAGGCTTCCCTCTCCACCTCTTACAGCAAAGCATGCCTCCATTGTTTTTGTAAGTGGAACACTCTTGAAGTTTTGACTGTTATCATATATCAGCGCCTGGCTTGCTCCCATGAGGAAACAGTCTGCTTTTTCTTGGATGACCATATCTGCTGCATTGTCAAGCGAATCACAATCTACGATCTTCCATTCGGGATAGCTGAATGCAATATGCTGTTTTAAGGCATATTTTTCCTTTGGCACAGCTACAGTATACACCTTATTCTCATCAAATTTTTTCTCATCGGTTACGGCCATCAAACTGTAAGTCCAGGCTGTGTTTGTAAGTGCATATCCGTTTTGTTCTGCAAAATATGGATTCCTGCCGACATAAAAAATCATGTCAATCTCACGGTTCTGCAGTGCTTGAATCATTTCATCATAATTATCATATGCCTGTATATTAAATTCCAGTGTCTGATTTCCCAGACAATCTTTGGCATAGGAGATATATTCCGCCAGCATACCGGTAAGTTTTCCAGTCTCTTCATCCATGGAAAAGATTGCCGGATCATTGTTCAAAAATCCTATCCGGATACCTCCATGCTCTTCCACCCAGATCTTTTCTTTCCCTGTAAGAACCTGAATATAATCAAGTGTAAAATACTTCTTATACAGATCTGCCTTAAAAAAGGGACTATCCTGTTCCAGCTGACGCATAGCATAGTCCAGCTCCGTCTTGATATCGCTGCGTTCTTTATTTATTGCAAAATATATGCCTGATTTGCCAATCGTGGTAACGGATGATATTCCCTGTTCAGACCAGATAGATTCCTCCAGAGATACAAAACAGTCGATCTCATGATTTGCTAATTTCTTTTCGACATCATCATTATTATTCACATTTACATGTTCTGTATGTATGCCATTCTTATTTTCCCATTCTGTCAGCATGAGCTCAGGTTCTGTATCCATGAGCACACCTACACGTTTCCCATCCAGAGACTTGAGATCAGACATTCCAATATCCGTATCCGATAAATCAGCATAAAGGATATATTTTTCCTCCCCCATCGGTTCATCCGGGAAAAGCATCTTTTGTGCACGTTCATCGGTGTAAGAGATATCACCCATGATATCAATCTCACCATTTTCAAGCTTATCAAAACAGTCAGACCAGTCACATTTCACATACTCAAGTTTCCATCCGGTGTAACCTGCCAGAGCCTGCATGAGTTCGTATCCATATCCTCGTCTTACACCGTTTTTATCGACATAATTAAAGGTATCCTCAAATGAGCCGACACGGATGATCCGTGACTGCTTTTCATCGTTATTCGTCTCGGCAGCCCGGCATGGTACCGTCAATACCATCCATATTCCTAAAACCACAAATATACCAGCACATAGTACGATTGATTTTTTTCTACTTTTATCCATATTTTTTATTTCCTTTATTTGTGTGGTTTTTCTGATACTCCGAACACCTAATCCAGGTTCTTCTGCAGGATGCTGATCAATTCCTCTATGACAATTGGTTTGGACAGGAACCCATCCATACCACATTTCAGTGCTTTCTTTCTGTCCTCATCAAAGGCATTGGCAGTCATGGCAAGAATAGTAATTCCTGCCAGCGCCGGATCATCCAGCGCACGGATCTGTTTCGTGGCCTCATATCCGTTCATTACAGGCATCTGCACATCCATCAGCACAAGATCATAATTACCCGGTGTAGAATTTCGGACTTTCTGCACTGCCTCGACACCATTTTCGGCAGTATCAACCAGGAATCCATATTCATTAAGGATTTCCACAGCAATTTCGCTGTTCAGTTCGTTGTCTTCCACAAGCAGTATACATCTGCCCCTGAAATCCGAATCTACTGACGGAAGGATTGTATCCTCTGCCAGCTTCTGGCCGATAGCACTCATCAAGGTATTTCTGATATCTGACATGAACATTGGTTTTGCACAGAAAGCAGTCACTCCGGCCGCCCTGGCTTCCACTTCGATATCTGACCAGTCATATGCAGTCAGGATAATGATTGGCGTATCATCGCCGAGGCTGCGGATCTGGCGGGTAACTTCAATGCCATTCATATCCGGCAGACGCCAGTCGATGATATAAGCATGGAACGCATCTCCCAGTTCCATAGACTGCCGTGCACGTAGAACAGCTTCCTTGCCGGAAAGTGTCCATTCCGAACGCATTCCAACCCTCACAAGCATTTTTGTCACGCTGTCACAGGTATTAAAATCGTCGTCTACAACTAATGCTTTAAGTCCTTCCAGTTCTGCGATCTTCTCTATACGTTGATGCTCAGACTGAATCCGAAATGGCAGACGAACAATAAATTCAGTACCTTTTCCCTGTTCTGTATGAACCTCAATGGTACCGCCCATCATATTCACAATGTTCTTGGTAATGGCCATACCAAGCCCTGTGCCCTGGGTCCTGCTGACAGTGGAAGTCCGCTCTCTCTCAAAGGGAGAAAATATCTTCTTCACAAATTCCTGACTCATGCCAATTCCGTTATCCTTTACCCGGATTTCGTACAGTCCACTGCCTTTCTGTGTCCCAGGACACTGTCTGATCCGGACAGAGACGGTTCCTCCGGCTGGTGTAAACTTGACTGCATTAGACAAAAGATTCAGCAGTATCTGGTTCAGTCGCGTCTTGTCACAATAAACATCCTCATTGGTAACATCCATGGCATCCATATAAAGTTCCAGCTGCTTCGCATGGATCTGCCCACTGATGATCGTCTTCAGGTCATGAAGTACATCTGACAGACTGACCTCTGTTTCTTCCAGATGGATCTTTCCGCTCTCAATCCGGCTCATATCCAGGATATCGTTGATCAGTGAAAGCAAATGGTTACTGGAGGAAAGGATCTTACCCAGATAATCCCTGACTCTTTTCTTATCATCAATATTACTTACAGCCAGTGTCGTAAAGCCGATGATCGCATTCATTGGCGTCCGGATATCGTGAGACATATTGGAAAGGAAATTACTCTTAGCCCTGTTTGCTGTCTCCGCAGCACGTACTGCCTCAGAAAGTGCCTGATTCATATTCCTGTCAGAGGTACGGTCCGACATAACCAGAATATATTTCTTCTTCCGGTTCACCTCACTGCCCATTGCCACAATATGAAACCAACGCTGTTCTCCTGTTTTCTGATGAACATATTCAAAATCCCATTCCTTCTGTTCCGAAGTCTGGATTCCCTCCAGATAATTCTTCTTCGGATTCTCAGAATCCCGTGGATGCAGTTTTCCCAGAACATAAATATCCTTCCGGATCTGCTCTACCGTAAATCCCAACAGTTTTTCCACATTCGGGCTGACATAATCTGCCTCATATGTTTTGGCATCCAGCATCAGGAAAACATCATCCACATTCATTGACAGCTTTTGAAACAGCTCATCCCTGTACAGGATCTCTGTATCTTTTCTCCTGAGACTTGCCCTGCTTTTTTGAATGATAAGGCTGATAAAAAAGGCGGCAATACAGAGCACGATCATGCCAACAAGAAGCATTGTACTACGCTGCAGGCTATTCATACTGGCATTGACAATATCCGCCTGGACAAGTCCCAGAAACATCCAGTCCTGGATATCTGATTTTTCATAGACCAGATAGTAGCTCCTTCCATCCAGATTCACCAGCATCGCATCGGTACGTCCTGCTTTAAACTTTTCCGAAAGCTTATTGATCTCTTTTTCAGACATATCGGAATTCTCTCTCAGAACACCGAAGAAATTATACACATTCCCCCATGACTCAAAAGAATGATCGACCACAACACGGCCATCCGGATGAACAATAAAACTCTGGGCATTTCCATTAAAAGCAGAAATATCCAGTACATCTATGATATCAGAGTTTTCATAAGCAATGGCAATCGCATCATATTCAAATCCCTGATAAATTCCATGAGCCCTGGGTGTAGCAAAAACAAGTAGCTGGGATTTTCCGGGAACTGCTGCATTTGCTATCACATCATTTCCCTGCCGGATCTCCTCTTCAATATTTTCCTGTAATCCAAGATACCCGGTTTCGCCTGTTATCACCTTATAGTTCCCGTCAGCTGACAGAAAATAAAATTCTAAACATCCTGCATCTTCCTGCGCTTTCTTTATATAATCACGAATTTCTTCTTCACTGGCGGTATTCTGCAGATTCTCACCCCACATATGAAGATAGGTCAGGTTCTTATCTGTCAGTTCTCTCAGCATATTATCAGACTGATGAAAAACCTCCGTCAGATGAGATACACTTTCCTCATAAATAGTTTTCGACACAAATCCAAAATATTGGAAAACCATCAAAGCAATTCCCACCAAAACAGCTATAAAGACAGCTGCCTTTAATTGTTTTCTCCTGACAGGCTTCTTTCTATCTGTATTATGATTCTTAATATCCATTCTTCTCACCTCAGAGTCATATAATCTTCAGGTTCTGCAAGAATGGCATCACGATCTGAAACATATCCTGTCCAGGTATCTTTCACAGTGGTATCTCCTCCATCAAACACAATATTCTCATCTGCCGGATAAGCCTCCATGTATTTTGGTGTCGCAAGACAGGTTACCGTGAAAGTATCCTCATCCTGAATTTGTTTTCCGCCCGTTGTAACTTTGCTCAATGAGTAACCATCTTCTGTTTCCTTGATTTCCACAGAAATACCACTGACCACCGGCAGAGAGCCACGGTTAAACGGATTAAAGCCTCCCTCATAGCCTTCTACAAAGTTTTTAACTATCTCTTTCAGTTCAGCACCGCTCATCTTGCTGCTGTAAGCTGCCAGACCATTTGGCATGATCATATCACCTGCCATTTTTTCTGTATAACCGGCTTTCAGCACATTTCCGGTAAAGCTGTTTCCGGTTGCGATCAGTACATCCGTCCCATAGATGCCGCGCAGGGTGTTAGCCATAACAGAATAGGCTTCATTGCCTCCACCGGTATGGAAGCGATTGGAATAAGTTTTCTTTGAATCCAGCACAATATTCTCAGAAGTGGATTTTTTTTCAAGAAGCTGGGAATTAAATGACTGATAAGCCTGCTCTGCATCATATTCTCCTGAGATCATCTTAGAAACCACATCCTTGGAAACAGAGAAAAAGTCATTTGACGCAATACGGATATACATGTGGTTTTCCTCTATCACAGGTTTCACATCTTTCATATATTCCGTAAGATGGATATCCACATCCTGACTGTAGCTTAACAGATCCTGTCCATCACTAATGATCCGGTTCTGCGCATCCTCCGAAAGCATTGTGTTCAGTACCTTCATTGCTTTCTTTCGACGTGTCTCATCCTGTGTCAGATTGCGGTTTAAAGCCACCTGGAAATATGGTGTAGTCATAATCCACTTTTCACCGTTTTCCTGAAAGAATGGAAGAAACGTTGTGTTAATACCCTGATCCTGAAACATTTTTACACTGGCAGAGCTGCCAAAGTACATGGCAAGTCTGTTACTTTGATACATCTCAACTATATCATCATAAGTCATGTTCAGATCATCCTGGCTAAGCCCTGTATCCTGGATGAACTGTTTCATACGTTCAAAAGCCCCCGGCCAGACGGAACTGTCCAGACCTTCTCTCTCTGTATTATCCGGGCCACTGTAGGTAGTACGCCACTTACGTCCGGCCACAGAAGACAACTCTGATGCAGACAGCCCCTGCAACATCTCCATACAGGTATAATCATAATAATAATCTGCCGTAAACCCGCAAATCCCCACTTTGTCAAATTCCTGGCAGGCAGAGACAAAGCTTTCGTAATCTGTCGGAAGAGGGATATCATATTTTTCAAAAAGGTCTTTGTTCACTACAAAACCATGTGCATCCGCACACACGGGAAGCCAGTTTACGCTTCCATCCTCATTCATAAAATTGCTGAGGTATGTATCATAGACAGCCCCTGCCGCATTTGTTGTGGAAAGATCCATCAAACTGTCTTTCAGAGGATTTGCATCATGCAGTGAAAAACGACAGCAGGTTATAATATCCGGCAATCCATCATTTTCCTTAAGGAACTTGTAGAAATCCAGATCATTATTCCCTACTACAAATTCAACATTGATATCCGGGAGCTGTTCCTGGATGTATGGTGCATATTTTTCATACAGGTTTGTGCTCCACAAATACACCGTGATCGTATCTGCATCTTCTTTTTCCGCGCTCTTCCCGCCACAGCCTGACAAAAGTGATATAACTGCCACCATCACCAGGAACACCGGCAAAACTTTGTTCCATTTTTTCTTTTTCATTGGGATCCTCCTTCTGAGCCTCCTTTGCATTTTTCTATTTTACAATATTAAAATATCCAACGACCCCGATGTATCCATCCTTCTTTAAAGGCGACCACAATGTATGCAACTTCAGTTTATACATTTGGCGGACATTCTCCACCGTTGCTTTTATCTGCACAGAGATTTCTTTATTTTGTACAGATGTCTGATGTAATAAAGCCTGAATATGATGAACATCTTCTTCATTTACTCCGAATTCTTTGAACAGATTGAAATTCGGATTATTTCTCTGACATAATATCTGCTGCTTTCCGTTTAATATAGTCAGCTGACCTGAAATTGTATTGTACTCAATTGAATTCATGCCACTGTTCGATTTGAAGAAATCGAGTTTTTCCTTCATGACCCTGACAACATTCTGTGAATAATTATGATTCGGTAAAGATCTGTCGCTGAGTATCTCATTTGAAAGTCTCTGTACTTCATGGTAATAGCTAGTATCATCCATCTCTTTATCAATCATTTTTGAAAGCTGAAGACTCAGTTCTTTCAGACACATAAGGAGGATGGGGTTAAATTGTCCACATTGCCCATCCAGGATCATTTGAATCGCTGTGTCATGATCAAATGCTTTCTTATAACATCTTTCACTTGTAAGTGCGTCATAAACATCGACAATCGACACCACCTGTGCGGAGATTGGTATTTCTTCTCCTTTCAGGCCATCCGGATAGCCTTTTCCATCCCATCTTTCATGATGCCATCTGCAGATTTCCCATGAAGCACGTACCAATGAATTGTCTTTTGGGAAATGCATATCCCGGATCATATCTGCACCAAGCTCACTATGAGTTTTCATAATCTTGAATTCTTCATCGGTAAGTCTGCCGGGTTTGTTCAGAATTTCTTCCGAAATACGGATCTTACCAATATCATGAAGAGAAGATGCTGTTGTGATCAAAGAAATATCTGCCTCTGTCATAGGATAAGCATCTGTTATTTTTACCAGTTGTCTCAGCATCATTTCCGTTGCTGTTTTAATATGCAGGATGTGTTCTCTGCTCTCACTGTTACGTGATCCCAATACATTACTCAGAATCCGGATCATAATATTATTATTTTCTTCTTTTTCGTAAACCTGATCATAAACCACATTGATCAGATGCTTTTGCTTCATATAGAGTCCAAGGGTATTCTGAACTCTTTTCTTTACAATCACAGAATCAAACGGTCGTGTGATATAATCCGTGATTCCCAGCTCATATGCCTTACGCATCGTATCAACAGCATCTTCAGAAGATATCATGATTACCGGAGTTTCATCTATACACCGACTTTGGTTCATCCATTTCAGAACTTCAAAACCATTCATCTGTAGCATATTGATATCTAAAAGCATCAGATCGATTCCCGGATTTTCTCCCATAATCTGAATTGCCTGATTTCCATTTTCAGCTTCCAGGTAATTATAAGTTTCTCTGAGAATCTCCTTCAACATATCCCTGTTAAATTCTGAATCGTCTACGATCAGGATCTTTTGTCTTTTATCCATATTTTTTATTTCCTTTATCCATGTGGGTTTTATGATATTCCGGACACCCGGTCAAAAACAGAAAGTCGTGTCGCATCACTTAATTCGACAGTCCCTTCTTTATTTCTTCAATCATCATTTCATATACTTCTGTTACTTTTTCCATTGCCTCCGATATCCCCGGCTGCGCTCCGGTTCTATCTCTCAAAAGTTCTGTTAACTCATTACTAACCTCATACAGACGGTCAAAAGAAAGATTCTGACAAACCCCTTTCAATGTGTGTGCACTGCGGAAAGCATCTTCATAATTTCTATTCTTCAATGCCAGTTTTAACTGCGGGTAACTCTGATCCTCAAGGAACTTTAATGTAAATTTCCGAATCAGTGCTTCGCTTCGAAGGCGTCCTAAAACATCTTCATAATTTCCTCCGATAGCTTCATAGCATTCCTGTATTGTCATAATTTTGTCCTCCTATTATGTTTCACTGCTTATTTATCATTGCTACATCAATTACATTCCACCAATTTATGAATTACTTTTATCAGTAATCCCAGATCAACAGGCTTAACAATATGTTCATCCATCCCTGCTTTTTTTGCTCTTATTCTGTCCTCCGTGAATGCATTTGCTGTCATTGCAATGATCGGTATTGTCTTTGCAACTTCATAACCATTCATTACCGGCATCATAATGTCCATAAGAATGACTTTCGATCACAGCGGATATTCGCAATCCGCTTCGCTGCTTGTTCATAACCGAATAACACCATAAAAAAGCACCGTCTCACAGACAGTGCACGTCATTTCATGCAACTGGCTGCCATTTTACAGGCCCTGTAGCTTTGCGTCCCAGATTTTCATCTGGTTTGCCGATCATCCTTATTATAGCTTTTACACGTATACCAAAAAACTGGTCTTATTATACTATAGCGCTCTACTGTACACAAGAAAAATATTACCGTTTCAACGCCTGAAAACAAAAAAGGAGTGCGCTCCAGAACAGAGAAAATACTTTATCCCCACGAAAAAAATCCCCGCTGTCTGACTGAAATCAGACAACAGGGATTTTTTATCAAATCATCAGATTGCTGCGATCACTTCTACCTCACAGAGAACATTCTTTGGCAGTGTCTTGACTGCAACACAGGAACGTGCAGGTTTGTTTACGAAATATTTGGCATATACTTCATTAAATGCCGCAAAATCGTTCATATCTGCAAGGAAGCATACTGTCTTGACTGCATTCTCATAGCTGGAACCGGCAGCTTCCAGAACTGCTCCGAGATTCTTCATAACACGGTCAGCCTGCTCCTCGATGGTTGTTCCAACTACCTCTCCAGTTGCCGGATCCACCGGGATCTGACCGGATGTGTAAAGCGTATCTCCATGGATGATAGCCTGGGAGTATGGTCCGATTGCTGCAGGTGCTTTGTCTGTATGTACTGTCTTCATAATAGAATTCTCCTTTCATGAACATTTCGGATACTTCTCTGTCGGAAATATCCATCAGGATCTTACTCAGCTGTTTTTTATTCTAACTCACAGATCACCCCTGGTCAAGGTCCATATTCAGATAATTATAAACAATACCGGAAATATCCCGGATATGCGAAACTGCGTCCCCAGGTTTACAGTCTTCTGACATCACACAGAGGATATATGTAGTCTTTTTTCCATATACAATGGCGATATCATGCTGGTCCGTATCCGTTTCTCCAGTCTTATTTGCAATTTCCACGGACGCAGATATCCCGCTGGGGATCTTAGTAGTAACCTGCTGGTTCAGAAGCAGATTACGCATAGCCTCCGAAGCTTCTTTCGATACACATTCTCCTTTATAGATCCGGAAAAGAAGCTCTGCGCAGTCTTTTACGGAAGTGGTGTTCCTGCCGCCGAGGCCGACATCCTTTGAAGAGGACGGGCTTAAGATGTGCTGAACGGAAGTATCTGCAAATTTCTGTTCCGCAAGAAATCCATTTACAGCCTGCGCTCCGTCCTTAAAAACACCCGATGCTGTCTGCAGACGTACCAGCTCATTAAAGGATTCATTGTCACTGACTGTGATCATATTCCAGAGAAGATCATTGACCTTTGTGGATACGGACGGATCTGTAACATCTTTTTTCATTTTTGCCGCTTCGCTCTGAAGGACTGTATCCATGTTGGCATAGGTCTGGGCCATGACAAACACTTTGATCAGACTGGCTGAGTACAGCGACTGGCTGTTCTGTTCAAACTCCTGACCACTGGTCAGATCCTTTACATAAACGCTCCATGTACCCTCATAGGTTCCAAGAAGATCCGCAAGCCGTTTCTCAAGGCCATCCATTCCCAGATCTTTAGTCTCGACTTTTCCGGATGCATCAACGGAAAATCCCTCCGGAGTCTCTCCCTCTTCCTGGAGCAGAACGCCGTTTTCTCCGCCAAAATAATAATATCCGTCAAACATCTGTCCTGCAACATTCATTTCCAGATAATGGATACCCGGATCCGTAACCATTTTTCCATATTCATCAAAATAATACAGCCCGTTGTACGTTGTTTTGTCCACCACCAGATTATCCATATAACGTACCTGTGGAGAGGCGCTGAGTTTTCCCAGATTGTTTACCATATAACAGCCGTCAAAAGAAACTTCCGCACCGCTGCCGTCTTTTGCCGGCGCCTTCAGATCGGTGATCTGGACCATATGCGAGTTTCCCGCTGTAAACTTACCGCTTTCGTCGTGATAATAATATCCATCAAAAACCGTTCCGTCGATCTCAAAATGATCAAAATAATACACTGCCGGAGTATTTTCTTTGGTTCCATCTTCATTCAGGCAGTAAAAGCCATTGCTTTTCAGAATATATTTCCCGCTTTCACCGGGAATTGGAAGTATCTGGGACTCCTCCGTAACAGAACCAAGGCTTCCCTGTGCCGTCTGCTGCACTGTTGTCGCAAAAACCGGCTGTGCGAGCATCACTGTGCTCAGACAAAATGCCAATACTTTATATATTTTTTTTCGTCTCATATACTTCTTTCACTTTTCTTATGATCCTGTTTTACAGTTTCCTGTCCTGATCCGGCATCCACGCATTCCTCCGGTGATTTTCCAGATAAAGACTCTATAAGTATATCGGATTTCTCCGTTCTGTCAAGTAAACCTCTTCCAGAATGTCTCCACTGCGCCTTCTACCGTATCCAGCCTGCAGCCTGTACGGTCCTGCCATTCCCGGGGAAAGATTTCCTGGTAATCCCGGTCCCAGAAGCGGTCATCCAGAAGCAATATCACGCCTTTATCCTCTTTTGTGCGGATCACGCGCCCGGCGGCCTGAAGCACCTTGTTCATACCCGGATAGCGATATGCATAATCAAAACCACAGTGATTCTTTTTATCGTAATACTCTTTCAGGATCTCACGCTGACTGCCGATCTGGGGAAGTCCGGTTCCTACGATCACTGCCCCGATCAGACTTTCCCCTGTCAGATCAACACCCTCGGAAAAAATCCCTCCAAGGACACAGAACCCTACCAGGGTACCTTCCCGTTCCTGAAATTCCTCCAAAAATCCTTCCCGTTCCTTTTCTGTCATATCCGGTGTCTGACACACGCAGCGCACCCAGTCTACGGAAAATTCTTCCTCATAAACCTGCAGTACGTCTTCCATAAGACGATACGACGGAAAAAACACCATATAATTTCCCGGCCTCTGCCAGACACACCTGGCAATATATCCGGCGATCTTCCGGTATTCTGCACGATTTCTCCGGGTATACCGGCTGCTTACATCGCTGCCGATAAGAATCCTGCGGTTTTCTTTTGGGAAAGGAGACTGCACATAAATCCCATATGCATCACGATCTGTTGTCAAAAGCTCCCGGTAATAGAGCATTGGAAACATTGTAGCTGAAAAGAAAATAGCACTTCTCCCTTTTTTCAGGTATTCTCCCAGATTTTCTGCCGGGTTCACACAGAACAATCTCAGGCGAAATCCTTCTTCCACGTGGTTTTCGGTATACACCACATAATTTTCATCTACCAGTTCTGAAACATTTAAAAAATCACGCACTATAAAATAAAATTCCAGGATTTCCCTGCGCAGTTCTTCTTCCAGCTCTTTTTCCTCCAGGATTTCTTCCAGTTCACCTGATATTGTAAGAAATGTGATCGGCAGTACTCCGGGATTGGGCAGCACCTGATACCCTTTTCCCGTTTCCGCAAGGTTCTCTTCCAGTTCCATCATCTGGCGATTTGCTTTGTCCAGTGTTCTGGCCAGTTTTGAAAAACGCTTTTTTATCTTCTTTCGAAGGGCGACCAGACTCCGGCGGGAAATACCGGCACTGTACATCTCTCTGCCACGTTCTACCAGATTATGTGCCTCATCGATCAGAAAAATATGATCCCCGGAAATATTTTCCCCGAAAAAACGTTTCAGATGAACATTGGGATCAAACACGTAATTATAATCACAGATGATCCCGTCTACCCAGATTGAAAGATCCAGACACATTTCAAAAGGGCACACATGCCATTTTTCTGCATGAGCACGGATCACTTCTCTGGAATATACCTCTTCTGTGGTCCAGAGCTCATAAACCGCATCATTTACCCGGTCAAAATGTCCCTTTGCATAAGGACATTTCTCCGGTGTACATTCCGGAGTATCCTGAAAACACAGTTTTTCCTTTGCCGTGATCGCCGTCACCTTAAATTTCAGACCTTTTTCCCGCAGGATATGGAATGCCTCCTGCGCCACAGTTCCTGTGATGGTTTTTGCGGTAAGATAAAAAAGTGTTTCCCCTTTTCCCTCACCGATAGCGCGCACCGAAGGAAAAATGGCAGACATGGTTTTTCCCACGCCGGTAGGTGCCTGAACAAATAAGGTCTTCCCGCTGGAAACCGTATGGTACACACCACTAACTATATCCCGCTGCCCTTCTCTGTATGGAAACGGAAACTGCAGATCCTTCATGGATGCATTCCTCTCTTTTTTCCAGTTAAGGGAATATGCGATCCATTTGTGATAGGCATCCAGAAGCTTCTGATACCAGCCTTTAAGTTCCTCTATGGAAAAATCCTCACGAAATCTCCTGGTTTCTTCCGTCTCAAGATGAGCGTAGGTCATCTGAATGTGGATTTCTGAAATCCCCTCTTTTTCTCCCCAGATCAGTCCGTAACACATAGCCTGGGCACGGTGAACCGCTACTGGTATGTCCATTGCCTGGACATTTCCGTAAGTTCCCTTGATCTCGTCAATATAAACGGCTCCGTCCTCTGTAAAGATCCCGTCTGCACGGCCCTCAACCTGAATGACCACATCGCCGTATTCACTTTCTTTTTTCAGAGAAACCTCTGCCTGATAATCGCCCTTCATACTCCGCTGTATCTTGCGGTGAAGCCTTCCGCCTTTTAACATGGCTTCCTTATCTCCGGATGTCCCACTGCTGTTATCCAGATCTCCGCTCCTCAGTATAAATTCCACAAGATTTCTGACAGAAATCCGTACTCTTGGTTTTTCCATATTTTCACTCCCGGCAGCTGCCGGAATTCCAGCCCGGCAACTATTCTTTTTCCATGCTATACCAGGATTATACCATAAAATATGATCCGAAAGCTCCCCATAATAAAAAGGACGCATGTTCTGCTTTTCTTCTCATGAACTGCGCCCTTTTATCACCGTTTTTCCTTATTCATATTTCTCAACCTACTGCATACTTGGAAAGAACACGGTTAAAATCCTCATCTTCTCCGTAACACTTTACTGTCAGAGTCTTTGTCAGATCCAGACTCAAAAGTCCGAGGATCGACTTTGCGTCAATGATAATACGGTTATAAAATACATCAATATCAAATTTACATTTGCTGGCTGCACTGACAAACTCCTGTGCACTTTTTTCATCCAGTTTGATCTGTTTCTCCATGGCTGACTGCCTGCCTTTCTGATTTTTTTATATGTCAGTTTTACACAAAAGTTAAGTTTTTGTCAATACTGTTTATTTCATATCAAGCATTTTTCGACACAATGTACAATATCTTTGTCTTTCCTTTGGAAATCCTGTTGAATTTGATTGTATTATTTTTAGTCCAAAAAAATCCGCCGCCGGACGTGTAATATACTGTCCTGCGACGGATTTAATCAATCGGATATAAACAAAATCCGTTTCCGGATTTAATCGATCGGATATTCGGAATCCGCTTCGCTACTTCCTCATAAACAAAATCCGTTTCCGGATTTTGTTTATATTCGTGTCAGAACAAAAATATCGTAGATTGCTCTGACTGCTTTTTCGAAATCACGGTTCTCTACACCGATGATGATATTCAGCTCACTGGAACCCTGGTCGATCATTTTTACATTTACATTTGCATGGGCAAGAGCAGAGAAGATCCTTCCTGCAGTGCCTCTCTGGGATTTCATTCCACGACCAACAACTGCGATCAGTGCAAGGTCAGATTCCATCTCCACAAAATCAGGCTGTACCAGACGGTGGATACCTGCGATAACCTGCTGCTCTTTCTCCTCAAATTCGTCCTGATGAACATATACAGTCATGGTATCGATTCCGGATGGTACATGCTCAAAGCTGATCCCCTGATCTTCAAATACCTGAAGTACCTTGCGTCCGAACCCAATCTCACTGTTCATCATGGATTTCTCGATATTAATAGAGCAGAAGCCTTTCTTTCCGGCGATACCGGTAATAGTAAATTTCGGCTTCTTACAGGTGCTCTCTACGATCAGAGTACCTTTATCCTCCGGGCTGTTTGTGTTACGGATATTGATCGGAATTCCCTCTTTACGAACCGGAAAAATGGCATCCTCATGAAGAACAGTAGCTCCCATGTAGGAAAGCTCACGAAGTTCTCTGTATGTGATTGCCTCGATAGGCTCCGGATTGTGAACGATGCGTGGATCTGTTACAAGAAAACCGGAAACGTCCGTCCAGTTCTCATAAATATCTGCATGAATAGCTTTTGCAACCAGAGATCCGGTCACATCAGAACCACCTCTGGAAAATGTCTTTACCGTGCCATCTGCACATGCGCCGTAAAATCCCGGAATAACCGCATGCTGGGATTTGCTGAGTTTTTTGGAAAGGAGTTTATTGGTCTCCTCCGCTTCCAGATTACCAGCTTTATCAAAACGGATCACAGAAGCTGCATCCACAAAATCATATCCAAGGTATGCAGCCATGATCTTACCATTGAGGAACTCTCCTCTGGATGCCGCATACTGGATTCCTGCCTGTGCACGGAAATCTTCATCGATTTTCTTGAACTCCTCCTCAAGAGAAAGGCTCAGTCCGAGGCCCTTGATGATCTCATAATATCGCGCCTTGATCGCATTAATCTTCTCAGTGATATCCTCCCCTTTAGATGCTGCGTCATAACATCCATAAAGCATATCAGTCACTTTGATATCATCGTCAAATCTCTTTCCCGGAGCTGACGGAACTACATAACGGCGGCTCTCATCACTGCGGATGATATCGCCCACTTTCTGGAACTGCTCCGCATTTGCAAGAGAACTTCCACCGAATTTTACAACTTTTTTCATGATAACACCTCTCACCTGTAATTTCGACTTCCAGCGCTGCATTTTCACCATTCACTGCAACGCTTTACCACAGAAACCTACGGCTATTTTATTGAATAATTTGTAGTTTTGCAAGCCTTTCTGTAACATTTCTGCAAAAAAAGTCAAATTATACAAGAGAAAAGTATCTCCTGACCGGTTTCTTATGCACAGTACTGCTTCAGAATGTTCTCAAGAGCTGCAGCGCTGCTTGTATGACAGCGGCATACCGGAATGGATTTTTTCTTTGCTTCTTCTACTGCGCAGTTTACCATTTTGTGGGAAACAGTACTTGTGAACAGGATCATCAGATCCGGCACCCCGATCTTTTTCTTCATGGCTCCTTTTTCCTTGGCAAAGACTTTCGCCTTGCATCCGAAGCCTTTACAGATATCCTCATACTGACATACCATTCTTTCATTACCACCTACAATTACAACGCTCATAATTCACTCTCCTTTGATCTCTGAACTTTTATATGACTGTTTCAATGTTATTTTAAACTAACTTCATTTTTAAAATAATGAGTTAGCGTTTGCTAACTCATTTATTATAATATCATCACTTAAAAAGTTTGTCAAAGGTATTTTTAAATTTTGTCTGATTTTTTATATTCTGTGATCTCACATACTGTAAGTATGCCGTTTTTTACCTGAAAACGAACATCCATCCCTGCAAAAGGCATTCCGTATATCCTCTCCGGATCTTTCTGGTAGGCAGGCCTCGGATCTTCTCTGAGCACACCTTCCAATGCAGAAAGCTTGTCTTCCGGGATCCTTGCCTTCCATTCTTCCGGGATTTCCACCTGTAGAAAATGCTGCTCCACCTTCGTCGCAAAGCCGCCCAGTGCTTCCGGATGACAGTCTGCCACAGGCAGATATGGCTTGATATCATAGATGGGGGTTCCGTCCATCAGGTCCGCACCGGATACGATCAGTACAGGAGCTTCTTTACTTTCCATGTCTATCTTTTCAAGCTTCACACAGGATAAGCCTACAGGATTGGGGCGGAAGGGCGATCTGGTGGCAAATACACCCATCCTTTCATTTCCGCCCAGACGTGGCGGACGTACCGTAGGGGACCAGTTTTCACGGATCGACTGTGAAAACTCCCACAGCAGCCAGATATGCGAAAAATCTTCCAGTCCCTTTACCGCTTCACGCACCCGGTATTCCGGTTCAAAAACAATACAGGCTGCCAGTTCTTCCACTCGGCCGCTCTGACGTGGGATTCCGAATTTTGTCGGAAAATCACTTCTGATCCTTGCGATTATCTTCATATCGCCCTTCTCCTTTTACCTGCCAAAGAAATATCTCTTGCGTCTGTTACATAATTCTGCCTCCAATGGCTGTTCTGCCATTTCCGTCAGATCCGCTTGTAAACAACACAGTTTTTTTGCCGCTTGGCCTGATAGAGAAGCATGTCCGCTTCTACCACTCCATCTCTGACCTTACAGTTTCCATATACACCTCCCACGCTCGTGGAAAGCCGGATTTCTTTGTATTCCGGCACATCTGCCATTGCGATCTCTTTCCGGATATCTTCCAGCTTCTGCTGAAATACCTTTTCCGGAATTTCTTCAAACATCAGAAGAAATTCGTCTCCTCCATAACGCAGTACCACGTCATTTGCCCGCACATGATCAAAAATCGTTCTGACAATGGTGCACAACGCCGCATCTCCGGCTACATGGCCATAGCTGTCATTGATCTGTTTAAAATTATCCACGTCGATCATAGCTATAGCCCCCATCTTATCCAGGGATTTCAGCTGTTCCTCAAAATATCTCCGGTTTCTGGCACCAGTCAGCGGATCTTCATATAATTCCCGATTGAATTTGCTGATCTTATCGATCAGAGGCCCGCTTCCGTAAGCTCCCAGAAAAATCTTATCCGTCATTTTAAAGACCATTTCCATAACAAGAGGTGTCCCGTCTATAACCACATATTTGGCGATCACCTGGTAAATGTCATCATTGACGAACTCAAATTTCGTCATTCTGTTTTTGCGGGCAAAAACTTTGGCAGAAATACAGTTCTCACATCTTCTGTTTTTATTCCACACTGCAAAGCATTTATGTTCTGCTTCATAAGAGCAATCATCTGAGCCAATATTTACCGGAGCTGTACGGCTGACATCCACCAGTCTTACAATGTCAAAAACCGTCTTTAGAATTTCTATTTCTTTATTTACTTCCTGGGCAGTCATAAATACGCCCTTATCTTTATTCATAGTATTTTCCTGCGTTTCTGAAATATTATATACATCCATGATAACATTACTGTTCACCCCGTTCTCAGTAACACGCTTCGCGATGCACAGAATTTATGCTGATCGCATAAATTCGCGCAGTATGTCTCGGGTTTTCTGTGACCTTCGCTCACAAAAAACACATCGCGGAATATTACCAGTGAACAGTAATATGATAACACATCGTACATTAATTCACAATTGTATTTCATCGTCATTTATGCTATTGTATAGTATATAAGAAGTAATATTTTTATCAGGAGGTTTCATATGGCACAGAGACGTACAAAGATAGAAGTACTCAATGAGAAAATTTCCAAAGTAGATTCCAAGATTGCTGCCTACACCGAAAAGATAGCAGCGCTGGAGGATGAAAAAACTGCACTGGCAGCTCAGCTGGATGAGATCCGCAAAGCTGAGCAAAAAGCAAAGGAAGCTACCGAACTGAAACGTCTGCTCAAGCTGATGCACAAAAAAGATATTTCCGTGGAAGATCTGGAATCCATGATCTCCAAGGAAGATTGAGACAGATCCTTAACGAATAAAAAACCGGTTTACGAAGAATTTTTCTTCCAAACCGGTTTTTTATTTGTGATCTTTCTATGATACGATCTGTATATTTCTGCAATCTTTATATTCTTTGGAACAGCTTTCCGTCAGAATTACCGCTCCGTCAAATGAAAAGAATGTCACCGCACTGATCTGTCCGAATTTGGAGCTGTCAGACACCACGTACTTTTCCAGACACTGCTCCATGGCTGTTCGCTTTACCAGTGCCTCATTGGATTCCGGCGTGGTAAAACCTTCTCTCTGAGTCATCCCATTGGTCCCGAAAAAGCCCTTGGTAAAATGATAATTCTTCAGCATCTGCATGGCCTGACTTCCGATCACAGCTTCCGTAGATCCCTTCAGCTCTCCGCCGATCAGCAATACACGAACTCCCATCTGAGCCAGAGCCTTGGCATGGGAAACACCATTGGTGACAAAAGTCGCCCCGGAGCCTTCCAGATGTTCCAGCATATATCCGGTAGTCGTTCCCGCATCCAGATACACAAAATCTTCCGGACGGATCAGAGCTGCCGCATAGGCTGCGATCTTCTTTTTTTCTTCAATATTCAGCTCAACTTTCTGGGCTACGGTAGGCTCATAGGCATTGACAGTATGTTCCAGCGCTACCGCACCGCCAAAAACCCTGGTCAGCCTCCCCGCCTTGTAAAGCGCCGTGATGTCTCTGCGGACCGTAGATTCCGATGCATCCAGGATATCTTTCAGCTCTGTTACCGTAACACTGTTTTTTTCTCTGAGAAGGCCGAGTATGATCTCGTATCTCTGCTCCGTCAGCATTCCTTTTCCTCCTTGAAAAAAAACATCCCGATCACCGGACCGGGATGCCTTCTGTTCACTCATTCTGAGATTACAGGTTCTCCTGCATGAATTTGCTTACTGCCTCGTATGCTGCATCCTCGTCTGCACCATCGAATGTAAAGGTAACCTCATGGCCCTTCTTTACGCCAAGTCCCATAAGTGCAAGAAGCTTTCTGCACTCTACAGTCTTGCCATCCTTCTCGATAGTGATCTTGGACTCGAAACCTTTTACAAGCTTCACAAGCTCTCCGGCCGGACGTGCATGGATTCCTTCGTTATCTGTCACTACATACTTGAATTCTTTCATTTCTTTATCCTCCAGGTTTTTTATTTTTAATTTTAAAAAATTTAAGCAACCTTTTTCTTCAGTACACCGAGAAGCATAGCTGAGATCAGAGTTCCCACAACCAATGCGACCAGATACATCAGTGCATTACCTACAACCGGGAATACGAAGATTCCACCGTGTGGTGCCATCAATGTACAGTTGAAGAACATGGAGATCGCTCCGGCTACTGCGGAACCAACGATACAGGACGGAAGTACATGGATCGGGTCAGATGCCGCAAAAGGAATCGCACCTTCTGTGATAAATGCAAGTCCCATAATAAAGTTGGTCGGTCCTGCCTCACGCTCTTCTTTTGTAAATTTGTCTTTAAACAGCAGAGATGCAAGTGCGATGGCACACGGAGGAGTCATACCTCCTACCATAACTGCTGCCATAATGTCATAGTTTCCTGCCGCAATAGCTGCTGTACCAAATACATATGCTGCCTTGTTGAACGGACCACCCATATCAATGGCCATCATACCACCGAGAATCAGCCCTAAAATTACTTTACTTGAATTTCCCATACCTGTCAAGGCATTATTTAATCCTGTATTGATACCACCCATGATCGGCTCTACAATAAAGGTCATACAAAGTCCCATAAGGAGGACACCAACGACCGGATAGATCAGTACAGGCGCTATTTTTTCCAGTGCTTCCGGAAGCTTATCACAAACCTTACGAAGTCCGAGGATCAGATATCCTGCAAGGAAGCCTGCAAGAAGAGCTCCAAGGAAACCGGATTTTCCGTTTGCCGCGATCATACCGCCCACAAGTCCAACTGCAAGTGCCGGTCTGTCACCGATGGCCATTGCGATAAATCCTGCCAGGATCGGAAGCATAAAACCAAACGCAGTGCCACCAATACTTTTCAGAACAGCCGCTGCCGGTGTGATTGTACCAAAGTTTGCTCTCTGGTCTGCAGGAAGGGAATTTAAATCTATACTTAAACCATCAATCAGGAACGCAAGAGCGATCAGGATACCACCGCCTACAACCAACGGAAGCATGTGAGATACACCGTTCATCAGCTGCATATAGATCTTGTGGCCTGCTCCGCCGCCTGCTTTTGTATTTGAGGAAGAGCTCTGACTGCCTGCTGCCGCATGATATACCGGAACATCTCCGGAAATCGCACGTTCAACAAGCTGGTCCGCTTTGCTGATTCCATCAGAAACCTGACATTCGATGACTTTCTTTCCATCGAAACGATCCATAGGAACCTTGGCATCTGCTGCTACGATGATGCAGTCTGCCTCCCGGATCTCCTGATCCGTAAGTACATTTTTTGCTCCGCCGGAGCCTCGTGTCTCTATTTTAATGAAACAGTCTTTCGCCTTCGCTGCTTTTTCCAGTCCCTCTGCTGCCATGTAGGTGTGGGCAATACCTGTGGGGCAGGAGGTAACTGCCAGCAGTTTAGCTCGGGCTCCTTCGGAACTTCCTGTATCTGCCAGTCTTTCATCAATATCTTTTTTCTCATCATCTGCCTTGTCGATGATCTCCATAAATTCATCTACAGAATCTGCGTTGCGTAAGGACTCTGTAAAATTATCATCCATCAGCATTACGGAAAGCTTGCTGAGTACATCCAGATGAATGTTATCTTCTGTATTCGGTGCTGCGATCAGGAAAAGAAGGGTAACCGGCTCATCATCCAGTGCCTCAAATTCCACACCGTTTTTTACTACCATGGCAGCAAGTCCCGGTTTCTTTACCGCATCACATTTTCCATGAGGAATGGCGATTCCCTCACCGATTCCTGTCGTACTTTCTTCCTCTCTTAAATACACCTGTTTCCGATAAGCTTCCCTGTCGCTGATCTTTTCGCTTTTTACCATAAGATCTACGGCCATGTCCAGCGCTTCGGATTTCGTCTTCGGTGCCGCATCCAGTGATATGCTTCTTTTGTCAAGCAAATCTGTGATTCTCATCTTCTCTTCCCCTTTCTTATTTACTCCTCTGTCACCTGTTCATATACAGCCTGAATCTCTTCCCTTGTGGCAAGATTTTCAGAAAATGCACTTGCGCTTCCTGCGGAAATTCCCATGTGAAATGCATATTCGTGATCCTGTTTTTCCATCCAGCCTGCCATAAAGCCTGCTACCATGGAATCTCCGGCTCCTACGCCGTTTACCAGTGTTCCTTTCGGTGCCGGTTTCTCAAATACCTGACCATCTTCCGCTACCAGGACAGCTCCCTCTCCGGCCATTGAGATCAGCACATTTCTGGCTCCTTTTTCCTGGAGCTTCTTTCCGTAAGGAATCACATCCTGACGGGTCTTAAGCTCTACGCCAAAGATTTCTCCAAGCTCATGGTTATTGGGCTTCACCAGGAACGGATGATACTTCAGTACATTCACAAGAAGATCTCTCGTTGCATCCACAACGATCATCACACCTTTCCCGTCCAGTCTCGCCATGATCTTCTCATACATGTCATCCGGCATGGATGATGGAATGCTTCCTGCCAGGAAAAGCACATCTCCTTCTTTCAGTGTGTCAAGCTTTTCCATCAGCTCCTGAACTTTTTCTGCGCTGATCTCCGGTCCCATTCCGTTGATCTCGGTTCCGTCAATGGATTTCAGTTTCAGATTAATCCTGGAAACACCTTCCGGGATCCTGATAAAATCGGATTTTACTCCCATTTCCTCAAGTTTTCTTACGATTTCATCTCCAACGAATCCTGCCATAAAACCAAGTGCGGTATTCTCAATCCCGAGGTTCATCAGCACTGTGGAAACATTGATTCCTTTTCCGCCCGGAAGCATCAGCTCGGAACTGGTCCGGTTGGTAAGCCCCAGTTTGAAGTTTTCTACGGAAACGATATAGTCCAGAGATGGATTAAAAGTAACGGTACAGATCATTTCTTTCTCCTCCCTATTTGTTAAGCGGGTATTCGCATTTCTGCGGGTTTCTGACCGCTTTTTGTTGTTCCTTATTTGTTGAACTTAGTATACTTTCAAATTCGTTCAAAGTCAACCAAACTACTTCACAAAATTTATGACCGTTTTTGGTTGAGTTTGCACAAAAAAGTGCATCATCCCTAGTATTTCCAGGTTGATGCACCTTTATCCCTGATTGTCTTGGTCATATTCTCTCAAATTCCGTTATCATTCTATGTATCATTTCGAATTCCTGATTATACTTCCGCCATCTTCAAGTACATTTCTCATTCCGGAATGTGATGGTTTCGCAATAACCTTTATCCGACTTGTTTCTTATTCACAGTATC
Source organism: Blautia sp. NSJ-140 (assembly GCF_022868965.1). Taxonomy (NCBI): domain Bacteria; kingdom Bacillati; phylum Bacillota; class Clostridia; order Lachnospirales; family Lachnospiraceae; genus Blautia; species Blautia sp. NSJ-140. Next base: position 16,501 of record NZ_JALIFS010000015.1, on the reverse strand, counting down.
TCTGACCATCTTCTGATATTTTCCCATCAGCTCCTTCGTCACTTTGTCTTCCTCGAATCGGATTCCCTCAATCTGGCGCACCGGCATGATCCCCATCAGGGAATTGGTGACAAAGCATTCCTGATACCATTTAAGATCCTGAACATAGATATAAGTTTCTTCCACCTCTTCCGTGTCACAAAGGTATTCACGGAGGATTCCCGGGAGAAGTCCGCAGCTGACTTTTGGTGTATAGATCACGCCTTTTCGCACAAAGAATACATTGCTTACTGTCCCTTCAGATATCTGTTTCTTTGTATTCAGAAACAACCGTTCATCCATTCCTGCAGCTGCTGCATTTCGTTTTTCCAGGATACAGTCCCCGTAATTCATGGTTTTATGATATACAAGAGGCGATGTTTCATTCCGTTTCACCTTGCTGACATCCATGGTAAAGCCTTTTTCATAATTCTCCGGCGTATAATGATTGGCACGAAGAGAATACACTGCATTTTCCTTTGTGAGCATGAGCTTCAGCGCACAGTGTTCCAGTCCGTCAAATTCTTTTTGCACCTCCGGACGTTTTTTTTGTTCTTTCAGATACTCTTCAATCTTCCCGGCTGTGATCCCCCGTACTGTCGGATCACCCAGCTTCAGGAAATCTGCCGCCCGTTCCAGTCTTTTCAGATGCTTTTCAAGAAGTATGGGGGTTCCCTGCTCTATTCCTATGGTCTCAAATGCTCCCAGACCAAACTGAAAACATTCGTCTAAGGTTATGTTGTTCATCTCCTCTGACCTCCCTCCTTATGAAGTATCCCTGTCAGATTCTCTGATCTTTCTACAGAGCCTTTTACTTTTACCGTTCTGTATGTTTCTCTACTGTAGCGCATCCAGGATCGCTTTCGCCTTCTGCAGTGTTTCCTCGTACTCAAATTCCAGATCTGACTCTGCTGTGATCCCGCCGCCAACGCCAAGGTGATATTTTCCGTTTTTATGAAGAGCTGTACGAATCACGATGTTGAAATCGCAGCTTCCGTCCAGTGTCAGATAGCCGATAGAGCCTGTATAAAGATTTCGCTTGCCGTGTTCCAGCTCGTCAATGATCTCCATGGCACGATATTTCGGCGCACCGGTAATAGAACCGCCGGGGAATGCAGCCTCCAGAAGATCCATAACATTTTTTCCGTCTTCCAGTTTTCCTTCAATATCCGATACCAGATGAAAAACCGTAGCGTATGCTTCCACTGTAAAAAGCTCGGTTACCTTCACGCTTCCCGGTGTACACACCCGGTTCAGATCATTTCGCTCCAGATCTACGATCATAAGAAGTTCACTCTTATCTTTTCCTGAATCCTGAAGCTCCCGACGGAGCATTTCATCTTCCTCAGATGTTACGCCACGTTTTCTTGTTCCCTTTATAGGACGAGTATTTACATGACGGTCTTTCATCTTCAGAAAACGTTCCGGAGAGGCACAGACGATCTGATAGTCTCCGAAATCCAGATATCCGCCGAAAGGAGACGGATTATTTTTTCGAAGATCATAAAAAACATCCAGAGGCGGTTTTTCGCTTTCAATAGTCAGCTGCTGCGTCATGTTGGCAATATAGATATCACCCTCTATAATATACCGGATCATCCGGTCTACTGCCTGTTTGTATTCTTCTTTTTCAAAATTGGGATGAACCTGGATCCTGAATTTCTCACGGTGAGAATTTTCCGTGACCATACTGTTTCCGGATTCCTTTTTTTCTCCTGTTTCCGATCCTTCCTTTTTCCCCGCCTCTGTAAATTCCCGGATTGCTTTTTCCATCGCTCCGATTTCTGCTGCAGCGTCTTCACTGATTCCATTTGACACAAGATAAGTTCTTTTTTCCTGACAGTCTTCTACAATAAAACAGTCATAAAACGTCAGAACTGCCTCCGGAACGGTCACAAGCTCCTTTTCTCCGGATGGTACTCCCATCTGTTTTCTTCCGTAATCATAGGAAAAATACCCTACTGCTCCGGATACGATGGGAAGTCCGCTGTTATTTTTGTCCTCATGGGTATTCAAATATTCCCGCATATAGTCTTCAAAGGTTGTCTCTGTTTCCGGTCTTCCATTGATAGTAAAGGTCTCTCCGTCCTTTACCAGCTTCAGATACGGACATCTTCCGATCACGGAATACCGTCCCAGATCGTTAACAAGGGAAGAATCCAGAAAAGCGGCTCCCAGTTCCTTTTCGTAGATCCGGAAGATCTCTGCTGCCGGAATATATGTGTCCAGTTTCTTTATGATACGATGATCTCTGTACATGTTCAAGCTCCTATTTATTTCCCGTATTTTCTCTGCTCAGGCTGTTTTTTCTATAGCTACCCTTTCCTGCTCCTGCTGAAATCTTTCCGCGATTTTGCAGAAATTCTCAAGAAGCTCATGACCGTATTCCGTAAGGACTGCTTCCGGATGAAACTGTACCCCGTATAACGGAAGGATTTTGTGGGAAATTCCCATCACTGCCCCGTCTTTGGAAACTGCATCTACCTGATATTCTTCCGGAAGACTTTCTCCACGGACAATCAGGGAATGGTATCTTGTCACTTTAAATTCTTCCGGCAGACCGGCAAACACTCCGGTTCCATAGTTGCGAATCTCTGTCACCTTTCCATGCATGGGACGTTTTCCCTTTTCTACCACCGCACCTGCGCAGTGTCCCAACACCTGATGTCCCAGACAGACTCCTAAGATCGGAACCCTTCCCTGAAATCTGTTTACGGTTTCCACACAAAGGGCTGCGTCCCAGGGGCGTTTGGGGCCCGGAGAAAGAATGATTCCTTCCGGCTTCAGTTCCTCCAGTTCTTCCAGGGTGATCTCGTCGCAGCGCTTTACAAGGATCTCACGCCCCAGTTCCTCAAAATACGCTTTTAGATTATAAACAAACGAATCAAAATTGTCGATCATTACATACATGGTGTTTTCCTCCGCTTTTCCGTATAAAACGTGTAAAAAAAATAAGGGATAACAACGGCATGTCAAAAAAACATGCACAGTCGTTATCCCTTACGGTCCGTAATCTGTACGTTTCTGTTATTTATTTCTGGTTCTTGGTCTCTTCATAGTGATGGATGTCTGCCAGTACTACATTTACGTCAAGTCCGTGTACCATGCATGCCTCCTCAAGAGACTCACCGATAGAAGACGGACAGCCGATGCAGTGCATTCCTTCCTGCATAAGAATGTATGCGATCTTCTCATCGTATGCAAGCATCTCACCCATTGTTGTTTCCTTTGTGATTTCCATGATCTATATTCTCCCTTCTGGATCTGTAATCTTACCCGGAATCCCGGTTTCCTGGTTTTTTTCCGCAGTTATAATATCATTATAACTGTATCTTCCATAATTGCAAGCCTAAATTTATTCTTTTCATTTTCTGTATTATGCCCACTCAGGCAACAGTTTCCTTTTTTCCCCTGCTCCACTTTTTCATCACATAAATATAATACGGAATCAGCGGGATCAGTGCCGCGATCCATGCAGCAGGATCCGCCAGACATACACCGGCAAAACTTGTTTTTCCTGCAACAAACATAACGATCGCACTTCTTGCCACCAGTTCAAACACACCGCCCAGCATGGGAACCAGGCCATATCCCAGTCCCTGAAGGCCGTTTCTGTAAAGGAAGATACTTCCAAGGAACGGATATGCCCAGAATACAGTATGAAAATAAGTAACAGAAACATTAATAACATCTGTCTGGGACTTGTCAATAAATAACCAGGTCATGTACTTTCCGAAAAAGAACATTATGATCATAGTGATCACACTCCAGATCAAGACCATGATCTGGGTATATTTCATTCCTTCTTTTACACGGTCCATCTTTCCGGCGCCACGGTTCTGTCCTACAAAGGTTGCCATCGTCGCACCAAAAGCTACAAATACCGTTACAATGATATTCTGTAGTTTTCCCGCAGCGGAAAATCCTGCCATGTATACAGAACCGTAAATATTTACAGCACCCTGTACAATAATGGTTCCGATCGCTGTGATGGAAAACTGAAGTCCCATGGGAATACCAAGGGCCAGCAGATAACGGAAGCTGGTAAAAGAAATTTCAAAGTTTTCTTTCTTCAGATGCAAAATCGGGAACTTTTTGATAATATAGATCAGGCAGCAGACTGCGGAAATTGCCTGTGCGATAACCGTAGCATAAGCACAGCCTTCCACTCCCATTCCGATTTTTACAATAAAAAGAATATCCAGGAACACATTGATCACTGCCGAAATGATCAGAAAATACAGCGGAGATTTTGAATCTCCAAGTGCGCGAAGAAACGCTGCCAGTGAATTATATGCCGCTGTTACGATCAGGCCTGCATAAATAATTCCCATATATCCCTTCACAGATCCCATCAGATCCTCCGGCGAATTCATCAGTCGTAGGATCGGTTCATTCAAAGCCTCAAAGCCAATGGTCATCACAATGGCAAAGGCTGCTGCCAAACAGATGGACATAGCTACGTAATGACGCATCTTATCATATTGCTTCGCCCCGAACCACTGGGATACCAGAATGGCAAAACCACTGCTCAGTCCGTTAAGCCATCCGGTAACAAAAAACATCAGTGAACCGGTGCTTCCGATCGCAGCCAGCGCATCTACTCCCAGGAACTGACCCGCAACAATGGAATCCGCAATATTATAAAACTGCTGAAAAATATTTCCAAGGCACATGGGAATCATAAACCGGATGATCAGGCTCACCGGATTCCCTACAGTCATATCATTTGTCTTGTCCTTTGTCAATTTCAGCTCAACTCCTTTCCTGCAAATATAAATATTTTTTATTTTTTAAAAACTATTAATTTACTGATCACATAATTCAATACGATCACAACCACCTGAGCGACAAGCTTCACTGCCATGCTGTTAAATCCAAGCCCGGTGATAAATACCGCAAGGATTGCTTCCTCCACAACCAGAGTAAAGAGCCGGCCTCCGAAAAACGAAGCCATCTGCTTTAAAAATCCGGCAGCAGAATCCACCTGCCCGTCGAATACCCATGTTCTGTTTGTAAAATACTGGAACAATACACAGACCACCCAACAAATCACATTGGCGATCAGCGCATTCATACCCAGCCCCTTATCCAGCCATGCATACAACGCAATGTTCAGAAAAAATGTGAGCCCTCCAAAGAACAGATACATCAGAACTTCCTTATGTTTCTTATAAAAAGGTTCAAATATATTCAGCACCGGAAGATGCATCAGTTTATCAAAAATGTCCTTCTTTTCCTCCACATCCATATCCTTTCTCCTATTCAGTTTAAGCCGCAGCTTTATCATATGTAAACTTATATAACATAGCAAAAAAAATCCCGGATGTCAACGCATTCCAGGATTTTTCTGTTTCTGTATCAGAACTGCTCTTTCACTCTTCACTCAGGCCTTCACAGCCCAGCGCATCTTCGTGGATCTGGCGCGGCCATTCTGTGCACATTCCTGTGCGGAAGGACGGATCACATCTTTTGAATAGTCGGAATAGATGCCGTCTTTATAGCCCTGCTTTAAGGCTTTCTTTACCAGCTTGTCCTCTCCGGAATGGAAGGTAAGGATCGCTACACGGCCGCCTGGCTTCAGCGCTCCAGGAAGTTTTTCCATAAAATCATAGAGGACCTCGAATTCCCGGTTCACATCAATACGCAGTGCCTGGAAAACTCTCTGGCATGTTTTTTTCACCGTGTCTTTCCTCTCTTTTTCAGGAAGGAAAGACAATGTCTTCTCAATGACTTCACGAAGCTTCGTAGTAGTATCTATGTGGTTTCCTCTTCGGATCTCATCTGTGATGGCCTTCGCGATCTCCTCACAATACGGCTCATCGGAATTCTCATCCAACATTCCGGCAAGCTCTTCTCTCGAAATGGTATCCAGCCGTTCCGCTGCGCTGATCCCGGTTTCCTGGTTCAGCCTTAAATCCAGAGGACCATCCACCTTAAAGGAAAACCCTCTCTTGGGATTGTCGATCTGCATGGAAGACACCCCAAGATCCGCCAGGATAAAATCAAAGCCACCAACTTCCTCTGCGATCTCATCAATAGTACAGAAATTCTGGAGTTTAATTGTCAGGATATCTTCTCCGAATCCCTGTTCTGCCAGACGTTTCCTTGTCTTGGCAGATTCTTCCGGGTCCACATCCGTAGCGTACATGTGTCCCTGACCTTTCAGGCATTCCAGCATGGCCTTTGTATGCCCACCGTAACCAAGTGTAGCATCAAATCCAACCTGCCCCGGCTTAATCTCCAGAAAATCAATGATCTCTTTCACCATAATGGAAATATGCATTCCAGCCGGTGTATTCCCCTTGCTGATCACATGTTCAATGGTATCTTTATATTTCTCAGGCTGAAGCTCTTTATATTTCTCCTCAAATTTCTTCGGATATTTTCCTTTATATCGTACCCGCCTCTTATGTGGTGTCTGTGATTCCTGGTTCATAAAATTCTCCTTATCCTCTGGCATTCTCTGCCCTGTTTCTTTCATGATACCATGAATCCTATTTTTCGTAAACCGTCGGAATACTTCAAAAAATATCATAAAGAAAAAAACTCCTGACAATCTGTATTTCTACAGACTGCCAGAAGTTTTATATATGCTCAGACTGAAATTTCAGCCTGAAATGTATTCTTACTTATGCGTTCTTCTTAGCGATTGCTGCCTGTGCTGCTGCAAGACGAGCGATCGGTACACGGAACGGTGAGCAGGATACATAGTCAAGTCCGATCTCGTTGCAGAACTCTACGGAAGACGGATCTCCGCCGTGCTCACCGCAGATACCTACGTGAAGTTTCGGGTTAACCGGTTTTCCAAGCTCGATAGCCATCTTCATAAGTTTGCCGACACCTGTCTGGTCAAGCTTAGCGAATGGATCGTTCTCGAAGATCTTAGCATCATAGTATGCGTTAAGGAACTTACCAGCGTCATCACGGGAGAATCCGTATGTCATCTGTGTAAGGTCGTTTGTACCGAAGCAGAAGAAGTCAGCCTCTTTAGCGATATCATCAGCTGTAAGAGCTGCTCTCGGGATCTCGATCATAGTACCAACCTCGTACTCAAGGTCAGAACCAGCTGCTTTGATCTCAGCGTCTGCTGTCTCTACAACGAATTTCTTAACATATTTAAGCTCTTTAATGTCACCAACAAGCGGAATCATGATCTCCGGTTTGATGTTCCAATCCGGATGATTCTTCTTAACGTTGATAGCTGCACGGATAACAGCGCTTGTCTGCATCTTAGCGATCTCTGGGTAAGTAACAGCAAGACGGCATCCACGATGTCCCATCATCGGGTTGAACTCGTGAAGGGAAGCGATGATTGTCTTGATCTGCTCTACAGTCTTGCCCTGAGCGTCAGCCAGTTTCTTGATGTCCTCTTCCTCTGTAGGAACGAACTCATGAAGTGGCGGATCAAGGAAACGGATGGTTACAGGATTTCCTTCAAGTGCCTCATAGAGTTTCTCGAAGTCTCCCTGCTGCTCCGGAAGGATCTTAGCAAGTGCTGCTTCTCTCTCCTCTACTGTCTCAGAGCAGATCATCTCACGGAATGCGTCGATTCTGTTGCCCTCGAAGAACATATGCTCTGTACGGCAAAGACCGATTCCCTCTGCACCAAGCTCACGAGCTTTCTTAGCATCAGCAGGAGTATCAGCGTTTGTACGAACTTTCATTGTTCTGTACTTGTCAGCCCATCCCATGATACGTCCGAACTCACCAGCGATCTTAGCATCTACAGTCGGGATAAGTCCGTCATAGATGTTACCTGTTGTACCATCGATGGAGATTGCATCTCCCTCATGGAACTCTTTACCAGCAAGTGTGAATTTCTTGTTCTCCTCATCCATAGCGATGTCGCCACATCCGGATACACAGCAGGATCCCATACCACGAGCAACAACGGCTGCGTGAGATGTCATACCACCACGAACTGTCAGGATACCCTGAGCAGCCTTCATACCTGTGATATCCTCTGGGGATGTCTCAAGACGAACAAGAACAACTTTCTCTCCTCTTGCAGCCCACTCAACAGCGTCCTCTGCAGAGAATACGATCTTACCGCAAGCAGCTCCTGGAGAAGCTCCAAGACCTTTGCCCATCGGTGTAGCAGCTTTCAGAGCAGCTGCATCGAACTGCGGATGAAGCAGGGTATCAAGGTTACGAGGATCGATCATTGCAACAGCCTCTTCCTCTGTTCTCATTCCCTCATCAACGAGGTCACAAGCGATCTTAAGAGCAGCCTGTGCAGTTCTCTTACCATTACGTGTCTGAAGCATATACAGTTTACCATGCTCTACAGTAAACTCCATATCCTGCATATCTCTGTAGTGTTTCTCCAGAGTCTCGCAAACCTGTTTGAACTGTACGAATGCTTCCGGGAACTTCTGCTCCATCTCGGAGATGTGCATTGGTGTACGAACACCGGCAACTACGTCCTCGCCCTGTGCATTAGTAAGGAACTCACCGAACAGGCCGTTAGCACCTGTAGCAGGGTCACGTGTGAAGGCAACACCTGTACCACAGTCATCACCCATGTTACCGAATGCCATCATCTGTACGTTAACAGCTGTACCCCAGGAATATGGGATATCATTGTCACGACGATATACGTTCGCACGTGGGTTGTCCCAGGAACGGAATACGGCTTTGATCGCACCAACCAGCTGCTCCTTCGGATCAGTTGGGAAATCAGAACCGATTTTGGATTTATACTCAGCTTTGAACTGGTCAGCAAGCTCATGCAGGTCAGCAGCTGTAAGCTCAACGTCCTGCTTAACACCTCTCTTAGTCTTCATCTCATCGATGAGCTCCTCGAAGTATTTCTTACCAACTTCCATAACTACGTCAGAATACATCTGGATGAATCTTCTGTAGCAGTCCCAAGCCCAACGCTCATTGCCGGATTTCTCAGCAAGAGTGTTAACAACTTCTTCATTTAAACCAAGGTTGAGGATTGTGTCCATCATACCAGGCATAGATGCTCTCGCACCAGAACGAACGGATACAAGCAGAGGATTTTCTTTGTCACCGAATTTCTTACCGGTAACTCCTTCCATCTTGGTAATTGCTTCCATGATCTGAGCCATGATCTCATCATTGATGGATCTGCCATCCTCGTAGTACTGTGTGCAGGCCTCTGTTGTGATTGTGAAGCCCTGCGGTACAGGAAGACCGAGGTTTGTCATCTCAGCAAGGTTGGCACCTTTGCCGCCCAGAAGATTTCTCATAGTAGCATTACCTTCTGTAAACATGTAAACCCATTTTGCCATTTTACATTTTCCTCCTAATTATTGTTCTTTAAAACATAAAAATGTATGTTTTCTACGCACATAATTATTGTATAGATTTCTCCTTCATTAGTCAAGGTTATTCTTCCAAAAAACAGCAATTTCTCTTGGTAAATCTGACAGATTTTCCAGTTATTTTTTCCATGGATCGTATTTTTCTCGTTATCGTCTGTAAAATGTGCTAAAATAGAAAAAAACATGCAGCAATTCCGGGGTAATATTACCCGAATGCTGTCATACAGGAGGTTTATCATGACACGAACGATTGAAAACAGCTTTCTTAAGATTTCCGTTTCCGACCACGGTGCTGAACTCACCGGAATCTATGACAAGACTAATGACAGGGAGATCCTCTGGCAGGCAGATCCGGCTTACTGGAAACGCCATGCGCCTGTACTTTTTCCCAACGTGGGACGTAACTACAAAGATATCTGGCGTCTGAACGGAAAGGAATATCCTTCCAGACAGCACGGCTTTGCAAGGGACAGCGATTTTATCTGCACGGATATTACCGATACTTCCCTTTCCTTTGTCCTTAAGTCCTCCGAAGAAACCCTGAAGGTTTATCCGTTTGCTTTCGCTCTGAAGATCACCTACACTCTGAAGGAGCATGACCTGGACGTATGCTGGGAAGTAGTTAATAATGATTCTGAAACTATGTATTTTACCATCGGCGGCCATCCGGCATTCCGTGTTCCGGTACGTGAAGGAGAATCCCAGAGCGATTACCGTCTTGCTTTTGAAGGCCTGGACGTTCTTACCTATCTCCTCATCGATACGTCTGCAGGAACAGTCATTGCTGACGAGCCACATACACTTTCCCTTGAAAACGGAACCTGTTCCATTGCTCCTCATATGTTTGATAAAGACGCTCTTGTTTTTGATAACGGCCAGATCCAAAAGGCCGGTATCCTCTTCCCGGACGGAACTCCATATCTGACACTTACCAGTGAGGGCTTCCCGAATTTCGGTATCTGGTCCGTACCCGGTGCTCCCTTTGTATGCCTGGAGCCGTGGATGGGACGCTGTGATGACTGTGGTTTTGAAAAATCGCTCTCTGAAAAAAATAATATCAACGTTCTGAAACCGGATGAAGAGTTTATTAAAAGCTATCAGATTACCGTCCACTGATCTTATAATTCTCAGAATACATAATATTTCATCACAAACGATCAAAAAATCCGCCGATCAGACAGTTATCAGAGAACTGTTCGATCCGGCGGATCTTTTATTTTATCTTTATTTCACAGATTAAAAAGGCTCTGTTTTATTCTCGCACAAAATGATACTGATAAGCTCTGTACTCCCCAAACTCTGCTGGAAGCGGCATTCCACCATGCATCAGAGCAGCTCCGGAATAGATCCTGCCGGTAGCCTGTTCCTTATACAGAGCACTCTCATCAAGTCCGCGAAGCTGCACATAATTCACAGTCATGTTTCCATGGATCTCCTCCATGACAACATTGAGCAGAACTTCTTCCTGAGAATTTCCAACGATCTCCCATGCACAGATCTCACTCTTAAACGGATCTGTCAGGCGATAGTATCGTCCGTTCTGGATCAGTGGCGCATACTTACGGAATTCCCCGATCTGGCTGCGGACCTCGTCTTTTTCTTCCTCAGTCAGCTTCAGAAGATCCAGCTCGTAGCCGAAGGTTCCGGACATGGCAACCACACCTCTGGTATGTAACGGAGTGATCCTTCCTGTCTGATGGTTCGGCACTGCAGACACATGTGCTCCCATGGCCGATACCGGATATCCGAAGGAAGTGCCATACTGGATTCGAAGCCTGTCAACAGCATCAGAGTTGTCGCTGCACCAGATCTGCGGTGTGTAATACAGCATGCCTGCGTCAAATCTTCCGCCACCGCCGCTGCAGCCCTCGATCAGAAGATCCGGATAACGGTTCACCATACGGTCCAGAAAATCGTACAATCCCAGGACATAATCATACATTACACGTCCCTGATCCTTGGTCATTACGGAAAATACATCCATCAGGCTTCGATTCATGTCCCATTTAACGTACTCAATATTGGCATTATCCAATACCGCACTGATCTGTCCGAAGATTCCATCTACAACTTCTTTTCTGGAAAAATCAAGTACCAGCTGATTTCTGGACCTCACTGGTTTTCTTCCCGGAATCGTAAGTGCCCAGTCCGGATGCTCGCGGTAAAGATCACTGTCCTCAGAGATCATCTCCGGCTCGACCCAGATACCGAATTTCACTCCGAGGTCATTGACTCTTTTTACCAGTCCGCCGAGAGTCTCTCCAAGCTTCTTCTCATTAACATACCAGTCCCCAAGACCACTGTTGTCATCGTCACGTTTTCCAAACCAACCGTCATCCAGAACCAGCATATCGATACCAAGGCTCTTTGCCTCTTTTGCCAGATTATATAAAGTCTCCCCTGTAAAATCAAAATATGCTGCCTCCCAGCTGTTTACCAGTACCGGACGAATCGCTGTTTTATATTTGCCGCGGCAGATATGGTGACGGATGCAGCTGTGCAGATTCTGGGAAAGACGGTTCATTCCCTGATCTGTGTAGCTTAAGATCACCTCAGGCGCATAGAAGGTCTCCCCGGCTTCCAGCGGATACCGGAAGCACTCCTCCTGTACACCAAGGAGCATTCTTGTCTGATTGTACTGATCCTTCAGAACCTCACCCTGGAAATTTCCACTGTATACAAAGGACATAGCATAGCAACCTCCATGATCCTCTGTAGTGTCCTTTTCTGCCAGGATCATCATCGGATTATACTGATGGCTGGATGTACCACGGACACTGCCGATCATCTGACTTCCGTGTGCTACCGGAACCCTCTGCAGATTCCGTTCCATGGCATGTCTTCCGTAAAAAGTAAGCAGGTCATAATCTCCGTAAAGAAAATCCAGTTCTGCGGACATCACCTTATTCACATAGATCTTCTCACTGCTCTGATTACGGACATAGACGCTTCTCGTAATGATATCCAGTTCCGGAAGTACACCGTAAAGAAGCATGGCCTCCACGCCGGTAGCCGGATCCTCCAGTACGATCTCCAGAGTCTGTGCCTCATCGTTCTCCGCATAAACAGCCGGAAGCCCCGGAAGGCTGTATTTACCGTCACGGATAGTATAGTTCTTGTAACGCATATCACAGCTCATGCTTCCGTCACCGTTTTCCAGCATCAGTGATGCACTGCGGAAATCTCCGTTTCCGTAGCAGGAAAGCTCCTGTGGAAGAGAGTCCATGGAATAGGTTCTGTCTGTTCCCGCATCATAGGGATTTCCGGAAAATCCTCTGTCATAGTAAGTCAGAAGATAATCCATGCAGCCTTCTGCCTTTTTACCATAATAGAGATGAAGAAGAAATCCGTACTGATCCACCTGCATCTGATATGTAGTTTCTTTTGTCTGCAGGGTAAACGTTCTGTCTTTCTCGCAGTAGATGATTCCCATATGTGAATCCTCCTTTTTCTTGTGTTTTTATTTTACGGCACCGTTTACAACACCATTTAAAATGTGCTTCTGGCAGATCAGATAAAACAGAAGGATCGGAAGCAGTGCCAGCAGATAAGAGGCAAACGCAAGGTTATAGTTTGTTCCGAACTGAGTCTGGAAATTCAGCTGTGCCAGAGGCAATGTGGTTCCACCTGTAGATCCGGACATGATAACCAGCGGAGTCATAACATCATTCCAAGTTCCAAGCGCTGTCAGAACTGCCACTGTGGCATGCATCGGCTTCATGATCGGAAAGATGATCTTCCAGTATGTTTTCCAGGTGCTGGCTCCATCCACACAGGCGGCCTCCTCAAGGGCCATCGGAATGTTTGTCAGATATCCGGAATAAAGAAGCACGTTCATAGGCATATAAAATACCGTATAAAGAATGATCACACCGACTTTGTTATCAAGCCCCATCTCAGCAGTCTGCTTTACAAGCGGCATCATCAGGATAGCAAACGGAACAAACATACCGCTCACTACATAGAGATAGATAAATTTATAAAATTTACTTCTCTTGTTTCTGGCTATAGCATAACCTAAAAGTGAATGAATTACAATAGCAAGAACCACTGTGATCACAGTGATCAATACACTGTTTCCAAGAGAATGCCAGAAGTCTGTTACCTCCATAGCTTCCCTGAAATTGGCAAGACTGAATTTCTGCGGCAGAGACAGGATCCCGGCTACACTGTTGGTCATCTCTGTCGGCTGCTTGAATGCGATCACAATTGTCATATAAAGCGGAAATACCACTGTGATAAGGCCAAGGATCAGAAGGATCGTTACCGGCCAGTTCGCTTTTTCCCTTACTTTCGTTTTCATTACAGCTGCTCCTCCTTTTTCCCTGTGATAGTCAACTGCATTGCAGAAATGATCACGATCACAATAAAGAATATAACCGCATTGGCACTCTGGAATCCAAACTGACCGCCACTCATACCATTGTTATAGATCAGATAGGAAATGGATTCTGTACTCTGTGCAGGACCACCTTTTGTCAAAGCCATGATCTGATCAAATACCATCAGGAAGTTTTTCACACAGAGAACCATGTTGATACTGAAAAACGGAACGATCAGTGGGAATGTCAGGTAACGGAACTTACTGAATCCGGTAGCACCATCAATAGCTCCTGCCTCGTATACATCCTCCGGCACTGTCTGAAGCCCGGAAATATAGATGATCGTATTCATTGCAATGGACTGCCATGCACACACGATCACGATGGCTACCCATGCAAGGCTCGTACTGGAAAGCATGCTGGAAGACAATGTTTTATTTCCGACCATCTTTCCGAATGCAGGCAGGATATATGTAAAGAAATAATTGAAAATATATCCTACGACCAGTGCGCCAAGTACATTAGGAATAAAATAAGCTCCACGCAGTGCACTCTTGAAACGGATCTTGCTGTTCAGTCCAAGTGCCAGGATCAGGCTGAGTACATTCGTTACGATAGTTGCCACGATGGCCAGCTTAAAGGTAAACAGATAGGAACCGCCAACACGGCTGTCTGTAAAAAGATCCTTATAGTTTCGAAGCCCTACCCAGTCATAGCTTCCATAGCCTTTAAAGTTTGTAAAGCTGTAGATCACACCCTTGATCAGAGGCAGTGTGTTAAAGCAGAAAAATAATGCCACGATCGGAATGGTGATCAGAAGAAAGGTCAGCTTTCTTCCACTCATAGATTTTTTTCCCATGATCAGTTCTCTCCTTCCCCGTTCTTCTCCTCATAGTCCTGTACTTTACGGATAATGTCACGGTTATATCTTGTCCAGTCTGTATCAAATTTTTTCAGGAATGCATCTTTATCCTTTTTCATCAGGAAGGTCTGTATCTGTGCATCCACAGCCATCTCTGTAGGATAATAATGATCCTGGTAGTCGGCCATCCTTCCCTCTTCTATGTATTCCTTCATACCATCCAGAGTAGCGGGAAGTGTGAAATCACCCTCTTTGCATGGAACTGCCTTCTGGTCATCCAGATATGTCTGTACATTTTCATCCTCAAGGAGAAAATCCAGCACTTCATAGGCAGCTTCCTTATTCTCACAGTCATTCATCACACAGAACTGAAGGTCAACTCCGGAATTCAGTTTGTTTTCTGACGGATCATTGCTTGCCGGTGTCACAAAAGAATCAATATCCATATCCGGGTTTACACTCTGGATCTGCGGGATCGCATAGCTTCCGATGGGATACATGGCAGCTTCCCCTTTTGCAAAAGCGGTGCAGGCTCCATTGTAATCATAGGCAAAGGGATCATCCGGTCCATACTGGATAAGCTCCAGCATACGGTCTGCTACTTCCTTATACTCTTTTTCAAAAGTAGTTTTTCCTTGGTTTACCTGATGGCATACATCAGATGGTGCAAGATCCACCGAAATAGAATTCCACGGTGCAAGACAGGTCCAAGTATCTTTAAATCCGAAATAAAGCGGCTGGATACCTGCATCCTGGATTTTCTGGCAAAGGCTCATAAATTCATCCCATGTAGTCGGGATCTGCCAGCCATGCTCCTTGAAAAGCTCACGATTGTAAAGGATCCCGGCGGCATTGGCCACGTAAGGAACCGCATAGACTCCGTCTTCCGGAACGAATTCCAGCGCTTTATCAATTTCTTTATATGCATCTTTGATCGAATCCAGTCCCTGATAATCGGAAATATCCATCAGCATATCAGAATCAATAAAATTGGAAAAGTTAACATCGCCTCCGATTCCGATGATATCCGGATTGTCCTCACGGATAAATCTTGTCTTCAACACAGTCATAGCATCGTTTGGGGATTCGATGGTAAGATGGATATCATCATGAGTGGCATTGAATTTTTCTTCCAGCTTTTCAAATGCCTTGACTGCTTCCGGTTTATACTGCACAAGTTCGATCTCTGTCTTTCCGCTGTCCTTTTTACCTGTGCCGCATCCGCTCAATGTAACGGAAGCTGCCATGGTAAAAGCAAGTCCCATACAGAGGATCCATTTACTTCTGTTGCGCATCTTGTAATGCTCCTTCCTTTTCCTTTTATTTGATAAGTCGGATATCACCCATTTAACTGATATGGCCATCCGGGTTCTCCAATACTTATTCTCTGGTTTCTTTTTTCTGAAATCTATTTTAACATAGCTTTATGCTTGCATAAATAGCAGCGTTTTTCTTGTTTTATATCAAAATGCAATTTTTCTCTGTCTTCATTAAAGTCATCTAGCATTTTGATATATTTTATACCTATATCACTACTTTTATCTAAAATTAGTATATTCCAGATTTATCGAAAATCAATAGGTTTCTCGAGAAACTTGATTTTCTCACAAAGTTTGATCGATTATTTTTCTCTTTTTTGTATATTTTACAGGCTGTCTTTGTAATTACATTTTTATACATATGTTGAAGTTCCCTGCTGTTTTAACAAATGTAGCAAGAATTCTCCCACCTCTTCAGGTGGTGAGATAAATTGCACATCTGAGCATATCTGCTCAAAAAAATCTCTATAGTATAAAAGAAACACTTGTTCTCCCTTCCCTGATGTAGTATACTGAAAAAAGAACAATTAGTTCATAAATACATATCCGTCGGTATAAGAAAAAGGATGATAAATATAATGGAGTTAGACCATGAAAGATGCATTCTGGAGTCAGATCTTCTGTCTGCTCAGTGCAGGCGGAGCAACGATTGAAACGATACGGCAGTATATAGAAAGCCAGGGT
>NZ_JALIFS010000014.1:0-110945 GCF_022868965.1 Blautia sp. NSJ-140 | reverse complement strand
GACAACCGTTTGGCTATCTCTCGTTTTTACTGCTTTTGGTTTGTTTAAACCGTTCTTTAAATGTAAAGAAATTTTCGAGAATCGTATGTGTTTCACTGTTTAGTTATCAAGGTTTGTTGTGTCTGTCTCTCAGACAGCTCGTTTATTTTATCTCATCTCTTTTTGTTTGTCAAGCACTTTTTTAAGTTTTTTTCAAACATTTTTGAGTTAAGATTTTGTTGTCACTTCGTTGACGACTTGGATACTTTATCATATCTTCTGTCTTTTGTCAACTACTTTTTTATTTTTCTGAAAGCAGATGTATTTATCTGTTTCTTAAAAACAATTCGTTCCTAACAACTCTGATAGAATAGCATTTTTTCCATTACCTGTCAACATATTTTTTACATAAATTTCATTTTTTTCTAAAAAACGTATTTTTGCGCCAAAAACCGCATTTCACAGACATGTCACCACCTGTATCCTGGTGCTTTTCCGTCTGCAAAATGCGGTTTCTTTTATCCACCATAAAATATTCCTGTAAAAATACGGATAAAAATATTTTTATCATAAAGAAAATCCAGTACTGTATCGCCCCGGATCAGTCCCAGGCCTTTTTGCCCTATTTCCGTGTTGCATAAAATCGTAAGTACCAGCATTCCGACCCATACAAAAACAATACACTTCATGCCTCCTACTACGGCGCCGGCTATTTTGTTAATCCCTCGGATGACCGGCAGTCTTGCCAGGAGATCCATGGCATACGCCAGCACATGGATCAGGATTGAGGAAAGTATGTATGATACCAAAAAAGAAAGACAGTTCACTGCTACATTGGCCAGATATCCGGAAATATACCCTGCAAATGTATTAACCGCCAGATATTGATACACTAATGCCGTATTATTTTCTGTTATTCCCTTCTGGAGGAGATCCGGAATATCCATGCTGCTGATCAACGCCTTCTGTTCCTCATCATCCATGGTTTCTTTCCCATCTGCCAGAGAATCCACAAATGATCCGCTGGCAGTCTGGATTTTTTCATAAACAGACGTATTCTCACGTATGAACTGATTCACATAAGGATTGATCAGCCATACCAAAGCAACGGAGATCAGAACAAGCAATGCAGATACTACTTCTTTCACAAAGCCATGCCTGTATCCATCCACCATGGAAAAGGCAAGCAGGACCAGCACAGCCAGTCCAAGCCATGTCCAGTTCATATCTGCCCCCTTAACTGAATTTTATGGTGCTGACACCTGTATCCAGTACCATAAGATATTTATTCCATCCGATCTTAAAGAAATCTCGGATCGTTCCATCTACATTTCCGGCATATTTCTGTACACCACGGCTGTTCATCACACAGATCTGCGAGCTGTTATACATGATGATATTATCTCCGCTCATTTTTATAGTCGTATATGGAATATTGAAATTTTTACGGAATTTCAGCTGTCCGCTCATATTATAGACTTCCATTGTATACAGATCATCTTTATTATTGTTTTTAAATACCAGGCCAATCCTGTCATCACTGAAAAATGTACTTACGATCTCCTGTTTTACATTGACTGTTTTGCTTTCTTTGGGGATCTGATTTCCCTGATAAGTAGAAAATCCGTCATCTCGCAAAGCAATATACTTACTGTCACTGATACATTCCACCTGCGGGATCACTACATTCTCATAGGTATAACCACTTACGATCCGATCATCCTCATTCTGTCCTACATCCCCATAATTATAAAATGCCACATAGCTGGTAGTCTTGCTTCCATCAACATACTGGAATGTTACCATCATCACTCCGTTATCAGACACTGCTACATCCATGGGATATCCCGGATCATCGATCTTAGTCAGGTTTTCCGCGACCAGACTGCCATCCGGATTATAAAAATTGATCCAGGTATTATCATCATTGTCCAGGATCACGGCAACCATTCCATTCGATGCGATCCGCACTTTTACAATAGAATAAGACGTTGTTACAGTTCCGGTCACACCTTTTTTGTCGCAGATATAAAGCGATGTTCCCTCGCTGTCTGCAACAACCGCCCTGCTTCCATTCACATCTGCAATAGGATTCTGCATTGTATAGGTTTCATTCCAGATGGTATTCATGCTGTTGTCCACAACAGATACTCCATCAGGACTGTATCTCAGGATATCTCCATCCATGTCCACATACTGTGTGGAAACAACATCTTCCTGTTCGCTTGTATTTAATACTTTATAGCTGTGATAGCTTCTTTTTTCTGCATAAAGAAAAACCAGGCAGACTGCAGCAGCGATCACTGCCGCTGTGATCACCTTTTTTCCCTTTCTTGAAATTCTTCGGTGATGAGAAGTTCTCCCGTAGTGAGAGCCTTCCTGCGCAGCCTGTTCCTGTGCAAGCCTGGCTTTTTGCCTCATCA
The DNA here is from genome assembly GCF_022868965.1 of Blautia sp. NSJ-140. Lineage (NCBI taxonomy): Bacteria > Bacillati > Bacillota > Clostridia > Lachnospirales > Lachnospiraceae > Blautia > Blautia sp. NSJ-140. The sequence continues at coordinate 108,543 of NZ_JALIFS010000014.1, read as the reverse complement.
GCTTTTTACGCTTTTGTTTTTTCTGTATTTTTTTAATGATATTCACAACCGTATCCCTTACCTTAAGTATTTTATTTTGTAATTGGTTTTCCAGTTATTATAGCACACTCCATCAGGGTAGTACAATTACCTGCCCGGGATAAATGATCTCATTGGCAGAAATTCCGTTTAATGCACAGATCTGTTCCATCGCATCTACAGTGCCATAGCGGTTCAGACTGATCTGATACAAGGTATCTCCCGGGCGGATCACATAAGTTTCCCCCGGATTTTCTGCTGCCACTGAAGTCTCTTCTGTTTTTTTCTCTTCTGTTTTTTTCTCTTCTGTTTTATTATCTTTTTTTTGCGTTGCTTCTGAAACAGATTGTTTTTTTGACCTCCGAGGTTCCGGTGTTATTGAGATTTTTTCTCTTATCTGTGTGGTTTCCGTCGGAACCGGAGTTCCCCGCACAGCTTCCTGTGTCTGCACCGGTTTCTGCGTCTGCCCTGCCTTTGGCGAAACCGATACACTCCGCACCGGTTCTGTTACTGCAGGTGTTATCTGCACCACCGAAGCAGAAGCGGTGCGATAATCTTCCGGAACCTCTGTTTTTTTCTGCTGATTCCGATAAAAGCCCACTCCAGCCACAAGAACTGCCAGTGCCAGACACACCGTAGCCGCATAAGAAAAAACGGAAGTTTTCTCTTCTCCCCGTTCCTCCGGATTTTTACTATCTATGATCTTTCTGAAATTTCTGACAGCCCTGTCCTCCACTTCCTCGGATGCCTCTCCGCCCTCTTTCTGGCTGCGTTCAATCATATACGTCTGCATCTGAGAATTTTTCTCATAATAAATATAATACCCGCTCAGTTTTGCCATCATGCCGCCATCATAACGGAAAAAGGCATCCTCCCGTTCTCCGGGGTCCATCAGCATCAGGATCTTTTCCCCTCCGAAATGTCTGAGATGTACTTTCACAAAAAGCTCCGTGATCTCCATTGCTATCTGAGACTGTGCAAAAAACCATCCCACGATCTCCTGCTCCGGAAAATACTGATCCTTATCCTCCTGCAGCTTCTGCCAGAGTTTTTCCGAAAAATCAATATGTTCTGCTGCAGCCTCCATGCCGTCTGCTGCAATGGCACCTTTTATAAAAATACAGGTCATATCTGCAGTCCATTGAATTTCACCTGTAAGTACTGCCACACTTCCCTGGCCTTCCGGCTTTTCATCTTCTGCCAGGCTGCAGAGAAATGTGTATACATAATCTTCTATATAAATCCTGTAATCTCCGTTCGCCAGCCCGATCTGCCTTACATTTCTCGGCATGGAAAATGCTTCCTGTGCGGCTTCCTGTTCTGTTGTGTCCTCCTTATAAATGACTTCTATCATCTCATATCACCCCTTCTGTCCAAGCATAGCACAGTAAAAATGCGGATTTTAGCAGAATGTAAGAGTCTGTCCACAGAATTTAGCGACAGATTCCGCACCATGCATATTTTCCCTTTTTTCAGGATATGATAGAGTGAAAAAAGAATCGAGGTTTCTCATGGCTTTTTACATTGATGCCGGAAAAAACGGTTCATCCGGCGAGATTGCTTATCTTCTGAAAAAATGCATTCTTCACTGTCCCAAAAAATGGACTGAGATCGTGTTTTTATGCATTGGCAGTGATCGTGTTACCGGAGATTGTTTAGGCCCATATATCGGACACCTTCTTCATCCTCATGAAACCGGACATATTTTTGTCTACGGCACGCTTTCCTGCCCGGTCCATGCCCTGAACCTTGAAAAAACTTCATCGCTTATCACAAGGCTTCATCCACACGCCCTTGTAATCGCCATAGACGCTTCTCTTGGACAAAAAAAGCACCTGGGCTATGTGACCATTGGAAATGGTGCACTTTACCCAGGTGCTGGTGTTCAGAAAGACCTTCCACCTGTAGGGGACATCCATATCACCGGCATTGTAAATACTGCCGGAATCATGGAGCAGCTTACCCTGCAGACTACCCGGCTCTCCACCGTAGTAGCACTTGCAGATGTGATCGCCTGCGGAATCCTTAAGATACTTCCTGCCGAAACAGACTTATCCCCTGTTGATCTTGATTATACGAACTCCTTGATCTGCTTATAGATACCCTCTGCATCGAGACCGTATTTATGAAGAAGCTCTAATGCCGGACCGGACTCACCGAATACATCATGGATTCCGATACGTTTAACCGGTACCGGTGCCTTCTCAGCCAGGCACTCGCATACAGCTCCGCCAAGACCGCCGATGATGGAATGCTCCTCAACAGTTACAACCTTGCCGGTTTCTTTTGCAGCTGCAACAACAAGGTCCTCATCCAGAGGCTTGATGGTATGGATATTGATCACTTTTGCATCGATTCCGTCTGCTGCAAGCTTCTCAGCTGCTTCAAGAGCCGGTGCAACGCAAAGTCCGTTTGCGATGATGGTAAGATCTTTTCCCTCGCGGAGAACGATGCCCTTACCAAGCTCAAATTTATAATCCGGTCTGTCATTGATAACCGGAACAGCAAGACGTCCGAATCTCATGTATACCGGTCCCTGATGCTCGTAAGCAGCAGCAACCATAGCTTTTGCTTCGATATCATCAGAAGGACTTGCAACGACCATACCCGGAATCACTCTCATCAGGGCAAAATCCTCCAGGCACTGATGTGTGGCGCCGTCTTCACCTACAGAAATACCGCCGTGAGTTGCTCCGATCTTTACATTCAGCTTCGGATATCCGATGGAGTTACGAACCTGCTCATAAGCACGTCCTGCTGCAAACATTGCAAAAGTACTTGCAAAGGGAACCTTACCTGTGGAAGCGATTCCTGCTGCAATGCCCATCATGTTGCACTCTGCGATACCGCAGTCAATGTGACGCTCCGGGAATTCTTTTTTAAACATACCTGTCTGTGTAGCTGCAGCAAGGTCAGCGTCAAGAACGATAAGATCCTCGTGTTTTTTTCCTAATTCTATGAGGGCACTGCCGTAGCTTGCTCTCGTTGCGATTTTCTTTACTTCTGACATAATGCTTCACCTACCTTCTCCAGATCTTCCATTGCCTGTGCATACTGCTCATCATTCGGAGCTTTTCCGTGCCAGCCTACTGCGTTCTCCATGTAGGAAACACCTTTACCTTTTACTGTTTTCATGATGATAGCTGTCGGCATACCCTTTGTAGCTCTTGCCTCATCAAAAGCAGCCTTCAGCTGATCCATATCGTTGCCGTCCGCAACATTGATCACATGGAAATTGAAAGCTTCAAATTTCTTGTCGATCGGATATGGGGAGCATACATCTGCAATGTCACCATCGATCTGAAGTCCATTGTTATCTACGATCACAACCAGGTTGTCCAGTTTACGGAAGCCTGCGAACATAGCTGCCTCCCACACCTGGCCTTCCTCGATCTCTCCATCACCCAGCAGTGTATATACTCGATAATCATCATTACTGAGTTTGGCAGAAAGAGCCATACCTGCTGCTGCAGAGATTCCCTGACCAAGAGAACCACTGGACATATCAACGCCCGGAATATGCTTCATATCCGGATGTCCCTGAAGATAGGAGCCCAGATGACGAAGTGTTTTCAGATCCTCTTTTGGAAAATATCCTCTCTCTGCAAGTACAGAATAGAGTCCCGGTGCTGTATGTCCTTTGGAAAGGACAAAACGGTCACGGTCTGCCTTCTTAGGATCCTTCGGATCGATGTTCATCTCTTCAAAATATAAATAGGTGAACACGTCTGCTGCAGAAAGGGATCCGCCCGGATGGCCGGCCTTTGCTGCATGGACTGCTGTTACGATATCCTTGCGGACTTCGTTGGCAACTTTCTGAAGTTCTAACTTATCCATGTTATTAATGTCTCCTTTTTAGTGCCCTGCTGTTCACAGGGAATTTGTATATAAAAGAGGTTTCGATCACTCACCGAATACTGCCTTGTAATCAGCCTGAAATTTAGTGATACCTGCATCTGTCAGCGGATGATGTGTCATCTGCTCAATTACCTTGAACGGTACCGTAGCGATATCTGCGCCTGCAAGTGCACATGCAGTTACATGCATTGGATGGCGAACGCTTGCTGCGATGATCTCTGTCGGGATATCTGCAACTGCAAACATCTCAGCGATCTGCTGGATCAGCTCAACGCCATCTGTGGAGATGTCATCCAGTCTTCCAAGGAACGGAGATACGTATGTAGCACCTGCTCTTGCTGCAAGAAGTGCCTGGTTAGCAGAAAAGATCAGAGTAACGTTTGTCTTGATCCCCTCAGAGGAAAGAACCTTAACAGCCTTCAGTCCCTCTGTTGTCATAGGAATCTTAACAACCATGTTCGGATGGATAGCTGCAATCTCACGTCCCTCACGGATCATTCCCTCAGCATCTGTTGTGGTAGCTTTTACCTCACCGCTGATCGGTCCGTCAACGATCGTTGTGATCTCTTTGATCACCTCGTTGAAGTCTCTTCCTTCTTTGGCGATCAGAGACGGGTTTGTTGTAACTCCACAGATAACTCCCATGTCATTTGCTTCTCTGATATCCTCTACTTTAGCTGTGTCGATAAAAAATTTCATTGTTTTTTCCTCCTGTTTACGTTCGTTCTTTTTCTTGATGATTCCATTATAACAAACTCATTGCGGGGGTCAAGGCACCTGTTTTTTATTAATAAATATTTTATTAATAAAATAGCTTTTTATTAATAGTGCCTGTCAATTTTTTCACCCAAAACAGCTTCTTTCCATTTTCCTCAATTCGAATATCGCCGTAATTATCATAGCTAACAAGGTTTCTATTCAAATGTGTCATGGAAACTCTCTCTATATATTATTATTAATAATTTTTGCGCCATTATTTATTTTTCTGTTCATCAGACTGGTTTCTGTCCAGTCTTGCATACCCCGTCGTGCGGCGCGTGATCAGCTTCGGGGTATATTCGATATTATACAGGCTGGCAGGTCTTTCATCCAGGTAAAATTTATCATTCATGTCGATCTTACGGATGATGATGTCACAGGCATCTCTTCCCTTCAGCGCAACAAAATGATCAATGGTTGTCAGGGAGATCCTGCGGATGCCGGAATAAAAAATATTATCGCACCCTATGACAGAAACATCCTTTGGAACGTGTATCCTCATTTCGTGCAGCGCATCAATGGCACCTATGGCCATCATGTCATTCTGTCCTGCGATAGCCGTAAATTTCTGTCCTTCCTGGAGAAGTTCCATGGTCAGCTCGTAGCCCATGGCATACTCGGAATCCATCCGCGGGATCTTTCTGTCATTGGACTCATCTGCCGCCTTGATGAGCACATGATCCTTTTTTCCCTCTTTTTCAAACTCGCGGACAAAGCCCTCCACACGCTTGGAGCGCTGCCACTGCCGTCTGGTAAGAGGAGGCGTGATAAATGCCACATCCGTGTGCCCCAGATCAAGAAGATGTCTGGCCATCAGCCTTCCTACCACTGTGTTGTCCTGATTGATAGCATCTACCGTGGTTGTTTTTTCCTTGTTGCTGATGATGACCAGCGGTGTTTCTTTTGCGATCTTTTCTACCTGATGCTGGAAATCCGGATGAGGATTGCAGGTATAGATGATCCCTGCCGGCCGCATGGTCTGCATCATACGGAGATATTTTTCTTCCAGCCCCGCGTCGCGCTGGGTGTTGCAGATAAATACCCCATATCCCTGCTCATTGGCCACAGCCTCGATTCCCTGAAGCAGCAGTACATAATAGGGGCTGGTGAGTGTGGGGCAGAAAACAACGATCAGCTTTTCTTTTCTGTCAGCTTTGTGTTTCCGACGTCCGGGAAGCTCATAGCCAAGCTCTCTGGCCGCCTGCTCCACCCGCTCCACAGTTTCTCTCGAAAAAGAAACATTATATTTCCGGTTCAGCACCATGGATACAGTTGCCTGGGAAACGCCTGCTCGTGCTGCCACATCCAATGAGGTTGCTTTCTTTTTTGCCACCAGTCTCACCTCCTTTATAACCCGGGGAAATTTCCTGGCTGCTTATCACTTTTTGCAATCTCTCAGAAAATTTTTCACCTGATCTGGTTAAAGCTCCACTCTTCCCTCCAGTGCCCGGAGAAGTGTCACCTCATCAATATACTCCAGATCACCGCCCACCGGAACTCCGCTGGCGATACGGCTTACTTTGATCCCGGTCGGTTTGATCAGCTTACTGATGTACATAGCTGTCGTTTCGCCTTCAAGACTGGAATTGGTTGCCACAATAACTTCCTTTACATCCCCCTGAAGGCGCTTCATCAGCTCCTTCAGTTTGATATCATCCGGCCCGATCCCAAGCATCGGGGAGATCGCACCATGAAGTACATGATATACACCGTCAAATTTACCTGTTTTCTCATATGCTGCCAGATCCCTGGTATTCTCAACCACCATGATAGTGCTGTGATCTCTTTTGGGATTGGCGCAGATCGGACAAAGCTCCTGGTCAGTCAGCGTGTAACAGCACTTACAGTACTGAACATTCTGCCTTGCATCGGTAATGGAGGCGGTCAGCTGCTCTACCTGGTCCTTCGGCATATTCATGATATGAAATGCAAGACGCTGGGCAGATTTGGCTCCGATTCCCGGAAGATGGGAAAGCTGCTCAATAAGTTTATTGATATGGCTGCTGTAATATTCCATCAGAAAGGAAGACCTCCGCCAAGACCACCAAGGCCGCCTGTGAGTTTGGACATCACTGCTGCTGACTCGGACTCAACCTGACGGAGCGCCTCATTTGTTGCTGCCGCGATCATGTCCTCAAGCATCTCGATATCATCCGGATCTACCGCTTCCTCGGAAAGTGTGACCTTTGTTATTTCACGTTTACCGGAAACTGTAACGGAAACAGCTCCGCCGCCTACTGTTGCTGTAAACTCTTTTTCCTCAAGAGCTTTCTGGTTTTCTTCCATCTGACGCTGCATTTTCTGCGCCTGTTTCATAAGATTGTTCATGTTTCCCGGCATACCCATGCCAGGAAATCCACCTCTTTTTGCCATAATACTTTCCTCCTGTTTTTTGTTTACGGATTTATGACTCCTCATCCGGGTCTTCTTCCACTACGATATCCATGTGGATATTCTCCCGAAGTGCATCGTCTACTGTGATCTGCGCGAGATTGGTGTGCTGATGTTTGTTGGCTACCAGCATATGTATCTCCACGCTTTTGCCTGTCCGGGCAGCAATAATGTCCTGAAGCTCTTTCTTCGCCTCCGGATTGTCTACATAATTCATCCCCAGAAAATCCTGGAATTCCACATAAAGGATGGAATCTCCTGTTTCTCCGTTATACTTTGGGACTGCACGCTGCAGGGACTGCTTGAAAAGTCCGGTAGTCTGACCCACGATGGCACGCCAGCCTGCCACGATCTTCTGAAGATCCTCAGGAGCTGCCTTCTGTGGTTTCTGCTGCTGTGCCGTTGCTGTACCGGTCACTGCCGCCCCCGGTTCCCCGGCTCCGCCGGCCTCGCTCTCCCGAACGATCACCTGCTGCACAGGCCGTTCCTCCATCTGCTTTTCCAGGACACGAAGCCTGTCAAGAACAGAGTCCAGATTTGTCTCCATGGCCGGTCTGCACAGCTTGATCAGTGCGATTTCCACCAATACACGCTTCTGGCTTGCAAAACGGATCTGATTAGACAGATCGGAAAAAATACGAATGTAACGCATCAGCGTCTCCACATCTGTCATCTCGCTCTCTTCCTTCAGAAGCTTCAGATTCTCAGAAGAAACGTCAATGGCTTCCTCAGGATTTTCGGAAGTCTTCACAAGCAGAAGATTTCGCATATACCAGGTAAAATCTGATACAAACTGTCCCAGCTCACGGCCGCCTGTGATCAGGTCCTCCAGCACATGGATGGAACCTGTCACATCGCCGGAAAGAACCTTTCGTAGAAGTCTGCTGAATACCTCTGTATCCACGGCTCCCAGAACATCCAGGACTTTATCATAAGTAAGCACCTGTCCCAGATAAAAGGAAATACACTGATCCAGAAGACTCAGAGCATCTCGCATGGACCCATCACCTTTTTTTGCCACATAGCGTACAGCCTTCTCCTCTGCTTCCACCCCTTCTGCAGTCAGAAGCTCGGAAAGTCTGGCAGCAATGGTATCAATGGATATCCGGTGAAAGTCATAGCGCTGACACCTGGACAGAATTGTGATCGGTATCTTGTGGGCCTCTGTAGTCGCCAGGATAAAGATAACATAAGAAGGTGGCTCCTCCAGTGTTTTCAGAAGAGCATTAAATGCACCTGTTGAGAGCATATGCACCTCATCGATGATATAAACCTTGTATTTACCCTCTGTTGGACGATAAGCCACTTCCTCACGGATCTCACGGATGTTGTCAACACCGTTGTTGGAGGCTGCATCGATCTCGATCACATTCATGGCAGTTCCCGCCTGAATGGCCTTGCACATGGCACATTCATTGCATGGGCTGCCATTTACAGGATGTTCACAGTTTACTGCCTTCGCCAGGATCTTTGCAACCGTAGTTTTTCCGGTACCACGCGTTCCGCAGAACAGGTATGCGTGTCCGATACGGTTCGCCTTGATCTGGTTGGTCAGTGTTGTCACAATATGATCCTGTCCTTTTACATCGTCAAAATTGTCGGGACGAAATTTACGGTAAAGAGCAGTATAACTCATAAAACTCTCCTTCTCTTCGCCACAGTCGCCGCGGAAAGACTCCCGCGGCGGCCAGATGACTCATAATTCATTAATCGCCAAAACTGATTCCGATCTGTTTGGCTGCTTTTACAAGCTGATCCTTTGGAGATACCATCTTCAGCTTGCCTGCACATTCAGCAAGAGGAACCCGTTTGATCTTGCCATTGATGACGCCGATCATAACACCGTATTCCTCATCCATGATCGCCTGCGCTGCACCGGCACCGATCCTTGTGGAAAGAACGCGGTCATATGCACATGGCTCTCCGCCTCGCTGCATATGTCCCGGAACTGTGATACGTACCTCACTTCCGGTCACCTTCTGGATCTGGTCTGCGATCTCATAGGATACAGACGGATATTTCTTTGCTCTTTCCGCAAGCTTTTCTTTGTATTTTTTCTTTGGAAGCTCTGCATCTTCTTTTGAGATAGCTCCCTCAGCTACTGCAAGAATGGTAAAACGCTTGCCGGCCTTGTTACGCTTCTGGATGGCTTCCGCAACCTTATTGATATCGTATGGGATCTCCGGGATCAGGATCACATCTGCTCCGCCTGCAACACCGGCATTCAGTGTAAGGCTTCCGACCTTATGTCCCATGATCTCGACAATAAATACACGTCCATGGGATGCAGCTGTTGTATGGATGCAGTCAATGGCATTAGTTGCGATCTCCAGAGCACTCTGGAAACCAAATGTCATATCTGTACCCCAGATATCATTATCAATGGTCTTCGGAAGATGGATGATATTCAGGCCTTCCTCGCGGAGAAGATTGGCTGTTTTCTGCGTTCCGTTTCCGCCGAGGATCACAAGACAGTCCAGACAGAGCTTATAGTAAGTCTGTTTCATTGCCTCAACCTTGTCCAGTCCCTTCTCATCCGGAACCCGCATCAGTTTAAACGGCTGTCTGGATGTTCCGAGAATAGTTCCGCCCTGAGTCAGGATCCCGGAAAAGTCCCTGGCTGTAAGCATACGGTATTTCCCGTAGATCAGTCCCTTATATCCGTCATCAAATCCATAAACCTCAAGGTTCTCAACGCTGTTGCTCAGGCCCTTTACAACGCCTCTCATGGTTGCGTTCAGTGCCTGGCAGTCGCCACCGCTTGTCAGCAGACCGATTCTTTTAATCATAGCGTCCTCCATTCTGTGCCCTCTTATGTGCACATTTTATTTGTTGCTGTCTGCATATAAGACAGATATTCCACCTGACGTATTTCTGCAGAACAACTACTGTATCCTCTCTTTTCACAGAGTTTTACACAATATAATATTATAAAGCATTTTCAGGCAGTGTACAATAGCCAAAAAAACCGGATCGTTTATATGCCCACATCCGGAACGGATCTGGGATACGATGAAATCTCGATCAGCAATATTCCGGCTAAACAGAGCATTCTCAGATCCAATTCAGCTTCACCCTTCGCAACACCAAAAACGGCGGTATTCAGAACTGCCACCTCAGTCTTCTCAGCTGATGTCTCTATTTTAAAACCTGCGCCTTTATGCTGAAATCAAAAACTGAATACGTGAAATATCCGGGGGCTCCTTTTTATTGAGGGGCTCCTTTTTATAAAAACAGATCTGGCGCATCTTGACAAATCATTCATAAGAGTCTATAATTAAATTCCGCGCAGCCGGGGAGATAGCGGTGCCCTGTACCTGCAATCCGCTACAGCAGGGGTGATGCCAATCTGAGGCTTGTATCTTGCAGAGCAGCCCTTTATAAGTGGCGTTGACGTCTGGGTCTTACGCAACAGGAATCTGTGAACCGTGTCAGGGCAGGAATGCAGCAGCACTAAGCAGAAGCTCTTGTGTGCCGTGAGGGTGCCTGGGCTGAGTTAACTGTAAAGGTAACGTCTGTGAGACCATTCCGAGGTGCGGCGCGCGTAAAAAAGGTTATAATATATGATCTCTATATAAACAGCATTCCCGCCGGGTTCGTCATTTATGACTGATCCGGCGGGATTTTTTTATGCATTTACTCCTTACCTGCCCCTGCAAAAAAACGCCGGGAAGCTGTTCCGAATGCTCCCGACGTTTTCCTGTGTACATATATTGCGTTATTTACAATATCCGGCAACTACCTGATTGATCAGCTTGCCGTCTGCCTTTCCCTTCAGATCTCCCATAACTGCCTTCATGATCTGGCCTTTATTTCCTGTTGCCAGAACATCTGCAAATTTTTCCTCGATATAAGCCTTGATCTCTGCTTCATCCATCTGCTTCGGAGCATATTTCGCAATGATGTCATATCTTGCCTGATACTCTTCTTTCAGATCTGTACGTTCTGCAGGACAGGTATCGATCTGCTCTTTTGCTGTTTTCAGCTCTTTCAGGATAACTTTGTCTACAAGCTCTCCTTTGATGTCATCACGGCATCCCTCATCAATGGCAGCTTTTTTTACTGCTGCGATCAGTGCAGAAACTGCTTCCTTTGTCACCTTATCCTTGGCCTTCATTGCTGCTATCATGTCTTTTCTTAAAGCTTCAAGTTCCATTTTTTGTTCCTCCATTTTCTGTCGTTCCTGTGTCAACGACTTTCGTTTGGCCTGAATGGATTTTCTGTCTGTAATAGTGAAATCCATTTATGATTTTATTTTGATATTTTCACAGGATTCTGTCAAGAGTAAATCTCTCATGATTTTTGCCTGCTTCTTTTTCTCCCGCAGTTCCCTGAAAAATGCGGAAAGCATTTCGGAGCATTCCTCTTCCAATACCCCTTCTGTGATCTTTACCTGATGATTAAAGCCTTCGATCTGAAGAAGATTCATCACAGATCCGGCACAGCCTGCTTTCGGGTTCATACAGCCGATCACCACCTCATCGATCCTGGACTGTACCAATGCACCGGAACACATCTGACAAGGCTCCAGCGTTACATACATGGTGCATCCCTCCAGACGCCAGTCTCCCAGCTTTTTACTGGCCTTTCGGATAGCATTAAGCTCTGCATGAGATAAGGTATTTTTGTCTGTATTGCGGCGATTGTAGCCTCTGGCTATGATCTTTCCCTCATGCACGATCACACAGCCGATTGGCACTTCCTCCAATGCACGGGCCTTTTTTGCCTGGCGGATCGCCTCTTTCATAAAACGTTCCTGATCTGTCACGTTTTTACTCCTCCTGTAACTTCACATTCCGGAAAAAGCTCCGGGATTCTATCTGTTCATACCAAGACTGCTCTCAGCCTTCTGTACGTTCGATTATAACTTTTCAGATATTCCATGTCAATCTGCTGTAAAACAGATATTTGCACACAGTAGGAACATTACGGAGTAATTTTCTATAACATAAAAAAACGCAGACAAAGGAAGCTCTCGCGAACTCCGTTGCCTGCGTCAATGAGTGCATTATATCTGCTTTTTTTCCAGAAAGTCAAGCAGCCATATTATTTGTGAAGTGACTCACCATTGGTAGCGATCACATCTTTATACCAGTAGAAGGATTTCTTCTTATAACGATTCAGTGTACCTGTTCCATCATCGTTACGGTCCACGTAGATGTAGCCGTAGCGTTTTTTCAGTTCTGCTGTAGATGCACTGACAAGGTCAATACAGCCCCAGGAGGTGTAGCCCATAACATCTACACCGTCCTCAACAGCCTCTTCGACCTGAAGGAGATGTTTCTGCAGGTAATCAATACGGTAATCATCCTCAACGGTCATAACGCCATCCTTCTCCACCAGCTTGTCTACTGCGCCCAGTCCGTTCTCAACGATGAATAACGGTTTCTGATAACGATCCCAGTAGTAATTCAGCACATAGCGAAGACCCTGCGGATCGATCTGCCATCCCCAGTCAGATGCTTCCAGATATGGGTTCGGAACACCGCCCATAAGATTACCCTTTCCTTTTACATGAGCTGGGTCTGCTGTCTCGCAGATACTCATGTAATAGCTGAAGGAAACGAAATCTACTGTATTCTTAAGGATTTCCGCATCGCCTGGCTCAAATTTGATCTCAATGTTATTTTCACGGAAATAACGTTTCATATATCCCGGATAATATCCGCGGACATGTACATCACCGAAGAAATCGTTCTTGTGAACACTCTCCATAGTCTTGATCACATCGTCCGGGCATGGGGTCAGCGGATAAGTCGGCATGCTCAAGATCATGCAGCCGATCTTTGCATCCGGCATCATCTCATGTCCGATCTTTGTTGCAAGTGCACTTGCGACCAGTTCATGATGAACAGCCTGATACAGATCCTGCTTGGAAAGCTTATCCTTTTCTGTGTAAATACCACCGCTTAAGAATGGTTCATGGAGAACAGAGTTTATCTCATTAAATGTCAGCCAGTATTTAACCTTCTTGCCGTATCTTGCAAAAATAGTTCTCACATATCTCTCATAAAAACCGATCATCTTTCTGTTCACCCAGCCATCGTAGGTTTTTGCAAGATGAAGCGGTGTTTCATAGTGAGAGATCGTTACCAGTGGCTCGATCCCATATTTATGGCATTCGTCAAAAAGATCATCATAAAACTGAAGACCTTTTTCGTTTGGTGTCTCCTCATCTCCGTTAGGGAAAATACGACTCCATGCAATGGATGTACGGAATACTTTGAAGCCCATCTCCGCAAATAATTTCACATCTTCTTTATAACGATGATAAAAATCGATTCCGATAAGTTTCATGTTATCCGGTGTAGGCTCTTCCGTTCTGGGGCCTACGATTCCGTGTGGTGTTACATCCTGTGTGCATAAACCCTTTCCGTCTTCATTGTATGCACCCTCGCACTGATTGGCAGCAACTGCACCGCCCCATAAAAAATTCTTTGGAAATGACATTCTGTAATCCTCCTTATGTAATATACTCAAGCGGACATTCGGAATAACCGCTTATTATCTGCAAGCGGACATTCGGAATCCGCTTCGCTACTTCCTCATGAACAAATAAGCGGAATAACCGCTTATTATCTGTAAGTGGACATTCGGAATCCGCTTCGCTACTTCCTCATGAACAAATAAGCGGAATAACCGCTTATTTGTTCATGAAGTGATATAAAGCACCGATTAAATTTGCGTCATTGTAGAATTGACAGTTTGTGATCTTCGGCTCCGGAACATATGGTGTTATCTTTCGCAATGGAATATTCTTCATTACTTCATCCAGGCTCTTCTGAAGATATTCATGCAGAAGCGGCTGCTGGCTGATGCCTCCGCCGATAGCAATGATGTCCAGATCCAGATAGATATTCAGGTTATAGATCTGTACTGCAAGACGATCTGTAAACTCCCTCAGACCTGCCAGAACTTTCTCATCACCTTCATTTGCCAGACCGAATATCTTCAATCCATCGTAAATCTGCCAGTCCTCTCCTGTATGCTTTGCAACAGTCTTTGCAAGTCCTTCCGCACCGCTGCTCATTCCCCAGTAGTTGTCCAGCTCTGCCGGCCCCTTCGCCTCTGTGCATATATAGCTGTATTCGCCTGCGGTAAAATGATTTCCGCGGAAAAGCTTTCCGTTGAGGATGATCCCGCCTGCAACACCGGTTCCGATAACAACAACAGCCCCATTTGTACAGTCCTTAAGACTTCCTCTCCAGAACTCGGCAAGTGCCGCACATTTTCCATCATTTTCCACAGAAACCGGAATTCCGTAACGCTGGGAAAGCTCTGTGCCAACAGTACTTCCTGCAAGATATGCAAGATATCCTGCTGTTACACAATATCCATTCCTGTTGTCCAGCATACCAGGCATGCTGATGGCAATACCTTCAATGCGGTTTTTGTATTTCTCCACAACACTGTCCAGAACTGCATAATAGTCCTCTTTTGTCTTTGTATGATAGTCCGGTGTGGGAACCTTATCTTTTTCAAGAATTTCTGCATTTTCGTTCATTAATGCATATTTCGTAAATGTTCCGCCTGCATCAAAAACCAGATAATTTTTCATTTTCATTTTACCTCAAGCTTTATTTCTCGTCACCAAAATTCAGAGCAAGCTTTGCAAAGAAATCTTCCAGTGTCAGTCTTGCATCCAGATATTTGTAAACACGGATCTCACGGTTGTCCTGTCCATGGATGTATGTCATATCCTCTGCGATTCTCGGTGCAGATACCATATCGTAGCTTACTTTTTCCAGTTCTTCCATCAGAACGGCGATGGTTCCCTGATCACCAAGTCCCCAGATCTCGCCCTGCGGCCAGTCCATTTCATACTTGGCCGCTACATGGTTGAAATCCACCAGCTGCTCAAAAAGATATTTTCCGATCTTTCCACATGGGCGTACCTTCAGCTGAAGCTCTGCAAGAGAAACAGCCATCACTTTATAAAGACTCATCGGCACCTGCCATACCGGCACTTTGGAGGAAAATACTACGTTTGCAGCGTTGATATCCATCATCAGGTTGAACTCAAATCCGCCCTTTGGATAATCTGCTCCGCCGATCCAGATCACTGTCATGCGCTCTGCGATCTCCGGTTTCATCAGAAGCGCGGAGGCAACGTCTGTAATGGCACCCTGGCACGCAATGTACAACGGTCTTTTATCCTCCTTCATCGCTTCCTCGATGATGAATCTTGCACCCTCGGAATCGATAGGTGTATTCTCATCTTCAAGGGCGCGTGGTGCACCCAGCTTTACCGGATACTGATTTTTAAGCCCCATAAGCTCCATGACTTTGATGATCTCATCGTAGCTTGCCTGCGCAGTACCAAGCTCGCCGTACTGCTGCGGGTTTTTCCAGAAATGCCCCGCAACAAGGCCTTTTACGTCGAATCTTGGTGTCATGAGATGATGCGCTACTGCATACTGGTCATCTGCCTCGTTTTTGCAATCTGTATGTACGATCACTCTTACTTTTTTGTTTTCCGGTACTGTATAGGCATAATTCCACATAATATTTTCCTCCTTATATAAAACAGATGTTCTGATAATCGAAAGGAGCACCTTTCGATGCTCCTTATTTTTTCTTTTTTGTTCGATTTAAATTTATGCGTTTTCTTTATTCCGCTGGTTCAGTTCTGCACGGATCTGCGGATATTTTTTATCCAGATCATATGGGATCAGCACAACGATAGAAAGTATTGTAGCTACCAGTGCAAGACCACCGAATGCAAAATTGATCGCTGTATGTGTCTGCGGGAACTCCTTTGCAATGCTGATACCATCTGCCATTGCCTTGTCAAGTTTTGCTGCATCGTAGTTACCCCATACAAGAAGAGCAGATACGATAGCAGATGCTGCTGCTGAGGAAACCTTGTTTACAAATCCCTGGATCGCATTCTGTGTTCCACCAAGGTTTCTTCCTACCTGCCACTCTGTATAGTCAAAGATATCAGGCATCATGGAGAAGAACATACTGGAACGAAAACCGAATCCAAGTCCGATCAGTCCAAGTGCTGCTGTTGCGATTGTTCCGTCAGATGTGAAGAACAGGATCGCATATCCAACGATATCTACGATCGCTCCAAACTGGATCAGCTTGATCTTGGCAATTCCCTTACCATTGAGATAAGCTGCAAGGATCATAGTCGGGATTGCAAGCAAGGTAAGTAAAGTAAGTGCCAGTGACATTCCGCTTACATCACCAACAATGTAAGTATAATAGTACTGCATTGCACCATACATGGAAAGATATCCAAGGAAGAGGAAAAATACCTCGCCAAGGAACATGATGTAATATTTATTTTTTACAAGACTTCCGATATCCTTGATCAGAGAGCTCTTTCCTGCTGACTTTGTCGGAGGATTGATCTCCACGATGGAGAATACACAGATTGCCATGATGATGATAACGATGATTCCAAGTACAATGTTTGTGTTACGGTATCCGGTAGCCAGCGCTGCACCAGTTGCATCCTTGGAGCCGGAGAAGAAGTATACCATCGGAAGCACGAACAGGGAAGATGTCAGTGATCCAAGGTTTGAAAATACAGTACGTGTTGTAGAAATCTTGGTACGCTCTGTTGCGGATGCTGACAGAGAAGATACGATCGGTGCCATCGGAATATTTACCAGAGTATAGCCAAATGAGAAGATAACGTAAGTTACGTATGCCCATGCAAGCTTTGCACCTGCGCTCCATCCTGTCGGAACGGAAAACAGAAGAACCATACCAACTGCAAGGACCGGTGCACCATAAAGCATCCATGGACGGTAACGTCCCATTTTTGTATCGGTACGGTCGATCATTGCACCTACCATATAGTCTGTGAATGCATCGATGAATTTTGTTACAACGAACATAAATCCAACAGCGCCGGCTGCAAGTCCCGCGCAGTTTGTGTAATAAAAGAGAAGATATGTATTGGCAAGAAGGTAAGCAAGATTACAAGCATAATCACTGATACCAAAACCGATACGCTGTCTCCATTTAAACTTTGTTGTTTCATAATATGCCGGTTCGTGTTTTAACTTTTGCATTTTTCCTCCACCTTTTTTATGTTGATTTAACGATCCACTCAGGAACATGTAAATTTTTTCTGCGCGCCCTGTTTCTGGCGGATCAATCAGGTATGTCTCAACGACAAGCATATTATAATCAAAGCTATTTGATTTTCGTTATCATTTTTTTGATATTTTTATCATTTTCCCAACACATTTCTAATAGTTTTATAAACTTATTCAAGAATAAAATTCCTTACGCTTATATTTTTCCCGGTACTGCCTGGGAGTCATTTTCATATATTCTTTAAATACACTGCCAAAATGACTCTGGGAATTGAAGCATACATAATCACTGATCTCTGACAGGGTCGCATCGGAATATTTCAGGAGATTGGCAGCTCTTTCTACACGAAATTTCCGGATATAATCCACGATCTTCTCTCCCGTATCCTGCCGGAAGCTTCTGGAAAGGTGACCCGGGCTGATCCCGATAGCCTCTGCGATATCCTCAAGATATATCTTATGGTGATAATTCCGGGAAATATAATCCTTGCACTGCTCTGTATAGCTGGAAAAGCTTCTTGTTTTTCTGGTGTCAGCTACCAGCTTTGTAAATTTATAAAAGCATCTTTGGTTCAGTTCGATCATTTCTTCCATAGTCCGGCATTGATCGATCTGATTAATGAAATGATCACTGAGACGATATGCATCTGCCGGCGAAACTCCTCCTGATATAGCTTCTCTTGTTGCCAGTGTAGTTGTCACAATAGCCAGATTCCTCTGATGATTAAAATGTTTTCTGGAAAGGATCCCTCCTTTTTCCAAAAGTGCCGTGGCTCGTTCATTAACCTCTTCCACATTTCCTTCACGTATGCTATCCAGTACATATCGTTCTTCCATATATGTATGATGGTAGGCTGCCGCATCCGAGTCGTCCAGTTCAATGCGAACTGTTTCCCCCTCCTCCCAAGCTTCTTTTTCCTCGATGAGATTATTTTTTTCCATAAGATCGTCCGGCTGAATATCCTTTCCCTCCAAAAGCTCATACAGAAAACTTACGAAATTCAACATTCGGTTCAGTGTCATTTTGTCCGGATGGCGTTCTTCCTTCATTGACATGTGATATTTCTTATAAAACTGATGTATTTCCACATAGCTGAGCTCTTCTGCACATACCGGACCTGACAGATAGAAATCCTGGCCGCTCTGAACACAAAAGAAATAAATTTTATCAAAAGCCTTATAAATAGTCGGTACATTCTGTTCTTTTGTCTGGCAGATCAGGGACCGGCGCAATTCCTCTGATACAGTCAGCGGATTCTGTTTTTCGGGAAAAACCCCAAGACTCCGGATATTTTCTCCTGCTTCATCTGCATAAAAAATGGGAATTCCCCACAGGCTTTCCAGTTTTCTCAACAATGTATGTTTTGCCATGTCAACATCCTTTCATCTGTAATATCGGACTGTTATTGGAATAAATTATATGTTTTTTTTCTTCCATGAGCAAGCCCCCAAACCTGCTTATTGCTTTTCGCAACTTTGCAGGAAACTTACTTGATTCTGTTAAAAAGGCTTGCGGCTTTTTTCGGGGGAGAGTATGCTTGTAGTATCATAAATAAGAGAAACAAGGGGATTTTCCTATGAAAATATGTGGATTTAACAAAACAACCCTGCTGGATTATCCGGGAAGAGTAGCCTGTACCATATTCTTAGGCGGCTGCAACTTCCGCTGCCCATTCTGCCAGAACGGAGCTCTTGTCATGGAGCCTGATACCCAGCCTGAATATTCCCAGGAGGAAATCCTGGCTTTTCTGAAAAAAAGAAAGAGGATCCTGGATGGCGTCTGCATTTCCGGCGGTGAACCCACGCTTGCACCGGAGCTGCCGGAATTTCTCGGCAGGATCAGGGAACTAGGCTATGATGTGAAGCTCGATACCAACGGTTCCCGCCCCTCCGTGGTAAAAAATCTCGCAGCAGCTGACCTGATCAACAAGGTTGCCATGGATATCAAAGCCTGTCCTTCCAACTATCATGTGCTCACCGGTGTACATGCTGATCTGGATGGGATCCGGGAAACTGCCGGATGGCTGCTGGACGGACACCTTGATTATGAATTTCGTACAACAGTTGTGAAGGAACTTCATTCTGAAAAAGATTTTCAGGAGATCAGCCGGTGGTTAAGCGGTGCAAAAGCTTATTATCTCCAGGCTTATCGAGATTCCGACGGAGTTCTGATGCCGGGATTCTCTGCCTGCTCCGAAAAAGAAATGCTAAACTACCGGGATATCCTGTCTCAGACGATCCCGGTAGTAGAAATTCGTGGTATGGAGCTGTGATCTGCGGATTTGCAAAACTGTTTGCTTATCTGCATGGATGCCGAAATTTTTCTGATCAGATGTTAATAAAACAGTACCAGTATCCTCCCTTTCCGCCTGGGATATGAATATCCGGACATTCCTTAAAGTAGGGAAAGCCAAACATATTGGCCATAAACCGTTCCTGCTGGCTGTATCCGCCGGGCACCCCCAGTATGTACTGTCCCCGATGGTTTCTGCACAGCAGAAGATGGCCGAAATTCTGATATCCGTACATGACAAAACGGTTGCTGCAGAAGCAGCCGTTTTGTCTGCATAAGGCACTGCAGTCCGATGGTCTGATCTTGCGACAGTCTGTGAAATAGCCGTCGTTAAACGGATCATCACAGGGTATTCCCGGAAGTGGACGAGATGGCTCAGGTCGCGGTGGTTCCGGCGGATGCGGTGATGGCTGACCTGGCCGCGGTGGTTCCGGCGGATGCGGTGATGGCTGGCCTGGCCGCGGTGGTTTCGGCGGATGCGGTGATGGATGACCTGGTCGCGGTGATTCCGGCGGATGCGGACCGGGAGCCTGATATGAGTTTCCGGTTTCCGATGCCTTCAATACCTCCTCCTGAACTTCCTCTACCGTCATGATCCTGTCTGACTTCTTCTGATATTCCTGCACTTCTGGCAAGGTTCCGTCTTTTTGATTTTCTTCTTCCTTTTCTCCCCGCTCTCTGCCTTTTTTCTCCGCTGCCTCCTGATATTCCGTTCCTGTTTTCTCCGCTTCCTCCCGAGGTTCCGTTTCTTTTTTCTTCCACTCGCGGAAATTCTCCGGCCGGATCGGCTGATCATCCCATTCTGTTCCCCAGAATCCACCGGCATCGGAGATCAGAAGCAGTCCTCCAAGCTCCTGAAGACTTTTTCCCATGCCTCCAATATCCCCTGTATCCGTCTCCAGCGCGCACTCGATCCGCTCCTGCCCGGTAACACAGCTTCCGATCAAAATACCATCCATCAGCCCTTCCCGCCGCACAAACCCATACACTCTGCACCGACTTCCAGGCTCCAGTCCAACACAGCGCAAATGAACCTCCACACGGCATTTCCTATCTCTGGCCTCCACCCTCACATAACCGCTGCTGCCGTCTTTTTTTCCTTTCCGGTACTCGTACACATACGCAACAAAACGCTGATATCCAGCCAACGCACGTCCCTCCGGTATTTCGGTTTCGTTAATATATATGAAGTTTAAGAGAAATCATTCCATCAACGTGAAAAAGCTCCAGGATGTACAAACGCAAAAAAAGAATCCCTCAACCAAGGGATTCTCAAGCTGTTAGTCGAAAAATACGGCTATACCAGAATCGGTACATCAACACAGAATATCAACAGACAGGTGCGAAATTAAAATATGCGGAAAATTTTCGCTTTTGTCAAAAAAGCATTACTATCTTAGAACATTTTGCGCTTGTCAGGGTTCTCCGTATATGCTACACTGTACAGGAACAATCGTGTTACAGGGTGGCTGACCTCTAGTCCAAAAAGGATGGAGGTGGTGCTGATGAACGACAACCATTTTGACTTCAAAGATCTTATGGCTTTTGGCATGTTCATTCTAGCATTGCTTACGTTCGTATTAACGTTTTGTAAGTAATTCTTTACATAGAAAAACCACCCAAAAACTTTGGCCGAGTACAGGGTGGGATTTTCTAATCTTCTCTTATAAGGTCAACCCCTTGTGGGCGGTTGTTCTTTATGTTTGTATTATAGCACTACTATTCAAAGCATTCAAGAATATTTTCATCTGTAAATATAAAAACCCCCTGGCGATTCACGCTCGGGACATTCACCAAAGGCTTTCTCTTAATCTATATTTTATTTCTCGCTTTTCTTTACCTTTTCCCATGTATTACCTTTATCTTTATTTTTTTCCTGGCAAATGTAGAAGATTCTCCTTTCTTTTCTCATTGAGGTAACACAAGGTAACACAAACATACGTTCCTTCATTTTTCACAAACAAAAAAAGAATCCCTCAACCAAGGGATTCTCAAGCTGTTAGTCGAAGCGACAGGATTTGAACCTGCGACCTCTGCGTCCCGAACGCAGCGCTCTACCAAACTGAGCCACGCTTCGTTATTCTGTTTCAGTTGTTTATGTATTGCTCAACTGCAAGAGCTATTATATTAGAGTTTCTTTACTTTGTCAATAGAAAAAATTAAAATTTTTCAAAAAAATCGAATTTTTTCTTTTTTCCTGCTTCGGGCGTGCATTTTCGCAGACCCGAAGCAGTTTTGGGAAAGGTTCTTTATAACATATCAAATATATTCAGGTGAAATATGTGCTTATTTCACTGTAACTGTTACCTTTTTTGTGATTCCGTTGCTGCTTACATAGATAACAGCTTTTCCTTTTTTCACACCTTTAACAACACCTTTGCTGCTTACAGTAGCAACTTTTGTGTTGCTGCTTCTGTAGGTGATCTTTGCCTTTGAAGTGGCTGCTGCCTTGATGGCTGTTGTTTTCTTTGCTTTTACACTTACAGCTGTTTTGGATGTAATCTTCAGGCTGCCTTTTTTCACTGTGATCTTGCAGGTTGCTTTGTAGCTTCCGCATTTTACTGTAATTGTAGCTGTTCCTGCTTTTTTTGCTGTTACTTTTCCGCCTGCGCTTACCACTGCAACGGATTTATTACTGCTTGTATAAGTAACTTTTCCGCTAACGCCTGTTTTTTTCACTTTGATCTGGCTTGTTCCACGCACAAATACAGTTTTCGCTGAAGCCGAAGCTTTTACAGACGGCTTCTTAACTGTAATTTTGCAGGTTGCTTTATAATTTCCGCATTTCGCTGTGATCACAGCTGTTCCTGCCGCCTTTGCAGTTACCTTTCCATTTGCGGCTACAGCTGCAACAGATGGTTTACTGCTTGTATAGGTTACTTTTCCGGTAACACCTGCGGTCGTTGCTTTCAGCGTCACCTCAGCTGGAGATCCTTTTACATAAAGCGTTTTCGCTGATGCATTCATTTTTACAGATGGCGTTTTTACAGTAAGCTTGTACTGTGCAGTTTTTCCTGCTGCAGATGTTGCTGTGATCACGGCTGTTCCTGCTGCTTTTGCAGTTACTTTTCCGTTCTCGTCTACAGATGCAACCGTTTCATTATCGGAAGCGTATGTTACATCCTTGCAATTTTCGCCTGTTGCTTCAAGCTGTCTGGAGCTTCCGATATAAAGAACTCCTGAATTTTCTTTAAAAGCAATTGTTCCATACACCAGCTGAACAGAAACATCCGCGTGATCATCACTGGAGACTCTTACTGTATAGGTTTCATTTTCCGGTCTCGCTACAGCAGAATCCAAAGCAACCACTCCATCTGCGGCTACACCATCCTGTACAAGATATGTTGTCTGTGAATCATGTCCGACACCTGTTGTATAGAAAACAGATACCTTCGGATTTTTGTATTTATCAAGATTTGCAAGCTTTACATGGGTGCTGTCCGTAAATTCCGGAGAAACATCCATCTCTTCTGTTGCCTGCGGTTTGATATAAATACCATCTGCAAATTCATATACATACGCACCGTCTGACATAATATACGTGATCCTGTTTACGGTTTTTCCTTCAAGACCTGCATCTTTTGCAAACGCAGCCTTATATACCTTCACCCACATCTCGTTCATATGACGCATACCATATTTTCCGCCATCTGTTGTTTCCAGGATCATTCCCTGGATCCCGGAGTTAACTGCAAAACCAGCATCACTCTTTGTGTCGCGGAGATATTTTGTGCTGGTTTCTTTTACTTTGATCTCATAATCTCCCCAACGAGAAGATGTATTGAGTGTTGCCTCCGCATCTGTCACAGTTGCCTTTACATTAAATTTTGTAGCACTGTATGTTCCATCTGCATTCAATGTTTTATACTGCCCAGGCTCTACCGCCGGAGTACGTCCAAGGGTGATCCCTGCTGCTTCTATATATGCTCCGCTTTCCGGAAGTTCTCCCGCTTCTGAAAGGATCCGCGCCTCTACATACGTTTTTGCATCTGTAGCTACACTAACCTTTTTTACTCCTGCGATCTCATAACCATTTTCTGTCAGATTCTGAACATCTGCATTTCCGAAAGCAGTGCTTTTTCTGGTTGTGGCAGATGTAACGGAATCATATTTGCGGCTCGTTGCATCTCCTGCATAAAATTCCTCGTATGACAGAGATGCCGTACCGTAAAGTGTTCCTGTCAGTGCCTGATGTCCATTTGCCGCCTTATAATAAATATCCGTTCCCGGAATTTGTGTATATCCATCCACTGCTCCCTTTACCCAGTAATAGGAAACATTGGAAACCGTGATCGGCTGGCCTGTCAGTGTGATATTTTTTGTCATATCCACATAATTGTCGCTTGAGATCATAACCGTGTAGATTTCATCCCCGGCCCTGGCTACACTGCTGTCAAAGGTTACCACCCCGTTCTCTGCCGCTGCATGATCTACAACATATGTTGTTTTTTTACCATGGCCCCTTCCTGTTGTATAGTATACGGAAACCTTAGGGTTTTCATATTTGTCAAGGTCATCAACTTTAACCTGGGTTGTATTTTCTTTCACAAAAGCCGCCTGTACCTTCATTCCTGCTTCAGGCTGTTTTTTTACAAGAGGCGCTTTGTCTCCAAACTCATATACATAGGAGCCG
The DNA here is from genome assembly GCF_022868965.1 of Blautia sp. NSJ-140. Classification (NCBI taxonomy): domain Bacteria; kingdom Bacillati; phylum Bacillota; class Clostridia; order Lachnospirales; family Lachnospiraceae; genus Blautia; species Blautia sp. NSJ-140. The sequence goes on along the minus strand of NZ_JALIFS010000014.1, from coordinate 84,533 downwards.
TCCGGAGTAATATAAGTCACCTTTGATATTTTTTCCCCGATAAGCCCGGATCCTGCTGAAAATGCAAGTTCGTAAGGCTGTACCCAGATTTCATAGGTATGACGAAGTCCTACCTTCTTACCGCTGGCAGTTTCAAGGATTACTCCCAGTGTATTTCCACCTACGGCAAAATCACCCTGTCTGGAATTGCGGAGATATTTTGTGCCGACTTCTTTTACCACCAGCATGTAATCGCCCCAGATCGACGGTGCCTGGATCTGGGCAGATGCATCTGTGACCGTTGCCTTTACATCGAATTTTGTTGCACTGTATGTTCCGTCTGTATTCAGTGTTTTATACTGTCCTGTTTCCTGTGACGGTGCTTCATTCAGCGTAATATCTGCTGCCTCTGTATAGACACCCTTTTTCGGAAGCTTGGAAGCAGCTTTCAGCACCTGTGCATCTACATAAGTTTCTGCGTCCACTGCAACACTTACATTCTTCACACCCTGGATCTGATATCCTGAAGAGGTTACTTCTGTGCTGTCCTCATTGGTAAAAATCTGATTTTTACTCGTTGTTGCCGAAGTGATAGCGTCATAGCTCTCCTGAGTGGTATCGCCGGCATAAAATTCCGAATAACTTAAGGTTGTCGTTCCGTACAGCTTTCCGGTCAGAGCTGTCTGCCCGTCTGCCGCTTTTACATAAACGCCTGTTGTACCTATCTGTGTATATCCCTCTGCCGGCTGCATGGACCAGAGATATTTCACTCCTGCAACAGTGATCTCAGAAGCATCCTGAAGGACCTCGCCTGCTTCTGCCATAAATCCTTCTCCATCACCGAATACCTCTTTTGTATCCTCCTGGATCTGCTCTTCCTCTTCCTGTTGAATCTCTTCTGCTGAAATTTCTGCTACTTCTTCCTGAATAGCTTCTGCATCACTTTCTTCTGGCTCTTCCGACTGAATATCAGCTTCACCAACTTCCGGCTGATCCTGGGAAACAGACTCCTGATCCTCGTTCTCTCCTTCTTCCTGTGCTGTCTCTCCTTGTGTTTCTCCTGACACGTCACTAAAAACTTCCGCCTCAGACGCCATTGCCGTTACCGGCACTCCTGACGCGATCACCGCTGAGCTCAGTACGAGCGCAGCTGACTTCTTAAAAAGCTTCCACTTATGCATACCTGTCCTCCTCTGTGTCTTTTATATTACACAACTTTATACCAGATCATGACCTTACAGCTACTCTGGTTAATTGAAATTTCTTCCGCAGGATATTCAACATATATCAGCTTCTGCAGAAGTGCTCTATCAAGCACACTTTAGTTTGTTCAAACTAACATATCGTTATTTTATCAATACCGGAATTATTTGTCTATACATATCTGGCAAAAAAGCCTCACGGTTATTGTTATTTTTTTCTCAACTAAAAATTGTTTTCAAAATATTTTTGCATTATTATCTGATAATTTAAAATAAAAAAAGTATATATTCCAAGACGTCATTTCAGGAAATGCAACAGACATTGCCATTTCCTCCGGCATTCTCAGATCATATACTTTTTATATTTCTATATTTTTTCTTTCTTTTATGCCCAGCGGCTCTTCTGTTTTTCGCAGATACTGTTCCACTGGCATTTTCCACAGATTTTCTTACGTTTATCTATCGCAAGGATTTTTTCCTGGACTTTTTTTGTAAACTCGCTGAAGTACAATGTCTGTCCGGCCTTCAGTCCACATTTTTCCAGCACGGCATTGTCATATTCTGCCACTTTATCTCCGGCTTCGCAATGTCCGCCCCGATTATTCGGACAGGCAGAGCAGATCTCATCCGTATCCACATGAAGCCTTATTTTCTTTCCCTCCAGAAAAATCTTCAGCATCTCAGACATATGTGCAGTAAAACCGTTACTGTAGCCTTCTCCCTTAAAATACGCCAGGCACATACCATGATGAGGGCGCAGCGGAATGACCATTTCCTCTGTGCCCTCATCAGAAGCATATGCCGCAGCACTGCTTTTATCTTGCATATTTACGTACCTTTCCTGATAAAACATAAGCCAGTGCGATCTTGATAAGATCCGGAATGATAAACGGGATTACACACCAGCCAAGAACTGCCATAAGACCTACCGGACCTGTGCTTCTTGTGTAAGCAAACATAAACCATACGGTTCCAAAGGCATAGCATACGATCAGTCCAACGACCATGGAAATGATCTGAACGACCGGCTTTCTGCCAAAAATGCGCTCAAATGCCCACATAACAAGTGCTGAAAAGATAAATCCAACGATATATCCACCTGCATTTCCGAGAAGAGCTCCAATGCCTCCGGAAAATCCCGCAAAAACCGGAACTCCTACTGCTCCAAGAAGAACGTAAACCAGAACTGCCATCGTTCCTCTTTTACCTCCAAGTACGCCTACTGCCATGAATACTCCGAATGTCTGCAGGGTAAACGGTACCTGCGCCGGAATGGAAATCCATGAGCAAACTGCCATCACTACCGCAAAAACTGCAATGTAAACAAGATCATACGTCTTGCTTCTGCCTGCTGCCACTGTTGTCATAATAATCTGTATCCTCTCTTTCCTTTTCTGCTTTTCCTGGCGGAAGATCATTCCTGTCCTTTATAAATAATATCCGCTCTTTTGCTGTTAACAATTTAACATAACAGGATTCGATTGTCAACTCAATTACATTTTTAAGTTTACGTTTTTCATAATACCGTCTGCCATACGCAAACCTGTCACTGTTCACTCCGTTCTCAGTAACACGCTTCGCGATGCACAGAATTTATGCTGATCGCATAAATTCGCGCGGTATGTCTCGGGTTTTCTGTGACCTTCGCTCACAAAAAACACCTCGCGGGACATTACCAGTGAACAGTAACGCAAACCTGTCATTTGTAAATAATATTGCCAATTTTCACTTTCAAATTTCTCCCTCTGATGCTATACTGAAACCAATGAGTTTTCAGCAAAAGGGGGATTTTTCCACATGGATATACACGATATTCATAACATCAGCACCAACTGCACACGGACCGAATTTGTAGGGACCGCAGTTCTTGACACAATCGGACTCGTGATCTCCGGAGTTGATGATTCTCTGCTTAAAGAGATGAACGTAGGTACCCAATACCACTGTCTGGGGCTTTTCAGTTCCCGAACAGGCGCTGCCGGCCAGATCACAGCTATTGACGATGCAGTAAAAGCCACAAATACAGAAGTCCTTTCCATTGAACTTCCAAGAGATACCAAGGGCTGGGGCGGTCACGGAAACTATATCGTCCTTGGCGGAAATGATGTATCCGACGTGCGTCACGCCATTTCTCTGGCTCTGGAACTGACTAACAAATATGCAGGTGAGGTCTACATCAGCGAATCCGGCCACCTGGAGTTTGCTTTTTCCGCAAGTGCAGGTCCTGCTATCCATAAAGCCTTCGGCACACCTCTGGGTGAAGCATTTGGTTTCATGGCAGGTTCTCCGGCTGCTATCGGTCTTGTGATGGCAGATAATGCCGTGAAATCCGCAGCAGTATCCATTACACAATATATGACTCCGAATATCGGTACCAGTCATTCCAACGAAGTGATCATCGCCATCTCCGGTGATGCCAGTGCTGTAAAAGCTGCTGTACTGGAAGGCCGTCAGACAGGCCTTGAGCTTCTCATCGGTATGGGAACCTATCCGGAGATCCCGGGTACGCCGTATCTGTAAAATTTCCGTATCATCGGAAACAACGTAATTTCCACACGGCATATTTTCCGGATGTTTTTCATAGAAACATATCTGTATCACGCAAAACAGCGCTGCAAAGATCTTCCTGTGATCATGCAGCGCTGTGCTTATTTATTGTTGATTTTTCCTGATAGTCTTCCGGATCAGCCCACCTGATATACATCTGCTGACTGAAGTCCGAAGCTTAATGCCTCAGAATGGCTTCCACAGTAGATATCCACATGTCCGTAAGGAGTTCCCAGATCCTCTACCGTATAAACAGTGCCGTTGATCAGAAGCTTGGTACCAAACGGAACACCTGCCATAGCAACGGTACGTCCTGCTGTCGGAACTGTTCCGCTGGCGGTAAGATTACCGGCTGTACCGCAGCACTGTGCACAATTGCAGTATGCGGTCAGTGTAAAGTTTCCAAGATATGTTCCCTGACTGGAAGAACCGGAATCGGACGTATCCGCAGAGGCATCTTCCGTCTCCCCGGAAGCTGTCTCATCATTGGAAACCTCCTCCTGGGAGCTGTCCTCGGAAACATCTTCGGAACTTCCGGACTGTACATCATCTGCTTCCTCTTCCTCTTCTACAACAATGTCTGTACTTGTAGAGCTGCTGGAAGACTCAGTTGTATCCTCCTCCGGATCATAGCCGTAATCATCGTCAGAATCAGCCTCTTCACTGCCCTCGTTATCCTGATCGGCCTCTTCCCGGGCTGCAGCCTCTGCTGCCTGTCTCTCAGCCTCTGCTGCCGCTTCAGCCCTAGCTTTCTCTTCTGCAGCCTTCTCCGCCTCTGCCTGCTGTACCAGAGCGGTAATACTGCTGTCTGCATTACTGATATCTGCCATCAGCTGCTGAGCCTCTTCCTGGCTGGCGCTGATCTGGTTTACATAAGAGTTAATATCATCGCTTGTGCTGGAAGCCATGGACTGCACTTCCTGCTGTTTGGCTGCACGCTCCGTCATCAGTTCATCGATCTCTGCGGACTCCGTTTCAACCTTTTTCTCATTCTCCTGGATATTCTTCTGAAGACTCACATATTTATCCAGCATGTCTCTGTCGTATGTAGAAATCTGGATCGCATTCTCTGCGCGATTGAGGAATTCTGCAAGGCTCTCGGAAGAAAGCAGTGTCTCCAGTGCGGAAGTCCCGGCATTCTCATACATATATGCGATTCGAAGCTTCATGGATTCATACTGATCTGCAGATGCCTTTTTCGCTTTTTTCAGTTCTTTTTTTACGTTATTTAATTCATCTTCCTTCTCAGCAGCCTGGATACTAAGCTCAGAAATGCTGTTGGTAAGATCCTCATACTGTGCGTTTAAATCAGCCAGATAGCTCTCCAGCTCCTGCTTCTTGCTCTCCAGTGTGCCGATGCTGCTCTGTACCTGTGCAAGACCCTCTTCAGCGGCCTGTTTCTCCGCCTGTGCCTCTGCGATCGCAGCGTCTGTACCTGATGCATATACGGGGTTTCCCATGGAAAGAGTGAGCATACCCGTAAGCAGTAATGTGAAAACTTTTCTATTCTTCATATAAACACCTTTCGTCCTTTCATGGGTTCTAGTATAACACATTTTTCATAGAAAGCAACAATTTTATTTTATTTTTGTAACAAATACGTAATAATTTAAATATTTATGAACTGGAAAGCGTTTTTTTGTTTTCCGGAGCATGAAAAAACTGCCCTCTCACAGATTTATCTGTAAAACGGCAGTTTTTATTCTATGCTGTTCCAATTCAAAAATCATCAGCTACGAGAATACTTCTCTGATGTAATCCCCCCTGAAGCTGCTTCTCTTACTCCGCAGCCTCCATAAGAACCTCATTCTCAGCTTCCTCAGCCATTACTTCCTGATACTTGTCCAGGATGATCGTCTGGATCTGCTCTCTTGTTGCTGAATTGATCGGATGAGCGATGTCACGATATTCACCGTCGCTTGCCTTACGGCTTGGCATTGCGATGAACAGCCCCTTCTCGCCTTCGATCACTTTGATGTCATGTACCACAAACTCATCATCTATTGTGACAGACACAACGGCCTTCATTTTCCCTTCTTTCGCTACCTTCCTCACACGTACATCTGTAATATTCATTGCTACTTGCCCCTTTCATTTCGCTAACCGTATCTGCGGAAATCTGATCTTCTGCATTTATAATACGTAGCGTTCGTTTTTCTCTACGACGATCTTCACTTCTCCTTCTTCGCCGCTGTAATATGAATTCGCCCGGATGGTATCCCGGCTCTCAACAATGCAATTCTCAATATGCGTATTATCTCCAAGATATACGTCATTAAGGATCACAGAGTTTTTGATCACACAGTTATTTCCTACAAATACATCACGGAACAGAACAGAGTTCTCCACGGTTCCGTTGATGATACATCCGCTGGATACCAGACTGTTCTTCACAGTTGCACCCGGATTGTACTTAGCAGGAGGTACATCTGCGATCTTGGTCTTGATCGCCGGCTCCTGTTTGAAGAAATAGTTCCTGATTTCCGGTTTCAGGAAATCCATGTTTGTCTGATAATAAGCCTCTGCAGTAGAGATATTATTCCAGTAGTTATCGATCTTATATCCGTAAATCCTCTTCAGATTTTTGTAACGGATAAGAATATCATTTACAAAATCATGCCTTCCTTCCTGGGCAGCACGCTCGATCAGTTCAATCAGCTGCCTTCTTCGGATGACATAGATACCAGTAGATACTGTATTATAGGAGGAAACGATCGGTTTCTCTTCAAATTCCTCGATCCGACAGTCCTCATTCATGCGGAGAACACCAAATCTTTCAACCTGGCTCTGATCCTTGCATGTAGTACATACAACGGTAACATCTGCCCGCTTTGCGATATGATACTCCAGGACTTTATTGTAATCCAGCTTGTAGATTCCATCACCGGAAGCGATCACCACATAGGGTTCATGACTGTTCTTTAAAAAGCTCAGGTTCTGATAGATAGCATCTGCAGTACCCTGATACCATAAGCTGTTGTCTCTGGTAATGGTTGGAGTAAAGACATAAAGTCCTCCCTGTTTTCTTCCGAAATCCCACCATTTGGATGAACTCAAATGCTCGTTAAGGGAACGGGCATTATACTGTGTCAGCACAGCAACCTTCTGGATATGTGAATTTGCCATGTTGCTGAGGGCAAAGTCGATCGCGCGGTAACTTCCTGCAATAGGCATTGCCGCGATTGCTCTTTTGTTTGATAATTCTCTCATGCGGTTATTATTACCGCCTGCCAAAATAATACCTATCGCTCTCATTCTTTCCCACCGTCCTTTGCTGCAATTACCTGGCCGGCTGCCAGTTCTCCGTCAGGGTAGTCTTCTTTTGTTGTAACACCGGCGATAGCGGTATTCTTACCGATTTTGACACTGTCCGGAATCACGCTGTTTTCGCCGATAGCCACAAGTCCAAAGGAATATACAGCCGGTTTCAGAACATTCGGCACTTCCTCGCCGCATCCGATCACAACATTATTTCCGATGACAACATCTTCTGCCACGATAGCTTTATCCATAACAACATTCTCACCAACTGCTGTATTCTTCATGATAATAGAATCACGTATCACACTGCCCTTGCCGATGATAACATTCGGACCGATCACTGAATTATGTACTTCACCATAGATTTCTGTTCCCTCACCGATGATACACTTGTCCACAACTGCATCTGCGGAAATATACTGTGGCGGGATCACATCTCCCTTGGTGTATATCCTCCAGAATTCCTCATAAAGATTAAACTCCGGAATGATATCGATCAGCTCCATATTTGCTTCCCAGTAAGAACCAAGAGTTCCTACATCTTTCCAATAGCCGTTGTACTCGTAAGCAAAAAGGCGCTGTCCTTTCTCTTTACAGTACGGAAGGATATGTTTACCGAAGTCGCAGCCATTCTGATCCTTCAGGGCGATCAGTGCTTCCTTAAGAACCGGCCATGAGAAAATATAGATACCCATGGATGCAAGATTGCTGCTTGGATGCTCCGGTTTCTCCTCAAACTCAGTAATACGGCTGCTCTCATCAGTAACCATAATACCAAAACGGCTGGCTTCCTCAATGGGAACCGGCATACACGCAATTGTAATATCTGCCTTGTTCGCCTTGTGGAAATCCAGCATCACTTCGTAATCCATCTTATAGATATGATCACCGGAAAGGATCAGTACATAATCCGGGTTATACTGCTCCATATAAGCCAGATTCTGATAGATCGCATTGGCAGTTCCTGTGTACCATTCACTGCTTGTGCTCTTCTCATACGGAGGAAGGACTGTGACACCGCCTTCATTGCGGTCAAGATCCCACGGAATACCGATACCGATATGTGTATTCAGGCGGAGAGGCTGGTACTGTGTCAGCACACCCACCGTGTCAATTCCCGAGTTAATACAATTGCTCAGTGGAAAATCGATGATACGATATTTACCACCAAAAGCGACTGCCGGCTTTGCAACCTTTTCTGTCAAAACTCCTAACCTGCTGCCTTGCCCACCGGCCAAGAGCATGGCAATCATCTCTTTCTTAATCATGCGATCACCTCTTGTATGTTATGATTATTCCATTATAGCATACTTTACTGTGTTAGTGAACATTTTTTACAATTATTTTAGCTGTATTTTACTTTTTTTATCGCTATTGTATATTATAAATTGGTAAGACTCATCATTTTTTTCATTCCTCTGGTAATTTTCAACATTTTTCGATGTTATTTTCTGGTTACTTTTATATTCCGGAAAAAACCGCTTTTTTAGCCAAAAGAACCACTTTTCAATTGTTTCTGTTGGCGTTATAATAAAACAGACAAAAGAGCTACGAAAATAACATATATATAAGGAGATTATTATGTATCAGATAGACTTTCATAAACCGCTCCATATTCATTTCATCGGGATCGGAGGCATCAGCATGAGCGGCCTTGCCGAGATCCTTCTGGAAGAAAATTTCCGGATTTCCGGTTCCGATGCCAAATCCAGCCCGCTGACCCGCACACTGGAAGAACGTGGCGCTGTGATCTATTACGGACAGCGTGCTTCCAACATCAAGGATGATGTAGATGTGGTTGTCTATACAGCAGCGATCCACCCGGACAACCCGGAATTTGCCTGTGTGAAAGAAAAAGGGCTTCCAATGCTCACCCGCGCAGAGCTTCTGGGACAGATCATGCGGAACTACGATACACCGATCGCAATTTCCGGAACCCACGGAAAAACCACTACTACTTCCATGGTTTCTCATATCCTTCTTGAGGGTGACTGTGATCCTACCATCAGTGTTGGCGGAATCCTTCCTGCTATCCACGGAAATATCCGCGTTGGAAATTCTGAGACCTTTATCACAGAGGCATGCGAATACACCAACAGCTTTTTAAGCTTCTTCCCTAAGATCAGTGTGATCCTGAACATGGATGCCGATCATCTGGATTTCTTCAAGGACATCGATGACATCCGCCATTCCTTCCGGAAATTTGCAGAGCTTCTCCCTGCTGACGGTACTCTGATCATCAACGCCGACACACCGGAGTATGAGACGATCACCCGGGAGCTTCCATGCACTGTTCTTACCTATGGTCTGGAGCACGATGCCGATTACACCGCGGCAGACATTACCTGGGATAAATACGGACATCCTTCCTTCTCCGTTCTCTTCCGGGGCAAAAAGATCGGCAGCTATTACCTTCGTGTACCGGGCATCCACAATGTATCCAATGCGCTGGCTGCTATTGCCATAGGACGCCTTCTGGACCTTCCGGATGATGTGATCGTCAAAGGTCTCGGAAGCTTTACCGGTACAGACCGTCGTTTCCAGTATAAAGGCGAGATCGGCGGTGTCACCATCATTGATGATTACGCTCATCATCCAACCGAGATCGAGGCAACCCTTCATGCTGCAAAGAATTATCCGCATCAGAAGGTATGGTGTGTATTCCAGCCTCATACCTACACACGTACCAAAGCTCTTCTTCCGGAATTTGCAAAAGCGCTGACTCTGGCCGATCATGTTGTACTGGCTGATATTTATGCCGCACGAGAAACAGACAATCTTGGTATTTCTTCCCAGGATCTCCAGAAACAGATCCAGGAACTTGGAACCCCCTGCGAATATTTCCCGACTTTTGATGAGATCGAGAGCTTCCTCTTAAAAAGTTGTGCACATGGTGATCTGTTGATAACTATGGGCGCCGGAGACGTTGTAAACATTGGAGAACACCTTCTCGGAAAATAATTATCCACATTATCCACATGCTTATGCACATTTCAGACGTGCCTGGCATGTGGATTTTTTTGTGTATAACCTACTTGACATAATTCAACAGCCAAATCCAACAAATACCGCATTTTTCTTACAAAATTAAGGTTTTTGTTAGTTGCTGATAATGTTATCCTCAAAGTTTTCCACACTATCCACATTTTCCACATGGAAATTGGTGCACAACTTCTGTGAAAATAGACTATTCTCAAGTAAAAGCGGTTGTGCTATAATCCTTTTTAGCATGGCGGACTTTGGGATATCACCTGAAATATCTGCTGTATTTTAGAAAGGGAGCTGCTGATCATGAGCCTGATTTCACTTCAGAATTCCTCTGAACTGGGGGTAACGATTCTTTCCAATCGCTTTATTGACAATTTCATGCCTCGTGCCAACGGGGAGTTCGTAAAGGTATATATCTACCTTCTCCGGATGGTATCTGCCACTCCTTCTTCTTTCAGCCTGGAGCATATGGCAGACAGCCTTTTCTGTACGGAAAGAGATATTTCCCGTGCACTGAAATACTGGGAAGGTGAGAAACTGATCGCATTAGCCTATACTGCAGATCAGAAGCTTTCCGGGATCACTTTGCTGGAACCTTTTGCTGATACCGGTCATAGAGAGAGCAGCGCTTCCATGGATACTTTCACCGGTTCCGGCAATTCTGCTTCCGCTTCCGGAAACACGGATCCGGGAGTCCCGAGCTCCGCTGATTACATTCTCAGTCTCACTCCTGACCGGATCAGAGAACTTAAGCAAAACGAAGAGATCAGTCAGCTTCTCTATATCACAGAGCAGTATCTGACCAAAACACTGACGCCTACAGAAATGCAGAAGATCCTTTTTTTCTATGATGAGCTCCATATGTCTGCGGATCTCATCGAATATCTGGTGGAATACTGTGTTTCCAGAGGCCGCAAGAGTATGCGTTATATTGAAACAGTTGCACTCGCCTGGGCAAAAGACGGCATCACCACCGTCGAGATGGCACGGGATGCCAGCTCCCGTTTTTCCAAGGATTATTACACGATCCTGAAGGCTATGGGGATCAGCGGCCGCAACCCTGTTGATAACGAGATCACTTACATTGATACCTGGCGCAAGACCTACGGTTTTGATCTGGAGCTGATCCAGGAAGCCTGCAGCCGTACTGTCCTTTCCACCGGACAGCCCAGTTTCCAGTATGCGGATAAGATCCTCTCCGGCTGGAAAAAGAAAAACGTACATACGCTGGAGGATATCCGGCTTCTGGATGCCGCACACAAAAAACGCCAGCTTGAGAAATCTGTTTCCAGGAAGAAGCAACCCCAGACCCAGCCTCAGAATAGCAACCGCTTCAATAATTTCCACCAGCGTGATTATGATTTTGCGGAATATGAGAAACGTCTTTTAAATAATCAGTAACAGAAACTGGAAGGAGCGCTTTATGCCTTTACAGAATTTTCAATATGATACTATAATGAGAGAATACAGCCGCCGGCAGGCACAGAATCACCGCATTCTGGAGGAACACACAGCCGAAGCCTACGGAAAGATTCCCCGTCTGAAAGAGATCGATGACGAGGTGGCAACTTTAAGTGCCGACAAAGTCCGACGTCTTTTAAACGGCGAAGAAAAGGGAACTTCAGATCTGAAGGCAGCCATTCAGGAGCTTTCCGATGAACGGATCACCCTTCTTGTTGCAAACGGCTTTCCCGGAGACTATCTGGAGATGCCTTACACCTGCCCTGACTGCCAGGATACCGGCTATATCGGCAGCCGGAAATGCACCTGTTTTAAAAAAGCTGAGATCGAGCTGCTTTATGCACAGTCCAATCTGAATGAAATTCTCGAAAAAGAGAATTTTGACAGCTTTTCATTTGACTATTATTCTGCTACAATAAAAAACGAAGCCACGGGACTGTCTGCCCTGGAAACAGCCAGACGGGCCTATGATACTGCACAACGCTTTGTGCAGAACTTCGACCATAAATTTGAAAACCTGTTTTTATATGGTGATACCGGTGTGGGAAAAACCTTTCTTTCACACTGCATCGCACGGGAGCTTCTCAGATCCACCCACTGTGTTCTGTACTTTTCAGCCTACGATCTTTTTGATATGATGGCTGCGAATTCTTTTTCCCGAAAAGATACCGGCACAGACGAGGAACTGATCTATGATTGTGATCTTCTGATCATTGATGACCTGGGAACAGAGCTTACCAACAGTTTCGTATCTTCACAGCTTTTTCTCTGTCTCAATGAGCGGATCATGCGCAGGAAATCCACGATCATTTCCACGAATCTGACGCTCAAAAATTTCTCGGATACCTATTCCGAGAGAACATTTTCCCGAATTGCCAGCAACTATCAGATGATATCGTTGATCGGGAAGGACATCCGTATACAGAAAATATTTTTAGGAGGAAATTAAAATGGCACAGGTAAATACAAAAGATTTTTCCACACTCCCGGTAGGAAGACTTGGACTGATTCCCCTTCAGAGCTGCAGCTCATTAGGCGCGAAGGTGAATGACTGGCTGGTCAAATGGCGTGCCGAAAGACAGTATCCTGGAATGGACTCCTTTGCATTCGAGGGATACAAGCGCGATTCTTACATTATTGAAGCCAAGACTCCACGTTTCGGCTCCGGTGAGGGTAAATGTACCATCAACGAATCTGTCCGCGGTGATGATATCTACGTAATGGTAGATGTGACAAATTACAGCTTATCCTATCCGATCGGACCTTACACGAATCTTATGTCCCCGGATGATCACTTCCAGGATATGAAGCGTGTTATCGCCGCTGTAGGCGGAAAAGCCCGCAGAGTCAACGTGATCATGCCATATCTCTATGAGAGCCGCCAGGACAAACGTGTCGGAAGAGAGTCTCTTGACTGTGCCAATGCACTTCATGAGCTGATCGATATGGGTGTTGAAAATATCATCACCTTTGATGCACATGATTCCCGTGTACAGAATGCGACTCCTCTTCATGGTTTTGAGACTGTACAGCCATCCTACCAGTTCATCAAGGCTCTTCTTAATAATGAAAAGGGACTCCATATCGATAAGGATCATTTCATGACGATCAGCCCGGACGAAGGAAGCATGAACCGTGCGATCTATCTCGCCAATGTCCTCGGTGTTGATATGGGTATGTACTATAAACGTCTGGATTACTCAAGATATGTAAACGGCCGTCACCCGATCGCAGCATACGAATTCCTCGGACCAAAGATCGAGGGCAAGGATATGATCCTGATCGATGATATGATCTCCTCCGGTGATACGATCATTAAGATCGCGTCTCTCCTGAAAGAGAAAGGAGCAGGCAGAGTTTACATCTGCTCTACCTTCGGATTCTTTACCGATGGTCTTGATAAATTTGACGATGCTTACAAGAAGGGCTACTTCGACAAGCTTCTTACTACTAACCTGGTTTATCAGTCACCGGAGCTTCTTGAGAAGCCATACTACATCAGCTGCGATATGAGCAAATATATTGCTCTGATCATTGATACGCTGAACCATGATAACTCTGTCAGCCACCTTCTGAATCCGGTAGACAGAATCAAACGCTGCGTAACAAATTACATGAGCCAGCATGAGAAATAAATAAATCATAATGCACGCAAAGCGGCTGCACCTTCTGAGAACGATATAACAGTCTCTCAGAAAGCGCAGCCGCTTTATATTTCTGTAACAGACGGATATCCATGATCCGCATCTGCTGTCTGCTTTGCTTTTGATCTTTATGCTGAAATCTTCCTGCAAAAGCTCACATAGGAAGCTTCTGATAGGGAATCCTCTCTTTATCCAGGATCTCCATTTCTCTTTTATGGCAGGTACTTATGATCACCTGTCTGTTTTCTTTATGCAGCCATCTGAGAGCCGCTGCAAGACGTTCTTCATCATACATGCCAAATACATCATCAAGGATCACAGGGAACGGTTCCTCTTTGCAGAAAAGCTCTCCTGCTGCCATACGAAGGGCAAAATAAATCTGCTCCAGTGTCCCGCGACTCAGTCTCTCAATGGATACGATACGCTCCCCTGTGTTCACAGACATATGCAGTGCCTCATCCATCAGAACCTCCTGATATCTGCCACCGGTGATCTCACTTAATATCTCAGATGTACGTTTTTTCAGACGGATCCCTACCTGATCTGTAATGTTTCCGGAAAGTGCCTCAATAGTCTCCATAGCCATATTCAGCGCCTGGATTTCTGTTTCCTCCGGAGTGATCACTTCTGTGTTTTCTTCACATTCCGTCAACTCTGCCTGCAGGTTCTCCAGCGCTGTATGCTTCTCTTCGTAGTCACTGTCCAGACTGTTCCGGTTCCAGGTCAGCTCCTCATGTCTGGAAAGCCAGCGCTCTCTCTGACGTTCTCTCTTATTCAGCTCCCTGCTGAGCCGTATACGAAAAAACAATGCCGCTACAGAAATCGCCGCAGTTGCCACGCCTGCCAGAACACTGAAAATGACCTGCCCGGAAAAAGCTGCCAGGCAGCCGGTACCGGCAATCCCGCCAAGCAGCACAACTGTCAGAACTGCATCTGTCAGCTCCCGCCTTCTTTTTACACGATCGATCCGAAGCTCAAGAAGATCCTCAGTACTCCGTTCTCTGGTACCTATGTTCATCCCATCCTGCTGCTGCATGATCCGCTCACGCTTCTCATCCAGTTCACGGATTTCTCTGCGGATATATTCCATATTTGCGGAAATCTTTTCTTTTTCCTTTTCCAGCTCCTTTTTTCGCCGGGCCGCTTCTGTCAGATATCCTTTTCTGGACATTTTCAGCATCTGCATGGCTCGTCCCATGTCAATGGAACTGTCACCGGTTCCCTGGTAGCTGGCCATGTAATTCTGCAGTTCACGTACGAGATCTTTTCCTGTAACGCTTTTCAGCTGTGCCACAGACACCGTATTATCATAAACTGCCTCACTTACATTTCCGAGAATAGTCCCAAGAGCTCCCTGTTCCGCATCTACAAGGCTGCCATCATCTTCACAGAGAAGCTCTCCCAGCTTCTTTTCTTTATAAAAATTCCTGGTAAGACGATACTTCTTCCCCTTGCTTGTAAACCACATGATCCCACCATATTCTGCCGGATTTTCCCATGGTTCATATTTTGTATATGTATCGTTCAGAGCAGCCTTTCCCCGCAGTCTGCGAACGCCGTAAAACATGGAGCGGATAAATGTATGTGTGGTAGTTTTTCCACTCTCATTTTCACCGTAAAGTACGTTGATCCCAGGTGAAAGCTCCATATCCTTGTCCCGGATCTTCCCGAAATTTTTTATTTTTAAACGTCTGATAACCATCTTATGCTATCCTCCTGTGATGCCCCTTATCGCCGGCTACCTGTCTCAAGCAATGCCTGAAGCCCATAATACAGCGCCTTTTTTTCCACGGTATCCATACCCTTTTTGGCCAGAAAATAGCCGATATAATCACCGATCAGAGTACCGCTGTAGCGTTTGTAGAGCTCACCAAGATCATACGCCGGCCAGGATTCATCCACAACATCGGTAACATTTCCGAGACTTTTCAGTTTCTCAGGAATCAGAAGAATATCCGGCGAACGCATTCCCTGAAGAATGATCCTGTAGATATTTCTTCCTCCTCTGCGGAAAATCTGGGATTTTATTGCTTCTTCCAGAGATATCTGTGTGGTTTCCTCGTGAAGTGTCATTACCAGCTGCTGATAGGAACGGCAGGCAAAGGGAACGAACTCTGTACGGATCCTTCCGTTGATCAGTCGTCCCTCCATATATCCATGTTCCCCTGTGTCATTCCTGTCAATGGGCTCCAGAGCCCCGGAAAAGGCCGCCTGGTCACGGATCAGGATCTGCGGCTTATGGATATGCCCTAACGCCACATAATCGAAGCCTGACGCCGCCAGAGCTGCTGCACTGAGAGGAATATGCTTCTCATCGCCGCCATGGGCCAGCAGAATATGGATTCCTTCTTTCTGGACAGGGGCAGCCTGATCATAAAGTCCGTCTTTTATTTCCCAGTCATAGTAACTCAGTCCATATACATAGACATCAAGCCTGGGATCTTTAACGCAGGTCAGTTCCCGGCTCCTGAAAAATATAACATTGGAATTCCACTCAAACGTATTATAAAAAGAATCTCTGCTTATAAAATCATGATTTCCTGCCATCAGATACACTCTGGTATCCGGGATGGTGGAAAACAGATAATTTACTTCCTTAAGCTCTCTCATAAGAGGCTGGCGGTGGAACAGATCTCCGGATATAAATAGCAAATCCACCGGATCTTCGCGGATGCCCGCAATAACCCGGCGGAAAGTGCTCCAGATTTCTTCCTCCCGCTCTTTGCTCCACGGGCAGCCCCTGTCGGGAACCGCGCCCAGATGCACGTCTGCAAGATGAATAAATCTCATAATGTTCTCCCTTGTGTGTCAGTCACACATATCAATACCTGTTGCCAATTTCTCTCTGCTGATCTCAGGAGCACAGAACGTCCTGCTGTGCAAAAGTGTTCTGATCAAAGATCGCAGTTCTTTACAGTTCTCGGGAATGGGATCACGTCACGGATGTTGCCCATACCTGTAAGGTACATGACACATCTCTCAAATCCAAGGCCAAAGCCGGAATGACGTGT
This sequence comes from Blautia sp. NSJ-140, assembly GCF_022868965.1. Lineage (NCBI taxonomy): Bacteria > Bacillati > Bacillota > Clostridia > Lachnospirales > Lachnospiraceae > Blautia > Blautia sp. NSJ-140. The sequence continues at coordinate 67,940 of NZ_JALIFS010000014.1, read as the reverse complement.
GGAACCATATTTACGAAGATCCAGATAGAAATCGTAATCCTCCGGTTTCAGACCCAGCTCATCCATACGTGTTTTCAGCTTGTCGTAGTCATCCTCTCTCTGGCTTCCTCCGATGATCTCTCCGATTCCCGGCACCAGACAGTCCATAGCCGCAACTGTCTTTCCATCCTCGTTGAGTTTCATGTAGAATGCCTTGATCTCCTTCGGATAATCTGTAACAAATACCGGTCTCTTGTAGACCTGCTCTGTCAGATAGCGCTCATGCTCTGTCTGAAGATCACATCCCCAGAATACCTTGTAATCAAATTTGTCATTGTTCTTCTCAAGGATCTCAACAGCCTCTGTATAAGTCACATGTGCAAATTCAGAATTAAGCACATGGTTCAGTCTGTCAAGAAGCCCCTTGTCAATGAAGGAATTGAAGAAGTTCATTTCCTCCGGTGCATTCTCAAAGACATAACGGATCACGTATTTCAGCATAGCCTCTGCAAGCTCCATAGCGTCCTGAAGGTCTGCAAACGCACACTCAGGCTCGATCATCCAGAACTCAGCTGCATGACGGGTAGTGTTGGAATTCTCAGCACGGAAGGTCGGTCCGAATGTGTAGATGTTGCGGAATGCCTGTGCATAAGTCTCTCCGTTCAGCTGTCCGCTTACGGTAAGGTTTGTCTCCTTTCCGAAGAAATCCTGTGAATAATCAACACTTCCATCCTCTGTCAGCGGAATATTCTTCGGATCCAGTGTTGTTACCTGGAACATCTCTCCTGCACCTTCACAGTCACTTCCCGTGATCAGCGGTGTATGCACATAGACAAAGCCTCTCTCCTGGAAAAATTTATGGATCGCATATGCGCAAAGAGAACGTACACGGAATACAGCCTGGAAAGTATTTGTTCTCGGTCTTAAATGTGTCATGGTCCTTAAGTATTCAAGACTGTGTCTCTTCTTCTGAAGTGGATAATCCGGTGCGGAAGCTCCCTCTACAGATATCTCTGTTGCCTGGATCTCAAACGGCTGCTTCGCCTGAGGGGTAGCTACCAGTGTTCCCTTGACAATGATGGCCGCTCCAACATTCAGCTTGGAAACCTCTGCGAAATTCTCCATGTTATCGTGATATACGATCTGAAGAGTTTCAAAAAAGCTTCCATCATGAAGTACGATGAATCCAAACGCCTTGGAATCACGAACACTTCGTACCCATCCACCTACAGTGATCTCTTTGTCAAGATACTGTTCACGGTTTCTGTAAATCTCTTTCACTGTTGTCAGTTTCATAATCTATACCTCATTCCTCATATTCAGGATCACACGTCCCTGCGGACCTCCAAACGTCCGTATCGAATTAAGTATAGACTATTCTCATGGTTCGTGCAAGGAGTAATTGCCTTGTCGGACAGAAAAATAGCGGGCCGCCGGACAGAAAAATCCCGCCTGGCGGAATGTCTCCGGCAGACGGGATTTTTCTGTCTGTAATACCATTAATAATAAGATGCGTTGATACTTCCTGTGTTGAGATAAGTAATGCAGTAATAATAGATCCTCTTGAATGTCTTTGTTGTGTAGTGAAGTCCGTCATCGCCGTCATCCACACCATCATAGCGGGCATTGGTCCCGTAGCCTTTTTTCATAAGTACGCTGTACATATCAATATACTTGTAATACAAAGAAAGGCCGGAACGGATCTTGCTGTTGAATTCTCTTACCTGTGCCTCTGTACGGGCACCTCTTCCTGCTTTTGTGATCATAATGCTGTTGATCGGGTTTACGGACATGTAAAAGAGTTTACAGTTCTTACTTTTCAGTGTGGATGCTATATTGGTCATATAGCTGACATAATTACCTGCATTTCCCAGGTCATTGACACCCAGGTTAAAGATAACGGCGATCGGTTTGGAACCTTCTGTTTTGTCGATCTCTTCTATAAGCTGTGCATATCCTGTATCCCGGAACCAGCTCAAGCCCTTTCCTGGGTTTGCAACAAAAGAAACCCCATTTGTTACAGAACTGCTCATCTGTTTTTTCAGTGTCGCCTGTATTCCTGCAGTACGGGAATCTCCCACAAAAATGACCTTACTGTACATCATACCGATAGCCGGATGAGCCATCTCATCGGAACTGATGTCCTTCTCCAGTGCACGGTTAAATACCGTCGCATACAGATTGGTGTTTTTGCTGATCCGCAGAAGTTCGCCGGCTTCATAATCCGGATCTGTGGAAGAACCGGTCCGTCTGGTCTTAGACCATCCCATAAACGTATAACCTTCCGCATTGGATACGGATGGGAGCTTAAGGTAACCGCCCTTTCCAAGTGTTACTGTCTTCCATACGGTTCCGTTTGCCTTGCGGAGATTTACTTTTACTGATTGCATCTGTACGGAATAATATCTGATATTACCGGAGATTTTAATCTTCGTTCCTGCTTTTTTTGCAGTAGATGCCTTGCCGTTCTTTGCTGTCGACCAGCCAAGATTTACATATCCCGATCTGGACGGAACTGCAGGTAATGTGTAATATGTACCCTCTTCTACTTTTTTCTGCAGCTTCTTATATGCGGAATTGGTGCTTCCATTTCCAAGATAGAAGTTTACGGTATAATACTTACTCTTTCTGCGGACCGCATACAGAGTCATATCTTTTCTGACCTTTACGCTGGCACCTGCTTTATATACTACCTTGCTGCTCCTCTTCCGTGTGGTCCATCCGAGATTCTGATATCCCACAGCCTTGGGTACTGCCGGAAGCCGGATCGTGGTATTTAATGTCACATTCCGTGTCAGTGCAGTATACGTCTTACTTTTGCTGGTACCTGAATTATTATTGAACTTAACGGTATAAACAAGCTTCGCCGCCGACACCTTATGCGATGCAGCCGGCACAAAGATCAGTGCAGCTGCCACAAGTGCCAGCAAAAGCCATTTTATGCGAAGGACCTTACCGGTTTTTTCCCTGTTTTTCATATAAACAAACTCCTCCTGAAATACATATCCATCCCCGGGTGCCTCCGTACTTTTTACAGAGTATTGATAAATCTCATAAATGCATCCCTGCCCTCTGGTGTGCATTTATAAACACCGGCATCCTCCAGTACATGAACAAATACATTGCCCACTTCCCTGCGAAGGACTTCCTGGATATTATCTTTATCAAGTTTCTCATATTTTGGCAGAAATTCTGCAACCCATGCAGCATGTTTCTCGATTTTCTCATTGGAAGCGATATCCCTGCCGCTTAAAATGTATTCTTCAAGAAGCTCCAGCTCTTCTTTCAGACGGGCCGGAAGAACAGCGAGTCCCATAACTTCGATAAGACCGATATTCTCTTTCTTGATATGATGATAGCATGCATGCGGATGGTAAACCCCCAGCGGATGCTCCTCTGTTGTGATATTGTTACGTAATGTCAGATCCAGTTCAAAGGTATCTCCCACTTTACGTGCGATCGGTGTAATGGTGTTATGCGGCTCTCCGTCTGTTTCTGCAAAGATAAATGCAGCCTCATCAGTATATCCTCTCCAGCCTGCCAGTACATGTGTTGCCAGATCGATCAGTCTCTTCTCGTCTTTACTGCGGATACGCAGTACGGAAAGAGGCCATTTTACAATGCCGGCTTCCACATCTTCGTATCCCGGGATCGTCACATGCTTTTCAATCTCTGCCTTTGCCATGGCAAAGGTATAATGTCCGCCCTGGAAATGATCGTGGCTGAGGATAGAACCTCCTACGATCGGAAGGTCCGCATTGGAGCCAAGGAAATAATGCGGGAACAGCTTTACAAAATCAAACAGCTTGATAAATGTATTTCTCTCGATCTTCATCGGAGTATGCTGACTGTTAAATACGATACAATGTTCATTGTAGTAAACATATGGAGAGTACTGGAAGCCCCATGGACTGTCATTGATGGTGATCGGGATGATCCTGTGGTTCTCCCTTGCCGGATGATTGACTCTTCCTGCATAGCCTTCATTTTCCGGACAAAGCAGACATTTTGGATAGCTGCTGGATTTTACCAGCTTGGCAGCTGCGATAGCCTTTGGATCTTTTTCCGGCTTGGAAAGGTTGATCGTGATATCAATCTTGCCATATTCGCTGTCTACTGTCCATTTCTGATCTTTTTTTACGCGATAACGTCTGATATAGTTGCTGTCCTGACTCAGCTTATAAAAATAATCTGTGGCTTTTTCCGGATCTTCTTTATAAGCATCCCAGAATTCTCTCTGTACCTGGGCAGGACGCGGCATCAGACAGTTCATCAGCTTTGTATCAAAGAGATCTCTGTACACAATACTATCCTCGATGATACCCCTCTTTACAGCCTCATCAAGAAGTTCGTTCAAAGTCTCCTCAAGATCAATTTTAGCATACTCTGTCTCCGGTTCTGTATATTCGCTTTCCCCAAAAGTATCCAGAAGAAGATTTGTTGCATAAATTCTTTCGCATTCCGGAGTAATACCACTCTCCATCCCATACTGTACCAATTTTTTAATACTTTCACTTAACATTGCTTTTTCCCCTTTCCTGTCGCACTTTTCCCGGAAAACAGGACCTGTTTTTCCTGTTTTCCGATTTATGCCAAACGGGAACTCCCGTCTTGCCATCCTTCTGTAGCCCCATGGCCTTGGCCTTCATCCGGCCTGCTCTGTAGGCATCACTCTGTGACGTTTTCTATATAGGTGAGAAATACATTTCCGGCACTCTCAAACAGCGCTGTACTGTCATTCATTCCATACGGGCTGATCTGTCCTGTTGCCGGATCATAAAGATAGGTATTATATTCATCATAGCCTACGATCACCACACTGGAATTTTCTCCTGTCTTGGCGATCACCGGTCGCTGGGCACTGACCTCATAAAGAACATTGTCAAGAGTACAGCCGGTCAGATCGATCACCGTTCCCATATCGCCAAGGCTATCCTGAAGTTCTTTTTTCTTCCAGTTGGCTGTACGTATACTTTCCGGCACATCCTCTATATTCATCTGAAGCTTTGTTTTTTTGTTTCCACGTTCCCAGACGTATTGCTGCGCACGGTTAAGTACAACTCCAGTCTGCGTATCCGCGCGTTTCACAGCTGCAGCCGGATCGGTATAGATACGGTCAAGAGAACCATATGCATAAACATAATAAAGTTCTCCCTGCGGAACGGTAGTATCCAATGTTACCGATGAGTCTTCAGTACTCTCGATCTTGGAACAAACAAGCAGCGGACTGTCTGTCTCCGGTTTCTGGGTCATGGTCAGGCGGATCAGAGTTCCTGCACGGTTTGTAGTGATCAATGCTACATCTATCTGGCTTCCGGATGCTTTTTTGTTATTCATGATATTATCCTTTTTCTGGACTGTATAAGCATTCCCCGATTTTGCAGAAAGTTCAAACTCCATCATGGTACTGCCAACCGTTACGTTGGTGATATAAAGGCCGTCCTGACGATACTCTTTTTTCACTTTTCCTTTAAAGCTTTCAATGCGGAATGTGCTGATTCCCTCTGTTTCATGTCCGTTGGCATCAGTAAGAATGTCCTCATCGGAAAGGATCCCATATACCAGATCTTCATTCATAAATCCCAGAACTCTCAGATTTTTTCCGCTTTCCGGCGAAATATCTCTTGTTTTCAGAGAATCAAATTCAATTTCCCGGATCTTCCCTGCATCATCTCCGGATTCGATCAGCCATGCTGCATGTGCCTTGGTATCTGACACAACAAAATGGTTCTGTTTGATCCCTTCTTCAAGAACCTGTGAGGTTCCTGTCTCAATATCTACCTGATACAGCTTCTGTGCAAACAGCAGAAACAGTTGATTGTTTTTGTTTACATAAGTGAGTGTTCCAAGATCTTCCTTCAGGAACTCGTAAGATTCTGTACTTGGTATGAATACTTTTTCTTCCACCACATTGCGGTCGCTATTGTAGTGATAAACACAGACACCGCTGTATCCCTCGTGAACACCACGGTTCATATAACCGTACAATACAAAGTCCACATCCCCGTTATCTGCCACTCGGATGATCTTGATATCATGTTCGTTGCGCACATATCTGGAATCGTTATCTTCCTCTTTGCGGAAGCTGAAGATCCTTGTGATCTTTCCGCTGGACGGTGCATAAGACCAGAGATCCCCATCCTGCTCAAAAGCAACGATCTTTCCACTGCTGTCTGAAGCATAGGTGACATTCTTGTCACGGACACCCAGAAGCAGGCCTGCATCAGAAACTACCTTCTGAGATGGATCAAATACCTTCGTTGCAGAACGTTTGAAATCCAGCAGCATGATCCTTGTTTCTGTATAACGCATACGATAAAATTCCGTAACATCATAAATTTCGGTTTTACCCTCATCATCCTGTGCGGAAACCTGATAATCCAGCGTGATACTTGCAGTCGTTTCATTGATATCATCGATCAGCGGAACTCCTTCCATATAGAGCTTCGGAGAAAGGGATCCCCAGCTGATATTGGAAAGTCCGGAATTGATGGAAATATTATTGTAATTCGTTCCGCCAGAAGTATCCTCCGCTTCCAGATATCCGGTCAGCGTATCTGCCTGTTCCTTGTCCAGACACTTTGTGGAAAAATCCCTGACAAACTGAAGATACGCTTCTGTATTCAACTGGGTTCTGGAAACCACTCTTGTGTAGTAGTAAACTTCCCCCGCACTGGTATCCAGCGTAATCTGCATGGAATACTCCTGGTTCATGCGAAGGTCACTGCCGATCTCAATCTCTGTACTTAAACAGCCGTTGTCCTCTTTCGTGAGATTCTTGATCTTACGGTTCTCCATAACCTTACTTCCGTCTGAAGTCCGTACCTCATAAGCAAGCCCTGTTACTGTATCAGCATATGGGTTGATCTCAAAAGACACTTTTTTGGTAGTATCCAACGGAGTAATACTTCCCCTCATGAAATCGGTCTGCATCTGCTGTCTGTATCCATACATCTTATTTGCCTGGGTACTTCCGATCTTTACCATAACCTCCGGAAGTGTGGCATCGTTCATATCGGAGCGGTTATCTGTAGACTGGCTGTTCATCAGAAACGAGGTTCCGGCTACTACTGCCACAAAGATCACCAGCAGTATCGCTCCCTTACGTAGGATCTTCATCATGTCATTCTCCCTTCTGTGAGGCTGACTCTTCCGGATAAAGAAGCCTGTCCAGGGTAGGAGCCACATGAAGAGCCTTCATGGTATCCGAAAAACTGTCCCTGCTCTTTTTCTTTCCGGTTTTTACTGCGCGGATCAGAATATTTTTTGGTGTATGTTCCATATCGATAAATTCAAGGAGCTGGGTTTCATATCCTTTGCTTTCCAGAAGCTCGGCACGAAGACCATCTGTGATCAGAGCTGCCATTCTTTCCTTCAGGATTCCATAACGCATAACAGGCTGAAGCATTTCGTTTCGGATCTGACGGTTCAGTTCATGCTGACAGCATGGGACAGACAGGATCACCTGAGCCCCCCATTCCACTGCCTTGGCCAAAGCAAAATCTGTTGCTGTATCGCAGGCATGAAGTGTCACCACCATGTCCACAGAAGAAACTCCTTCATACCCTGCAATATCTCCCTGGTAAAAATGCAGCTTGTCATAACCATAAGATCTGGCCAATTCACTGCAATGCCGTATCACATCTTCCTTAAGATCCAGCCCTATGATGTTTACATCAAAACCCTCCAGTTCTCTGAGATAATAATACATAGCAAAAGTAAGATAGGATTTCCCGCAGCCAAAATCCAGGATCGTGATTTCTCTGTCTTTAGGAAGCTTCGGAAGGATATCCCTGATAAACTCCAGAAAGCGGTTGATCTGTCTGAACTTATCATATCTGGAGGCAACGATCTTCCCATCCTTTGTCATAACTCCCAGATCCACCAGGAACGGAGCTGCCGTTCCCTCTCTGAGAATGTACTGTTTCACCCGGTTATGAGGAGCGATCTTTATCTTTTCATTCTGCGCAGGCCCATGTTGTTTTGTTTTGATGGTTGCTTTCCCTTTCTTGCTGATAAGGATACTTCCATCCTGACTGCGTCCGGTTGCCTGAAGCTGACGAAATTCCTCCATAGCATGCTCCAGATAAGCGATCATCTCTTCCCTGGTAAAATTCTTATGATAAACCTTCGTCCCTTCTGTCATGGACGCCTGGTAAAAAATCTGGCCCTTCAGCTCCACAGGACGAAGCTTCACCTTGGAAGGTCCCTCGCCAGTCCTGCGGCCACTGACAACAGCCTGTATCAGCTGTTCATTAATCTGTTCTTCTAAAAATTCCCTTATTGTCTTCATCATACTTCCATTATATTCACTTTTTGTTTTATTGTATATGGACAGATGTTGTGCGAACCAGTATTGGTCGCTTCTGCCGGTATCACAGTATCGTTCATGGGTAAACCGCCATTTTAATACTCAGTGCGAAAACATTTTCTGCACCTTCTCCTCCTGCATCTTCGTCTGGAAATCTCCTGATACACCAGCACTTCGATCAGATCATCCAGGAATCCTCCCGGAATCTCCTGTACACTGGTATCTCCCTCCATCTGTCCCTTCACCTGGTGACAGATGTGATAGAGCATGAAACGATCCGGATATTCATCATACAGCCGGCTTCCCTCATAATCCAGAAGCTGACACTGTGCTTCCGCTTTTTCCTGGATCCTTCGGGCTGTATCCGGATAGTATGATCTCATCAGATCAAATTCCTTTTCCTGTTCTCTCTCTTCATTATAAAAACCAGGACTTCCCTGTGTAGCATAAAACGGATAAAAATCTGGATAGATCATAACTCTTCTGCTGTCCTCTCTCTGCTATCTCTTACAGTATATGCAGAAGAAAAGTGACGGTTCCCTCCAAAGTTCCGATCAAACCATGCGTTTCAACATTCCCTGGGTCAGACGTACGCTGTGCTCAATTGCAAGCTTTTCAAACGCCGGATAATCCATGTTTGCACTATTATCTGCTTTATCTGAGATAGCACGGATGATCAGGAATGGAATCCCATTAAGAGCTGCTGCCTGTCCAATCGCTGCGCCCTCCATCTCAACAGCATAGGCGCTGAATTCCTTTACAATATTATCTTTTACACCCTGATCACATACAAACTGATCTCCGGAAGCAATTCTTCCTTCAAAAACCCGGATCTCCGGATTTACTTCCTCGCATACATCATGTGCGATCTTACGAAGGCACTCATCTGCCTGGAAGGAAAATTCTTTCATCTGCGGGATCTGTCCCTTCGGATATCCGAACCCGGTTGCATCCATATCATGATGAAGAACATCTGTGGAAAGTACGATATCTCCAATATTGATATCATTGTTAAGGCTTCCTGCGATACCGGTATTGATCACCGCTTCCACCTGAAAGAGATCTGCCAGGATCTGGGTGCACATACCGGCATTTACCTTACCGATCCCGGACTGTACCACAACTACCTTCTTTCCTTCCAGAACACCCTCATAAAAATCCATTCCAGCTCTGGTAGTAATGGATACATTCTCCATAACCTCTTTCAGTCTTGCTACTTCCTGTTCCATTGCTCCTATGATTCCAACACATTTCATGATCTGTAAATCCTCTCTTTCAATATGATATCCTGCTGAATTTCACATTTTTTCTGTTCAGCAGTGTTTTTTCTTTTTCTACATTGTTCATTATAACAAATTTTATTTTTTATGGAAACTTTTTTTGAGAGATGCTATAATCGATAAATAAACAGAACAGGAGGTAAACAGAATGGTTTATAAGACAAAAGGCGTCTGTGCTCAGGGAATTGAGTTCGAGGTCGACGATAATAAAAAAGTTCACAATATCAAGTTTACAGGCGGATGTTCCGGAAACACACAGGGTGTTGCACAGCTTGCAGAGGGAATGGATGCAGATGAAGTAATCTCCCGTCTGGAAGGCATCCGCTGCGGATTCAAACCAACTTCATGTCCGGATCAGCTTGCAAAAGCCATCCGCCAGGCATTGAACGAAGGCTGATCTCACATAATCTTATTTTTATATCTGATATATCATCACCCTGCGAAAAATTTCCGCAGGGTGATTTTATAGCAATCCTCTAAAATAATGCATCTTAATCCAGCCCATCAGAGTGTGAAATCCTGCGTCAGATATCTTTCTTGTCTTTCGCACTCTGCTGAACTGTCTTAATTGCATTATTTACGAGGATTGCTATAGGATAATCTGACAAAATAACTGTCTCAACGTTATTTAGTTAAATGTCCGTTCTATCCCACTTGTCACACAGTGACTGGATATCTCTTGCAAAACGATCCAGATCTTTATTGGGGCAGCCTTCATTCTTCCGGATCACGGACATCAGGCGACGTCCCATAGCCAACAGCTTCTCATATGCACGGGCAGCCTTGGTTGTTTTCGGCGAAGCAGTTGCCTTTACGATCCGAACACCGGCAGCCTCATGGATACACCGGTTCTCCAGAAGATCATATTCTGTTCCACTAAAGGGTGCCGTTGCATCATACCCAAGCTCTTCTTTAAGCCTCTGGGCAAAAATCTCCGTCACCGTATCATCACCATGCGTAACAAATACGTGCTTTGGTCTCGTCTCAAAGGCTTTCGCCCATTCTATAAGTCCGTTTACATCAGCATGACCGCTGATTCCCGGCATTTTGCATATTTCAGCAGCTACCTGCACATTCTCACCAAACAGCTTCATCTCCGCAGCACCTTCCAATAATGCCCGTCCCGGAGTTCCTATAGCCTGGTATCCAACAAAAAGAATGGTATTTCTGGGATTCCACAGATTGTGTTTCAGATGATGTTTGATACGACCAGCATCACACATACCGCTGGCGGAAATGATCACCTTGCAGTCCTCATCAAAATTGATAGCTCTGGAATCATCGGTAGTAACGGAGGTCTTCAATCCCTGGAAGGATAACGGATTGATACCTTTATTCAAAAGATCCATTGCTTCCTCATCATAGCAGGTATATGCATTCTCACTGAAGATCGTAGTTGCCTCATTGGCGAGGGGACTGTCTACATATACCGTAAAACCATCATGGCCGTGAACCAGTCCCTGTTCTTTGATCTGTCGGATAAAATACAGCATTTCCTGAGTACGGCCTACTGCAAAGGACGGGATCACCAGACTGCCGCCTCTGTCAAAGGTCCTCTGGATGATCTCTGCCAGTATTGCCGGATAATCCGGACGTTCTCCATGACTGCGGTCTCCGTAGGTAGATTCCATCACAACATAATCTGCCTCCCGGATATATACCGGATCCCTGATCAGCGGCTGATCGATATTTCCGATATCGCCGGAAAAAACGATCTTTTCTGTTTTGTCCTCTTCCGTCATCCAGATTTCAATACTGCTGGAGCCAAGAAGATGTCCTGCATCCACAAATCTTACTTCGATTCCCTCTGCCGGTTTGATGATCTTATCATATGGGCATCTGACGAAGTTCCGGAGCACACCCATGGCATCTTCCATAGTGTATGCAGGAATAAATTCCGGTTTTCCTTCTCTCCGTCCCTTCCGGTTTCTCCACTCAGCCTCGAACATCTGGATATGTGCGCTGTCACGAAGCATGATATCGCAGAGATTGCAGGTCGCCTCTGTCGCATAGATCGGACCCTGATAGCCTTTTGCATACAAGGCCGGAAGATTCCCGGAATGATCCATGTGCGCATGTGTCAGAAGCACAAAATCCAGATCACCCGGAGCCACCGGAAGCTCCTTATTTTCATAATAATCCGGTCCCTGCTCCATTCCATAATCCACCAGGAACTTCCGTCCTGCCGCTTCCAGGTAATAACAGCTTCCGGTCACCTCATGCGTAGCACCGATAAATGTTATCTTCATGCACAAGCCCCCTTTTCCGTCCCACGTTCTGAAATTTCCATATCAAAAAAAGCCTGAAGGATCTCTCTGTGATACCCGATCATCCAAAAGCGCTGTGATATACAATTTCAAAAAGAAATAATCGATTTTCTGTTTATTAACGGTTTATTATTGTATTTATTATACACGAAATATATGTTTTTTGACAGTCTTTTTGTGAAATATGTTTCTTTTTTTAAGGGGATTTTTTTAGATTTTTTGATATTATTCAGAATTTTTAGACATTCCCCAGCGAAGGTAATGTAAAGTTTACTGGATTTTTTATTTTTTTGGGGGAGTGGCATCGCTGGGGTGGGTGATTTATTTTGTTGATTTGTTATTTTACGAGAATACCGCTGGTTAAGGTTGTGGTTGATTCTTTACTGCCATCCTTGGCTGCATGATAGCCTCGTACACGGTAGTAATAACCCTTTGGTACGATTACCGTAAGATCTTTAACTAAATTACTTGCGTTTGATGCTGTAAAACTCCAGCTTTTATATGTAGAATATGTTCCATTTACCTTTCTTTCCAAGTAAACATCCAAATAAACTTTACTGCATACATGATGGCACTGAGTTATTCCAGAGATTCCAACTTTATTGCTTGCCATCTTTTTTATCGTTGTTGTTCCAAAACTTAAATTATTGCCTCTAAGAACACTATAAGTCGTATCCTCTGCATAATCCTCATTCGTATCTGTTTCCACTGAAAAATCATCTGATAAGCCTTCTGCCATTGCAGGAACTACAAATAATATACTACAGCAACATGCCAAAAACAGCATGCTTATTATTCTTTTCATTTTCTCTTTCATGTAATACCTTTCTCCTTTAAACTTTCATTACACTATATATACGATGAAAAAAAAACGTTATCTCGTCAAAATTTTATATTTTTGATTAATTTTATAAACTCCTGTTCTTCCATTTGGGATTCTATTTGATAAAATTCTGTGGAATTATTCCAATATGCAACATAACTGGCTTTCTTATCTTCTTTAGCCATTATTCTTTTCACCTGAATGCTCGCTTCTCCCTCCGGCAATTTGATTGTTTCTATTTCTTTTCCATCTAAACTCGCACCAGTACTTTTGGTTTCCTTATCATATTTATTAATATATAATGTCATAATTGTATCGTTATAATTATACTGCAATAAAGCATATTCAAAATCTTTACTTATATTGTAATCTTTGAATTCAAGTCCCTCAGGCCGATATAAAAAACGCGGAATATCAACACCTAACTCTTTTTCTATATCATCAATTGCCTTTTGCTCATCCTCATATTCTTTCTCATTTTTTCTATCATTGTCTACAACTATTTTCGTATCATCTCCAGCCCAATATCTAACAGAATCAAGGAAATAACTCCTGTTCGCCTGGCTGGTCATGCTTGCGGCGAAGATACCGGCTGAGCACACAAGTACTGCTGCCGCTACGCGAGCTGCTTTATGACTTTTCTTTTCGGGCAGATAAACGATTTTTACATTCTCTTTATGATCATCAGTTTTAATACTGTCAGTTTCGTCTTCTTTGTAAACACCATCTGCTTTCAGTCTTTCTACAAGTCTCTGATAAGCAGCCTTTGCCTCCTCTTCTGTTTCTCCATCATCAGGAATCACTCCATCTGGAAACAGGATTTTTTCCATCTCTTCGGTTTCTTTTTCATATTCTTCTGCCAACCATTTTTTCAGTTCAGCATCCCTGAAATTTTCCATTATTTTTCTCCTGTAATCCTATCTTTCCTTGACAATTCCTCCGTTAGAGTTCATATTTAATGATAGTATATGACTATTCAGGAGGAATCCAAATGAAACACATCGTACTTACCGGCGGTGGTACTGCCGGACATGTAACTCCAAATATTGCCCTGATTCCAAAGCTCAGGGAGCTTGGTTATAAGATTTCCTACATCGGTTCCTACGAAGGAATCGAAAAAAAACTGATCGAAGAACTTGGAATCCCATATTATGGAATCTCATCTGGAAAGCTGAGACGTTACTTCGATCTCAAAAACTTCTCTGACCCGTTTCGTGTACTGAAGGGATTCAGCCAGGCCAGAAAGATTCTGAAAGAGCTGAAACCGGACGTTGTTTTTTCTAAAGGCGGTTTCGTTACGGTTCCCGTTGTGATCGCGGCCAAACGTTTAAAAATCCCCGCACTGATCCACGAGTCCGACATGACTCCAGGTCTTGCCAATAAACTCTGTCTCTCTTCTGCATCCAGAATCTGCTGTAATTTTCCTGAGACAGTCGCCAATCTTCCTGCTGACAAAGCAGTTCTTACAGGAACTCCGATCCGCCAGGAACTTCTTTCCGGAAATGCGGAAAACGGTCGCAAATTCTGTGGTTTCACTGCTGACAAGCCGGTACTTATGGTCATCGGTGGAAGTCTGGGAGCTGCTTCTGTCAATGATAATGTCCGCAAGATCCTCCCTGAACTTCTGAAAGAATTCCAGGTTGTCCATCTCTGCGGAAAGGGAAAAACCGATGAATCTCTCAACGGTACTGTCGGATACGTCCAGTATGAATATATCCAGGACGAGCTTCCGGATCTGTTTGCCATGGCTGATATCGTGATCTCCCGTGCAGGCGCTAATGCGATCTGTGAGATCCGTGAACTTCATAAGCCAAATCTTCTGATCCCGCTTTCTGCCAAAGCCAGTCGTGGTGATCAGATTCTTAACGCTCGATCCTTCGAACGCCAGGGCTTCAGCAAAGTGCTGGAAGAAGAGGAGATCACAGAAGAAAAGCTTCTGGAAACCATCCGCCAGCTCTATACCGATCGTCAGAAATATACAGATGCCATGGCAGGAAACGGCCAGGTAGATTCCATCAGTAAGATCACTGATCTTATTGAAGAATGCGCCAGAGCCTGACTATATTTCCACAACAGCCATATGAAAACTCTGCCACTCCCTTCCGGGCTGGCAGGGTTTTCTTTTATTCGTATACTTTGCGAAATTCTTCCTGCAACCAGCGCTTCGCTTTATATATCCTGTTATTGACACCACTTTTCGTCAGACCATATTCTTCTGCAACTGTTTCAACGGAAATCTCCAGATATTTGACCTGAATTAAGATCTCATAATTCATCGGCTGTTCCTTTCGAAATCTTCTCAGCACCATATACATAAATTCTTTCTTCTCTTTACGCAGAAATACCTCTTCCGCATCGACCGAATTCTGTTCTTCCAGAAAAGCCGCAACTTCTTCCTGACAGACAAACTCATGCTTGGAGCTTGATTTCTTTATATAATCCAAAGCCTTATTCATAGATGCCGTCTTGATCAGAGAAAACATCATCTTTTCATTATCAATATTCAGGCCATCCTTTATCGTATACATTTTGTAAAGTACATCCTGACTGACATCATCAGCAGCACTCCAGTCATGGAGAACCCCATACGCATACCCTCTGGATATTTTTCGGTATTTAAGATAAAACTCTTCAAATGTCTGATTGTTCATTTTTCCTCTTTAGTGGCTATTTGTCATTCTTTAATTTTCTTTAAGATTTCATCTCTCACCTCATCGCTGAGTTCTCCGGGTTTCCAGGTTAAACCAACACCATCTCCCTCATATCTCGGAATCAGATGCATGTGAAAATGAAACACAGTCTGTCCTGCGATCTCTCCATTGTTCTGCACAACATTAAATCCATCACAGTTCAGTGCATCTCTCAGCTTTCCTGCCATTTTTTTAGCCAGGATCATTGCTTTTCCGGCAGTCTCATCCGGAAGTTCATAAATATTCGCTGCATGCTTTTTCGGCAGGATCAATGAGTGTCCTTTGCTTGCCGGTCCCAGATCCAGAATCACGCGAAATTCCTCATCCTCATAAAGTGTTGCTGATGGAATCTCTCCATTTGCGATTTTACAAAATATGCAGTCTCCCATTATTTTGTCCTCCTTGTTTGCAAAATTATTTTATCTATATTCTTATTTTGTCGTATTTTCTCGAATTTTTCAATACTGTTCTTGTTGATATTTGAAATTTCTGATGTTAATATTTTTCCGAGGTGATAATATGTGCAACGATACTACAGTCAGTAAATTGAAAAACGATTTTCATTATACACTTTCAAAATTTTCACATGAACTCCGGAATCCTCTGACTCTTATTAACAGCGGACTCCAGATGATCGCATCTGCACATCCTGAGGTCAAAGAATATGAGCACTGGGATGATGTTATGGATAATCTTGATTATGTAAAAGAACTTCTTGATGAACTTTCTGCATTTAATAATGCAGGCCATGTCAAAAGAGAAAACATTGACACCTGCTGCTATCTCCGAACGATTCTTTCCTCCATAAAACCTACTCTGGATTATCTGTAGATCACGCTTGAAACAGATATTCCGGATTCATTGCCATCGATAGCTCTTGACCGGATCCGTGTCCGGCAGATGCTTCTGAATCTTCTGAAAAACGCATGGGAAGCCGTTCCCATTCCCGGAGGAAAGATTTCTTTTTCTGTCATTCCGGAAAATTCCGGCATCCGCATTGATATCCGGGATAACGGATGTGGAATCTCAAAGGAACAGCAGGCTACGATATTTCAGCCATTTTTCACAACCAAAGAATCCGGGACCGGCCTTGGCCTTGCTGTTTCAAAACAGATCGCTCAGGCACACAGTGGAGACATCACGCTTGAGAGTACTCCCGGTCAGGGAACTGTTTTCCATATTTTTCTGGGATGATAAAGAATTACAGCGATCAGGAAACCACTCAACAAACCGCCTATATGCGCTACGTTATCCACGCCTTCACTTGCAAATCCGAAATACAGAGAAAATGCGGCCATGATCAACATCTGCCTGACAGTCAGATCCGCCACTCTTCCTCTGTGCCGTATGATCACATAGATCATACCGCCCATGACTGCAAAAACAGCTCCGGAAGCTCCTGCAGATAAAGAAGTGTTTCCTGCATACATATCAAAAAACAAAGAGAGCATATTTCCGCCCAGACCACCAAATATATAGATCAGAAAAAATTTTATCTTTCCTGTTACCGGTTCCAGTCTCTGGCCAAGCACAAACAGAACCAGCATATTATTGATCAGATGCGGCGCACCAAAATGCAGAAACATACTGCTAAACATCCGATACCACTGTCCCTGTCCCAGGATCAACGGTGCATAAGCAGCACCGCATTCCAGCATATGCTGCCCGTTCTCCGAGCCGCCGGTAAATTCCACCACAAGAAAGATCAGCGTATTTATGAGGATCAGTAAAACTGTCACAGGTTCTTTTTTTATTTCTTCCAATTCCGGCCTCTTTTCCACAGCGGTTCCGGAAATATTTCCCGTAACTCGCTGTTATAATCTGAAAATTTGAATTCATTTCATTATTTTAACAGATTTTCATCAGGCGGACAACCTGTGGTCCTATATTAATGCGATACAAAACCGGACTTTTCGCTCTGTTATTTCAAAAAAATATAACGGGCCTGTGCAAAATCAACTTCATCCTCATCCTCCAACAAATAATCTTCTCCTGTTTTCAGAAGCTGTCCATTTACAGAAGTCCCATTTCTGGAGTTCAGATCTGCCAGATAATATGCCCCCTCCCTTTTTCGGATCTTGGCATGGATCCTGCTGACAGTTGGTATATTGATCACTGCATCCGCCGCAGTTTCCAGTTTTCCGATCACTGTGATATCTTTTTCCAAATAAATGGTAGCCAATTCCCCCGGTTCCCGGCTCACTAATGTAGCAGGACCTTTGGATGCACCTGCCGAAAGAACTACTGTTTCACCAAATCCATCTGAAAAATCCTCCGCTTTTGTCGGGATGTTTTTTTTGATCTTTTCCAGTTCTTTTCTGCTGTCACCGGCATTGCTCCCTGACAGCGCACCAGATTCTTTCTGATCTTCAGAATATACAGCTGTCTCTTTTTCCGCCGCACTATATTTCTGCTTAAGCACCGGCGTATCCGGTTTTTTCTTTTTCCCACAGCCTTTTTTGATCAGAATATAACTCAGCATCCCCAGTATCATTGCTGCAAGAACTCCCAGAAGAAAAATCTCTTTGCTTATTCTTGGAATGTATCCGCCGGCCATTCCTGCCGTAATTCCCAGAAGAAGCACCAATGCTGCACCAAATCCAGCCACTGGCTTCCATATTTTGTTTGTTTTTCGCTTCTGTGAGTCCGCTGAAGCTTTTTTCTGTTTTTCATTTCCGGACACACTGGCTCTTTCCCAGTTTTCCATCTGCCACAGATTATCTTCTTTTTCCTCCTCTGTCATCCTGTCTTCTTCCTGGACCACTGTTTTCTTCTTTTCATATGGAGAAAAATCTTCCTCGTCGCTGTTACATATTTTATATAACTCTTCCTTGATGTATTCCAGATGAAAGCTGTCCTCCAGTGCACGTCTGTATACACTGTATCCCAGCATGACCGCTTTTCCGTCTTCATGATCCAGCTTTGGAAGGATATACTCCGCAAGACTCTGAAACTGTTTCTGTACCTCCCCATGAAATCCCGGCATATAACAAAAACGGACACTTTTTCTTTCCGCATCCAGATAAATATATTCCGGTTCCAGGATCAGCTGACAGGGATTCAAAAGATACTCGGACATTTCTTCCATGATCTGTATAAAGCCTCCCAATATCATCTGAAGCGACTCCAGATCCATCTTTTTTTCCTCAAAAAGCGCCGTCATGGAATGCCTGGAAGTTATATCATAATACACCATGAATTTTCCGTCGATTCCCTGTATCCTGCATTGAAGAAGATCCGGCACAGCATTGGCCACGATCATTCTTACCTGGTAAGAATCTGTATCGATTCTCTCATCTCCTGTCAGGATCAGATAATTATGATTCATATCTCTTTTATATTCCGTTCTCATTTTATGGCGTCACCTCTCCCAGCATATCCACAGTTCCTTTTACCTTGCGGATCCATCCCACAGGCCGCAGAGGCTTTGCCTTACCACTGACTTCCAGCTTCCATTTCTGCCCCAGGAATCCGGCCGGTATTTCCAGTCTGTAATTTACTTTCACTGTTTTTCCCGCATTTGTCTGCATGCTAAGATTCTTTCCTCCCAGCAGCCCGATACCTCCCAGCATTCTTCCCTGTATATCCGCCTTTTCATATATGTTCCCTTTCTTTTTATATCCTTCCATACTGCCGCTGACTGCTGCCTCATAAGCTGCCGCAGTGAGATATGCTCTGTCATGTACAAAAAAATCCAGATACAGCACTCCGATCAGTATCATAAGCACCAGAGGCATGAGCAATGCAGCTTCTATTGTAAAACTCCCCTTTTTTATTTTTCTCACAAAAATATCCCTCCTAAATATCCGATCAGCAAAAACGGTACAAAAGGAATTTCCTCACTTCGACTTTTTTTTAGCATAAGATACTCAATGCCTGAGTAGATTCCGCACAACAATAATGCCCCACCGAGGATCCCTGCCAGTTCTCCGGCTCCTAACACAGAACCCATTGTCAGTATCAGCAATCCGTCTCCAAATCCGACCATTCCTCCACTGATCAAAGCGATCAAAATTATAAATACTCCGATTCCCATGGAAATAATCCCTGCCGGCCAGAGAAGCCCCTGCCTGATCCGCCACAGGATCCCGCCTGTCAGGAATATAAAGAGTACCGGTAAACAGATTTCTTTTTTTCGGATATCTGTCCAGGTATTAATTCCAAGAAGTACAGCCATGCAAATTTTAACACTGCTCATGATTTCTCCTTTCAGCCACATCGTCCGCAGGCACTCATTTCATCGGAAACCTCCGTTTCTTTCACCATCCGTACTGATCGTTTCAATGCACTGCAGCTTTCCCTGTTATGAAAACGGTTACTCTTTTTTGTGATATATACCACTCCAGCCGGTTCCTGCCCACGACTGCACAGCTCACAGGCCTGATACTTTTCTCCATATGCATTTTTTAAAGTTTTAACCGAAGAGCCTGATATCTGCTGAACAGACAGATTCAGATAACTGCACCCCAGTTTTCTGTGATACACACTTCCTGATTCTGTCACATACACCATAGGCTGGCTCTCCACTGTATCATTTCCATTTTCGTATATCACACCATTCCACGTATGAACCTTTACCGTATTGTGGAACCATATTTTAGGAAGCGGGATCAGACCGCCTATGGGTTGATAGGAATATACGTCCGGCAATGTGATCGTTTCTGTACCTGAGCCGCCGGTACCATACGCATACATACCTGCTTCTTTTGCTTTCTGGCACAAGCCGGTCAGATGCTCCGTCTGTACTTTATAAATATCCATAAAAGAAAGCAGCGTGAGCACTCCGAAAAAAAACAGCGGCAAAGCCATCGCAGTCTCCAGGGTGAGACTTGCTTTTTTCAGAAAGGTGCACAGGGATACTTTTCCAGGAAGCGTTTTCCGGCTTATCGGGGAAAGCAGGAAAAAAGCTCTTCGAGAGCGCCTTTCTCTTTTTTGATCCAGTCTGTTTATCTGATTTTTATCTTCTTTTTCTTCCTGAAAAAGCATCACTGTGCACCTCTCTTTCTATTCATACGCATACTGACGCGAAACTGTAAATATTTTCCGTCGGTTTGCTTTTACATCTGCAGACGCTTCCAGGGCAGTGATGCAGTGGTCCATCTGAAAACCCGGTCTTTTTCCCTTTTCACGTACAGAGCACTCGATCATATCCATTCCTCTCAGAACTTTATCCTGTTTTCCTTTCGCCATAAGCAGAACCTGAAGATAATCCTCATAAGACATTCCATTCCCTGCATCCTTTCTTGAAGAATCCAGTTTGTCCAGGATATTGGGCAGATTACTCAAAGACAGCTGCCAGTCTGAGGAGTTTTTTATAAGAGGTACATGTCCTCCTGCAAAAAGTTCCCGGACATCCAGAATACTCTCCGCAAATGCCCAGCAAAAGATCAGTGCCGCTTCGATCACTGCTGCCGCCGGCGGGATCAGAAAACCCGATGCAATAGCCAGCGCCAGTGTTTCGACCTGTATCCGTTTTCCACCATCTGAAAGCAGATACGCCATGTTAACCCCCTGACGGATAACCAGAAGTTTTCCTGCCACGGACTTCAGATTTTCCCGATCACTGTTCTTCCCTCCAAGAATATATTCCGCCTGATAATTCAACCCTGCCGCTGCCGGTCTTCGATAATTTCCCAGTTTCTTTAGCAGATACTGTCCAAATAATATTCCGGACGTATACGAATTATCGGATTGTATATCCGTATCCAACATTAGTCCTGTCTGGAGCTTTCTTCCGGATGTAAGGCTTTTTCTGTCTGTAACCGCATCCGATATTCCCCGTTCGGATGGTACTACCAGATCAATAAGTCCCATTTTACGGACTCTTCTGATGATTGGAATAGGATTTTCTACGCTTTCATCAACACCGCCGGTAAAATCATCCCCATTTCCTGCATCCGAAAAATCTCCCTGATTTTTTTGTTGCTCCTGTTCTTTTTTTGCTTCTTCGCTTTTCTGTGCGGCATCCGTAATGGCAGAATCATAGGAATCCAATGTTCCTTTATTTTCTGCCTGTTCTCCCTTTTTCTCTGCATCCTCTGTCTTCTTTTCCTGATCATTCAGTTTTCCGAGAAGAGTCTGTACCCCCTGGCTTCCCAGAGTTTCACGCATATACTGAACAGCCTGCTTGTAAAAAACCTCGCCTTTTCCATCGCTCAGAAGCTGATAACCATTGAATCCGCCCTGGAGAAGCTCCAGTTTCTGACTGTTCTGTTTCAATACAGGTTTCATATAAGTCTGAAAATCATCATATACAGAAGCCATATCCAGTTCTTCTTTTCCACCTGCATACAGTGCAAACAGCTCATAATCTTCCAGAAGCGTTCGGTCATACTGTCCAAACAGGGAATATAAGCCAATATCCATACTGTTAAGTATCTGTGTCCTGGCAGCTGCCATGCGTACAGATTCAATGCTGGCACACACAAGAGAAAGAACCAGGCTCAAGATCAGAGCCAGAAAGATCGTAATGCTGCCTTTTTTCACATTTCCTGCCAAGGGGTACCTCTCCTTTCCAAAACGGAAATATCAGCAGATATCACCGTTTTTTCTCATTTTCAGATCGTATTGCTTTGTTTTGTGATTTTTGTAAGGATTTTTTTCACAAGTGCTGTAAGCTGTTCCTTAAAGATGATGACCAGACTGATCAGAACCACCAGAATCAGGATGATCTCCACAACACCCACCGCATCCTCCTCCATCGCAAATTCTTTTACATACTTCCACATATTTTCATTTGTCACCTCACATTTCCTTTCTCTGCTCTCCGGTCCTACCCTCCGTAAAAGGAAAGACATGCCGGAAGCATGATCACTGCCATCACCACCAGGAGCATCAGAACCATCGGAAAAAGCAGTTTTGTTGCTGCTGTATCTCCCAACACTCTTGCTTTTCTTTTTCGCTCCTCCCAGGCTTCCACGGATTCCTTTTCCAGCAGATCGGCCAGATACCTGCTTCCTTTCTGGAGGTTCTGGATCAGCAGTGTTGACAGAGTTTTATACTTTACCTGTCCGCACCGTTCTCCAAATCTCCGGTAAGCCTCTGCTTCGGAAATCCCACTGTCCATCTCATAACAGGCTACTTGGATTTCTTCGTAAGCCTCACGTTTTTTACCATCTTCTCTCTTTCCGTAATCCAGCGCTATTTTCTGGAATGCTTTTCTGGCAGTTAAGCCTGCCTGCACCAGAAGGGTAAATTTCATGATCAGTCCCGGATAATCCATCAGCATCTGTTCTCTTCTTTTTATCTGAGCATTCTGTTCTTCCCGTTTTTTTGCAATGACAGCTGCTGCCGCTGCTGCCAGGCCAAGAGCTGAAAGCAGGTTTCCTGTTTTGTCTTTTGTCTGCTCCCATTCAAGATGTTTTCCATTCCATTCATCTGGAAGATAATAGTACTGCGAATCGTTTTTTTTCTGATTATATTGTACGATCATATCCTGCAGCTCTTTCTCGCGCTGCTGTTCTTCGCTAAGTTCTGTTTCCGGTTCTTCTTCGGATCCTTCTGTTTCTTTTTCCGGCACCTGCACATACAGGGAACCAGCTTCTTCTCCGTCTACAGATACTTTGAATTTCTCTTCATAAGCACCTGTCTCCTCTTTTTCCATACGGTATCCGGATGAATAAACCTTATCTCCGCCGCTTTGAAATGTCAGGAGCATACCGATGATATTTCCGGTAAGCGCTATCCATATAAACAGTTTCTTTTCTTCCGGATTTCCGGCTTCCGGAGGCAGCCGCCCCATTTTTCCTGCCAGAAACACCCCAAGGATCACCATAAATATCAAAATATGTATCCACATTATCCTCACCTACACTTCTATGTCTACGATCTTCACACCCAGCCAGTAAGCCAAGCCATAGATCACCATGCAGACTGTCATGGCACAGATTCCGAAAGGATTCCCATAAAGTACATCCAAAAATCCCGGCGAAGTCAGTTTCAGATAACAAATGATACCGGCCGGCATGATACTCATAACCATCTGTTCCGATTTCTTTGCGGCCAGCGTTGCCTCGATCTCTTTTTTTACCTCGATCTTATCACTAAGCATTCTGGCTACTTTCTGGATCACCTGCGTCATATCCCCGCCTGTTCTTTTTGCTGTATAAAATACTGCTGCGAAATTTTCAATATCTTCCACTCCGCTGCGTTTTCCCAGATCCAGGAACAGCTCTTCCACCGGAACACTCAGACGCAGCTGGCTTTCGATATACCGAAATTCATCCAGGATATCACTTCCCTTTTCATAAAGTCTCCCCAGATCCTTTACACTGGCACGCACTGCATTCTCCGCAGAATAACCGGCCTGTACCGCCACATTCATGGCCGTCAGAGCATCCCGGAACTGGTAATTCAGCTCCCTCTGCTGCCGTGCAGTACATTTTTTCCTTTGTAGCTTCAGAAAAAGCACTGGTATTGGAAGCATAAACAGCAATACCGGAAGGCTCTGATAAAACAGATAGTCGGCTGCAGCGCATATGGCAGCTCCCTCCAGAAGATATTTTGCGGTCTCCTTCCCCGTAAAATGATACATCCTGTAATCTTTCCTCGTAGATCTCCATTTCTGATTCTTTCCTTTCCGCTCTTTCATAGTCTGATTCCTGCCCGTTTCATTTTTTCACAATGCAAAAGTTCTCCGGTTTTTACAAGTCCCTTTCCTTCTTCCCAGCGATACAGCGGCCTGGTCTGGATCTCTCCGTTTTCAAATCCACATACTTCTGTGATTTCCAGCAGCTTTCTGCTTTTGTCCCGCATACGCCCAAGATGCACCAGAATATCTACCCCGGAAGCAATCTGCCTTCGGATTGCTTCCAGGGGAAGATCGATTCCCATCAATGTCATCGTTTCAATTCGAGAAAGCATATCCTGACTGCTGTTTGCATGAAGTGTTGAAAGACTTCCATCATGTCCCGTATTCAGGCTCTTTATATGGACTCCCTATGTTCCCATCATGCAGAAATACAATATCTGTACTTAATACACAATGTATATAACGTTATTATCTTGCCATTTCACAGTTGCAAAAAGAAAAGAGAACCTTTCACAGCCCTCTTTCATATCGACTTTCTCATTCATTTGTCATACCCAACAGTTTGTCAACCAATGTCTCTAAACTTTTTCCCAAAAATGGGACAAAGTCTGGTATTGCACCAAATGCCATCCCAATTATTATCATTCGACCACATTCTCTTGCAGATTCCAATGCAAATCCATAGCTCAAAACACCTGTCAGAATAAATATAATTGATAAAAAGTAAAGAAAAATATTTCCCAACATCATAGGAATTTTTAATAACCAGCAAATCAATGTCATTACTACAAGAATCAAACACAAAAACACTTTTATTATGTACTTAACCAACATTTTTAATCCCTCACTTTTTTATCTTTCCGGACAGCAAGAATCCTGCCATCCGGACTTCCATTTTTTTGCTATCCGGACTTCCACTTTTTTGCTATCCGGGCTGCAAAATTCTTGCTATCCAATACAGTTCATTATCCTTTCGTGTATATCATTTCCGTCAAAATCATCTCTTCTGCATCATGACAAATGGTATTCATCCTCCTAGTCCATTCCATGTTGTCCTGTCTTTTTAATTTCTCTGTAATTCCTTGTTTCTCCATCATCTGTTTTACTAATTGTTCTTCCCTATCCCTTGCTTCTGCATCAATCTGATTCAAATGCTCAACAAGTTTTCCTTGTAACAACAATATTTGATATTTTGCCCTTCTGTGTTCCTGTAAATAGCTTTTACGAAGCATCCCATATTTCCCATATGTTGGTTCAATATCTTTAAGTGCCAATTCCGGCAAATAATAATCACCACATAACATATAAGTAAGTCCATTTTTCTCATCGTAAATTTCGTTCTGCATAAAATATTCTCCTTTTCTTCCTATAATTGGTCGTACATCTTCAACAGTGTTCCCTTTTTCATTTGACTATATTTCACTTGTAATTCTTCATATTTTTTCTGTAGATTCTCATATTCGTTTTTCGGAACACTATCGGATAATTTCTGTTCCAAACTCTTAATCCGTGCTTCCTGTGCTTTTGCAATAGCATCGCTTTTAGGATTTCGCAATATCATTCCCTGTTGTTTTTCCTTCAATTCCATCATGACCTGTTTCACATTCGGATTATTATAGAAAAAACCTCTGGAAAGTCCTGTTAATTTTGTAAGTTCAGCAACTGAAATTTTTATATTTTTTCTATACATTGTTTCAATAGCTGTTATTGCTGTTTCCGTCATTTCCGCACTTTTTTCTTTTGCCAGTGCTACCATTTTATCGTGTTTCTGCATTTTCCTTTTCCCTCCTGTATTGTGCTAATAATTCATTCATTTCATCTCGTACAGCCTTTGTATCCTCCGCTAATGCTTCGTTTCTTAACCGCCGATAATGTGGTATGGTTCGTGTATCCTTATGCCCCAACAGCCTTGCAATGCTATCATCATCTAATTTCATTTCTGTAAGTTTTACTCCAAAAGTGTGTCTAAAACGATGTGTACGAAACTCAAAATAATTTCCATTATCATCCCTGATATCATTTTCATAAATCATGATATTTACATGATATTTCAGCATTGAATCTGTATATAATTTCCCATTATCTTGCAGAAAAATATATTCTGAATCTGGATGGTCCTTTTCTGAAACTTCTATTGCTTTTCTAATCACTTCTGCCAGCTGATCGCTGACTGGTCTTTTGTATTTCCTTGTTTTATGCTGGAGAATAGTTATAAAATAATGCCCAGATTTCTCAGATAAGCAATCCCTTCGCAAAGTCAACGTATCCTCTATTCTTGTACCGAGCATCTGATGTATTATTAGACATCTTCCTAACTGGGGCTTTAATTTTGTTAATGCACTATTAAATCTCCTGATTTCTGCATCTGAATACGCTTCTGGCAAAGCGTTGTCATATGCTCTGCAATCACTGGACAGAAAAAGATTGCATAAATTTTCTATTTCCAGTTCCCGCCCAATTTCATCCAGCAGATTATCCAAAACCGACAGTTCTGTTGTGTAACTGACTGATGTAAGACCGGTATCCGTTTTTATATAAACCAGATAATCTTCTATCATATCCCTGCTAATTTCTGTAAAATGCTTTACTTCTGGAAACCGATCATACATAAATCTAGCAAACCGACGGAATCCACACAATTCGCCTTTTATACTACCCATTGCTTTTGTCTGGCAGTGGCTATACAATATTCTCTTTATTATCTCTTTAAATTCTCTCTGCCTAATCTCACGAAAATCTAATCTATATCTTCCACGAATCGGATTACTCCTTGGCACAATATCCAGCTTTCTCATATCCCATACATCTTTTTCATTTTCTGGAATATCTGCTGTTTTACACTTCACAACATACTCATAATACATTTTCAGAAAAGAAACCTGAGCGCTATTTTGTTGCTCAACATTCCGCCTATCCGGTCTATTTCTTCTAACGTACAGCGCCAATCCTTTTTTATATAAAAATGCTTTATAGCTTCTCTCCAGTTCTTCCCATTTTTTATCAGTAATGCTGCTACAGCTTGTACACTTCTCATTCAGAAATTCTTTCAACAGATCAAATCTGTAAATATCATTTACGGCTGTTGATAATGATAAACGTCTACATCTATCATCGATATACCCATAAATCTCATCCTGTATCTTTTCATTACGAATCTCTGATATGTAGTACACCCTGTTTTCCTTCCATTTCAGCCCAGCCAACTGTTTTTCTGTAGCTTGTTGATAACAGTCATAAGAAATCAAATTAATATTACCTTTCATCATCTTCTACTCCTTTCAATTTAAATGACTGATTTCTTGAAAAATATTTATCTTCAGCCGATACAATACGTTCCGGCATGAAATCAATGTACTGTTTTGTCATATTCTCACTTGAATGTCCCAGATAATCTCGTACCCCTTGTATAGAAACTCCATTTCCGTACATTGAAGTTGCAAGGTTATGTCTGTAATCGTGTGCTCTAAAGATATAATCTCCACAGGCAATCCCACGAGCCTTACACTCCCGAATCATCTGATTTGAAAATGTCTGTCCATTAAATGCACCACCTTTTTTATTTTTGAATAAATACTCCCCATTTTTTATTCCGTACTTTTTTTCATAATCGTTCACCAGTCCAACCAATAAACTCGGAACAGGAATGACTTTTTCCCTCCGCATTTTGCTTTGATATATGCGCATCCAATTCTCATTGCCTTGTGAATAAAAGGCTCCCGATTTTATTGTACAAACCTCGCTTTTCCTAATTCCTGTGCAAAACAAAATCAAATACATCAACTGTAAATGCTCTGGGAATGCCGGCAACTCCTTAATCAGATGAGCAATTGTTTTTTCTGGAACACTTCTTTCGTTGTGTTCTGGAAAACCTTTTTTTAAAAATCGTTCCGGATAAAACTTCAACACTTCAATATTTTTCATTTTCAAAAACTGTAGAAATGTATGTATATGAGTTATATATCGGTTAAACGTGGAATATTTAATATCAGACACATCCAAAATAGATACATAATCCGCTATATCTTGTATCTCCAGTTCAGTTACTTTCTTACTCTGTCCATCCAGATATTTTAAAAATTGTGAAATAAAACTTATTGTATTTCGGATATTTGATAAAGACAGATCAGATATCCCAACTAAATATTTTGCGTATAATTGTAAATACCAACGATTTTCTTTTTCGTAAATATTAATAAATGAAAGACTTTTAACAGGTGAACTGGCATTGATTCTTGATTTATCAAACTGAAACCTATCCATATACCAGATACATGCTTGCCAATTTATCTCTGAATCTGTTAGAAATAACGTTCTTCTCGCAAACTCAACAATCTTAGAAGCCTGTTTTTTTATAATTTCTGACTCCTTGTTTAAATACAGATAAAATCTGTTTTCATCTGCCTGTTCCATTTCTTCAATATCATCTATTCCGTACTTATCGCAAAACCGTACAAGTGCTTTTAATGGTTCTAAAAAATATCTTCGATGTCTTTGTACCTTATCCATATTCAGAATTTCACACAGCAATATTTTTGTCTGTCGCACCAACTGTGATGAATGTATCCTCGTTAAGTCCCATAACAAATCATTCTTATCGACCACCTGACGGAAGGATTGTGCTTTCTTCTTATTGGGGACATACAGCAAAAACAATTTGTCTTGCTTAAAAAACTCCTGTTCTACAGAGAAAGGATTTCCTTGTGAATAGACATCCGGCATATTTTCTATTTTTAAACGATCAAATAAGCTCATTAATTCCACTTTATATTTTTCTGAAATATCCTCTTTTTCAAGAGACTCCATATACATTTTTCTCGTTTCATAGTTAATATCTGCAGTACACTGTATATCTGTATACTGAAAAAATTTATATAACCGGTTATAGTATTTTGCTTCTCCATTCGTAACTAAAGATATTTCTTCCTTTAATTTTTCAGATATTTTTTCCTGATATAACTTCGGAACAATTTTTAATACTGCCAAGGTAATCCCTCCTTCCTTTTACAGAAAATCTGCAATTGGGTATAAATCTTCATTATTTGAGTAGTATTGATCTGTTGCTTCTATCAATCGTTCATTATTTTCACCCAAGTATTTAATGGTAGTTTCAACTTTCTTATGCCCCAGGGCAAAACGAATGTCATTCAAATCCCATCCTTCTTTTCTTCTTTCCTCCGCAAAATAGTGTCGGAACTGATGCGGATGGGAATTGATATCCGTTTTTTTGGATAGTCTTTTCAACATGCTATACACAGAATCCGCATCTAATGGCTCTCCTTTGTTTTTTCCAGTCAATTTTGTAAATAGATACTCCGAGTTCATCAGACTTTTTCGATTATCAGAAATGTACTTAACCAAGAACTCAAAAGTTGTATTACTTAACAAAGCCATTCTATATTCTGCATTTTTTGCTCTTGCCAAGTTGGTATTGGATTCACGATACCTTACCCGAACCGTCCTTCTTTCAAAATCAATATCTTCGGTATAATGGATTCCCAGAATTTCCCCTAATCTAAGACCGGTTTCTGCCATCATTGCTATCAGCAATCGATCTCTATCATTCGTACAGGCATTTATCAGCTCCTGTATTTCTTCGGATGTTATTTCTTCCAGATTAGGTTCTTCTTCTTTGAAGAAACCTTTAAACGAATTCACTGCATTTTGATGATTTACTCCCATACTGTCAAAATACGATACTTTTTTTACTCGTAAGACTTTAAGCATTGGCAAAACATCTTCCAGTGCCAAAAACTGGTAGTATCTGAAAACTGCACCAAGATACATATTGCAGGTCTTATTGCTCGTTTGTGTATTATGCTCAGTATGCTTTCCACTCTTAACCCAATACAAGAAATCAATAAAATGTTTATTCTGCTCTGAATAGGATAGCAATGTAATCTCATCCAATCCTATCGTTTGCTCCTGCAGATAATTGTAATAATATGAAAGTGCGAAGGCTGCGGATTTTACAGTATTCGGAGAAGCATTAATCTGATCCAGATGCTTCAAATACTTTGATGGAAGAATTTCAATTTCTTCAATATCAGAAATAATCAAAAAACGTGGTCTATTGTCTTTCAAAATCGAAACAACCCTATATTTCAATCCACAGCCCTCCTTCCTTTCGTTTTGATTTATTTGACTTCTTTGACTTCTTAATTCTACATTATACACAAAGAAGTCAAAATGTCAATTACGTTTTTGATTTCTTTGACTTTTACAAGAATTTCAATAAAGCATTTTTTGATTTCTTTATGTTTTAAATTGATTTTTAGGAATATAATTGATAAGATAAAATACAAGAAGTCAATTTATATAAAGTCAAAGAAGTCAAGAGGAGATTTGCATGAACGAATTTATATCAAATTCAGGCACACTAATAAATCCTGACAGCGTTTACGATCAGGAAAGATTCATCAATATACTTCAAATCATTTTACAGAAAAAAACACAAAAAGAATTATCTGAACAAACAGGCTTAAATAATGCAACCATTTCACGAATGCTCAACGGTGCCCGATCTGGAAGACCATATAAAAGCACTATTGATAAAATTGCAAAAGCCATTGATGATCCAGAACTTATCCAAGAGTTATATGATGCAACGGGATATTCTTCTAAGAAAATACGGGAACGAAAAAAGATAATTGCAGACAATGGATTTTCTCTGGATCTCTCTACTGTTCAGGTGCATGAAAAATTTTTTTCTACCTTAATGCGTGGACTTTCCATGATGACAAGTCTGCATAAAGTTGAATGGACAATAAAATCCGGAACACCCAGATCATACGATTATTTAATTGAATTAAAAGAGGGAAATATAGATTATTGGTATATTAGATATGTAGATAGAATTACTTCTGATGAAGAAAGAAAAAAAGCCTTAACTGCCATTTATGGAGAATTTGCAAAATTGAAATTGGGCGGAAAAATCAAAGTTTCTTGCGCCACTCCTTCTTACGAAGATTATGATTATTTTGTTACAATTCCGCCATATCAATTAAATACAAATGCTTCAATTATACATTTTGATTCTGAACTCGAAAGATTTGCAGACGAAACCTTTTTAGAGACAGCTTTACCACTTAAAGAAAATATTCCTGTTAAGGATTTTTGTAATCTTACCGAATCACTGATACTATAACTTTTTGATTTTATCACAGAGAGAGTTGCTTATGGCTCTCTCTTTTTTTAACGCTTCCTCCTCCCATATTCTAACTCATTATGGCAAATCATTTTCTAAAGCAAGTATCGCCTAGAGTAACTCAAAATCCCATTTCTGGATTATGATTCTCTGACGAACTTAATGGAGATTACGATTCCCCATACCCTCAATATCACAAAATATCAAATTTTGCTATTAGCTCATAATAAATTTTCGCAGCTATCTGTTTTTGCACTCATAGTTACCAAAAGCTTTTTATAACCATCTGCTTCTACCAGTAACAAAATGTCAATAGTTTTTTAATCACTTTTTCAAAAAAGGCAAAAAAATAGAACGTATAGATTATTTCCATACGCTCTATCTCACATTTCATATTAAATTTTTGAATTCTACAGTCGAGTAGACTAAGACCTCTCAATCTTAGCCCCTCACAGATCCGTACGTGCGGCTTTCCCGCATACGGCTCCTCATAGTAACATTCACTTTAATATAAGCAATAGTACGTTTTAGGCTTTGCTAATGGATAATACTTGAGCATTTCCACAAATCCATTCCATGTGTATGCCCGTCTACAACCTCTCCGATTCATAGCTTTAAACAGAAACTGCTGAACTCTATGCAAAAATGTTGTTATCTTTCGGAAATTCCATGTAACACCATAGTACCGATAGTGTCCGATTAGCTTCACATTTAATTCCTTGATTATCTCTCGCATCGGTCGATTCCGATTATCATAAATCCAATTCTTATAGGCTCTGACCTTTTGCTCAAACTTCTTTCTTGAAGTCTGTACTTTTGGTACGAAACCTCCTTTTCGGTTTTTGCTACAGTAGAAAGTAAATCCCAAAAAGTCAAATGTTTCCGGTTTATGTTCTCCTCTTGCCCTGCGATTCTGCTCTGCAAATCTTCCAAATTCAATCAGTCTGCTTTTACTACTCTCAAGTTCCAGACCAAACTTTTCCATTCGTTCTTTTAACTCTTTATAGTATCTTTCAGCTTCTGACTTATATTGAAATCCTGCAACAAAATCATCCGCAAAGTTGACAAGAAAACACTCTCCCTGCATTTCCTTCTTCACTACAAGTTTGAACCACAGCGTCAGCACATGATGCATGTATATATTCGCAAGCATCGGACTCATTACTGAGCCTTGTGCCGAACCTTCCTCTGTTGGTTCAAATTTACCTTGTTCCATTATTCCTGCTTTAAGATATTTACGTATCAGCCACAGTAAGTTCTTATCCTGTATGTTCCATTCGAGAAACTTCATCATCCACTCATGGTCGATATGGTCAAAGAACCCTTTGATGTCAGCATCTACGATATAGCTGATTTTCCCATAACTTATCCGTTGATATATCTCTTTTATCGCTTCGTGACAACCTCTGTTCGGTCTGAATCCATACATACAGTTTAGGAATCTTGGCTCATAAATAGCACCCAATATTTTCTTCACTGCCATTTGTACAATCTTATCTTCATAAGAAGCTATCCCTAATGGTCTTTTCTTTCCATTTGCTTTAGGAATGTATACCCTCAGCGATGGAAGTGGCTTAAAGGATTTGTTTTTCAGCCTTTGTACTAAATCCTTGATATTTCTGTCAAGGTTCTTCCCATACTCATCTTTGGTTACCTTGTCGATTCCGACTGCTTTGCTCCCATCTAATTCCTTATGACATTGCTTTAACATATCTTCATTTATCAAATGGTACACTGATGTAAATATAGGATGTTTTGTTGTTGCTGATATTTCAGCTATTCTTACTAATTTCGTTTCCATTATTTCCTCCGTCCCTGAGTACGGATAATGTGTCCTCAGTAAGACCTTTACTATGCAATCCCCTTCCCTCCATCGGCATTACCCGATTTCTACAGTACTATGAGATTGTCCGACTACCTGCCATTCATTTGAAATCCTCCGTTTTCAGTTGTGACTTCATACTCTTTTTCGAGAAACGGCAGATTCTCCCCAGTTGATGTGTATTCACGATGTAAAACATGATTGGTTCTCTGACTCCGCAGTGCCACATAATACTCGCCATATCGTATTACATGATATTGTCTTCCGCACCAGTTAAGACGTCGACCGACTGAAGTTAACGTTTCGAAGCTCAATCACTATTCAACCCTGCTTTCTTGCTGTCTACGCTTGTCAAATGCCGTTACCGACATCATCCCAAGACTCGCTATTATCTGGTTGGCTAAACCTTGGATAAACCGGATTCCCACCGGCTTGACTACACACCCTTAGCTGGGCGCACAACTGGAAGTTATAGTGCAATCTTTTTCCATTTTCTAATCTTGGTTCTAAAGGTTCCGAACGGAGCAACTGTATTAACATGTATGAATTTGTATACTTCCCAGACAGCTGTTTTAGTTGCTTCGTCAGCCCATTTTCTCATATGTGGTTTAAATAATTCTTCATCACTCAGAGAATCAATCATTGCATAAATAGAGTTGATATTCTCATTCAATCTGTCTTTCAATTCTTGCAGTGACAGCTGAGCATATGTATCTGTGAACCATTGATATAATTCGCCAAGCTGATTCCACTTAAAATTATCCGAAGGAGTTTTGACAGGAATACCCTTTCTTTCGTCTGATTCCCATTTAATAACAAGAGTTGTCCAGCCAACCTGATAAGCAAGATTTTCTGCCGGAGTTCGATCGACCTCATCAATTCTCTTATCTTTTAAATGCTCCGGAATATCATTAAATTCTGAAATATACTTTGCAAAGCTTTTATTTATCTCGTTTTTAAGCTCGTCTTTATTCTCATATGTTCTCAATAGTCTATCTCCTCAGCTTCCGATTTTCCAGTTTCAAAAAAAGGATTTTTCAAATTAGTCTTTGCAAATAACCTTTGAACCTTCACCATCAATTACAATTCCCTGATGGTTGTTAATAGGGCATAGATTCAAATCCGAAAACTCAGTCATTATTTTCTCGGTAACTTTCTTAAATGATGCTGTAAGATAATGCGGAAGAACATAGAAATCAATCAAATCAATCCCTGCATCATCTTCTTGTGAGTAGTCCTCCGGCTTTTCATCCATTTGCTCGATATATTGGATGCTTGGAGCGCATATAATTGCGCCTGCCGACTCGCCGATCATCAATTTTCCATTTGCCAATTCCTTTTTCAGCAGTCCATCAGTTCCCGTTTTACGGAGCTGGTCCATAAGAAAGAATTTCCGCCGGTAAAATATATCACATCTGCTTCTTCAAAAACAGACTGTATCGTTGAATAAGCCTCCGTTGAAATATCAATTTCAGTTACGATCGCTCCCAACTTTTTGAATAATTTTCGAGCCGAGCCGACATAACCGGTGTAGCCTTCACGCAGTGAAGCTGTTGGAATAAATGCGACTTTCTTATTTTCAATTTCTTCCTTTATCAGACTTCCTACACTTGAAAAGTGCGAACATAAAAATAATTTCATCAATATTCTCCTTTATAAATACCGACTTGTTACTCACATGATATCATATTTTTTCTTCAATTACATCCACCTAATTTTAATATACTGCCTGTCGACTTGCTTCTGTAACCAGCATCCGGTTAATCTTCTCCTGCATTGTTTCCTTTGCATTTTCATTGAAATGATAACGGACAACATAGACTGTCTGCCCGATTTTCTTTGTAAATGTGTTACCCTCTGTTTTTGTATTCATCATTTTTTCCATAATCATTTTTCCTTTCTTTTTGAGCCCCAGCAGAGAGTCATTCCATTGGTCTCTGTCAGAACATTATTCTTTAAATCAGGCCCAAAATGGGCACTTCCAGTTTCACAGGCTACCTATATATAGCCTTTTCATTTTTGCTTGAAAAAAGCCTTGTGATCACAGCACTTTTTTAACGTAAAAAGCGTTTTAATATGATACAGCCAACGACAAGAAGCATATCTAACAAATATCATTGTCTATCACTTCTGTTTTCTCTGCCGATATCTCTCTGGTTAATGCCTAATAATCTTCCCTGCCAGACAAGACGATAAGTACAGCGTTTGCTTCTATCGTGTTTCCAAATACTTTCTTCCATCATACGATGGTTCTTCATCAAGTTCCAGTCCGTGACGTTTACAGATATCTAAAAACATTGTCCGGCAGGCAGAATCGGCTGCAGATTCAAAATTCCACCAAAATACCCATCACCAAAAATGTACCGGACACTTCTATTCATTATATTTGCACCAACAACTTGAAGTTCTCTTCCTGCTTACGACTTTCCAACAACATAAACTCCAAATATCATTTTGATAATATAAAGATACTTCTTTCTTACCCCAGAGCAAGATCCACCTGTGTTTAACAATATTGTCTTTCCGACAAATGTTCTTTCATCAGGTTTTTATCTTGCTGGGGATTCCCCAAACCCATTCTTTCTATTTATGCCGAGGTTACTGTACACATTAGAGCAAGATCCACCCCGGTAATACCATATCGCTATTTTAGCAATACGGCATTTTTCGGATGTTGGAATCTTGCTGAGGATTGTGCTCCCCAGTTCCTCACATTCAGCATAAATATATAATTGGTTCCTCGAATTTCTTCGGTCACAGCACAGGGAGAAAAAATAGGCTAAACAGCCCTATATCCCTGTGAAATCACCATGTGATTAAAAAATAGCAAGGACAGGAAGTGTGGATACACTTCCGCAAAATTGCCAATTTCGGAGCCATATCCAAAATTGAAAAATACATAAAAATCAAAAATCCGAAACCTTACTCGATATCCAAATTTATAATTTTTACAGATTACAAAAAAACCAATATGAAAATTTTACAAATTTTGTAACACATGTAAAATTCCCATATTGGTTTTCATTCATCTTTTATGGATTTGGAATATTCTATGTTTTCAAATATTTTACTTTGAGCAAAAAACAGCTCTATAAACTTTTATCATTGCATTTTCTGGTATAATTTCATCAACTCTCCCACACAATCTGCTTCCGTCATTTTTGTACTAAAGCCATACGCAGCCATAACAGCTTTATCATTTGCAGTATGTGCTCGTCGTAACTCGGCTGGCATTGTTAAAGGATCATATAAAGCCGCAAGATTACTACTAGGATATAATGTTCTTGCTTTCAAAATTTCCTGTGCCGATTTTTCAATTTGTTCCCGATTCTTCTCCGTTACTACAGGCCACGGAAAATTGTTATACACTATTGTGTTTGAATAACTATAATCACTTTTTAATCTTCCACACACTGCTCGCATCCATGCCATGTGAACATTCGACATCAATACACCAAATTCATAAAATGATGCATTGGGCATAGTGAATAATTTGTCTCCCGGAATAATTTCACCATCTAAATAATCCATTGGAATATATCTACGATTCTGAGAAGAAACTTTGGGAATCGCAATATATTGATTTTTATGTTCAAGTATTGATGCAAATAAAGTTGGATTCTCAGCCGCTTTTTTTGTGTTCGCTCTTGTACTACTAAGTCTAAATTCACGTACTTTATTCACTCGTTCTAATATCATCGGACATTTTTTTAATAATCCAGGATCAGCTCCAACAAGCCAAATACAATATCTCGGCTTTCGATCAATAAAATCTTTTCCCATCATATAATGTCTAAAAAACGGAGAAGCCTGTGGTTCTTTTTCCAAAAACTCTTCCTTTTCCTCTTCCGTCAATATTAAAAATCCACCATCAATTGCTTGCCCACCTAATGCTATTTCAGGAACATTACACAATGGTTTCATTCTTTTTTCAATGAATATATTTTCTGCATCAAGCAAATATCCATTAATATTATTCGCCGGAATTGCGTTCTCACCTGAATAAATTATTTTCTGCTTATTATTTACAGCTCTGCTAAAGCCAACAATTACACAATGAACATGCGCTTTTATTGACGCTTCACTATCCCATATAAATGTTCTGTATGCAAAATCAATGTGTACACCTGATTCAAAAAGCGGTTTCCAGAGAATCGAAACACTTTCTCCCTGTGTAATTGAATTAGTTGATACCAATGCTGCTCTGATATTATAATTTCCCATATAGTCAGCCGCTTTTTTATACCAGCAACTAACATAATCAAGATTTCCTATACTCTTCCATCCTTCAAATATCTTCTCAACATCTTCCTTCTGCTCCGACGCCATCCAACGTGCTCCTACAAATGGCGGATTTCCCATTATAAACGATAATTTTTCTGCAGGAATTACATCATTCCAATCAATTCTTAATGCATTTCCTTCTGTAATATTTACATATGTCTTTAAAGGAAGAAAATCGTCATTAAATCCATACACAATATTTTTCGTTTCTTCCAACATTTGAGATTCTGCAATCCATAAAGCCGTTTTCGCAACTGTAACTGCAAAATCGTTAATCTCTATTCCATAAAATTGCTGAATAGAAACTCTAATTGGATTATTTACCTCTACCAATGTCATTTGTCCGCCAACTTTTTCCTTTATCACCTCATTCTCCAAACGACGAAGCGACAGGTATGTTTCTGTAAGGAAATTTCCGGAACCACACGCAGGATCAAAAAATGTAAGTGATGCCAATTTATTTTGGAATTCTTCCAATTTTTTATCTCTGGTACGCTTCACTTGAATTGCTCTAATACTATCAAATTCCTTCTGCAAATCTTCCAAAAAAAGAGGACTAATAACTTTATGAATATTTTCAATAGATGTATAATGCATTCCTCCTGAACGTCTGGTCTCAGGATTTAATGTAGATTCAAATACCGCTCCAAATATAGTTGGAGAAATATCACTCCAGTCAAAATCTTCTGACGCTTTTGTAAGAAGTAATTCTTTAATTTTCTCTGTAAAAGGTGGTATCTCAATAGTTTCATCAGCAAATAACCCACCATTTACATACGGGAACTGAGCAAGTTCTTCCTCTAAATACTCGTCTCGCTCTGATACAGGTGTATCCAATATCTTAAATAATTCTATTATAGCTCTCCGGCAATCCTTTACTTCATATGTTTCCAAATAATCATGGAACATATTTCTCTTTCCAAAAATACCAGCATCTTCTGCATACAAGCAAAAAACAATTCGCACACATAAAGCATTCAGGCTCTTTAGTTTATGCTCTCTTTTTTCTCTCTGCTCAAGTGTTTCATCCTTTTCCTTAATATCTGGTATACGATATTGTTTTAAAAACGCATCATAAATAAGCCCAACAATACCTCCTGCTTTTATTGATACTTCCATTTCATGCGATATTGTCTTTACTTCCTTTTTCACCAAGAAGTCCAACAATGGATATTTGCTTTGTAATTCATCTAAAGCAATCTTTGTCGGTTCTGGCTGTTTCTGGTTCATATCATAAATCCAAATTTCAGCAAAATTTGACGTAACAATCCACCGAGCTCTTTCATCAAAAGTCAGCTTTCCATTATATCTGTCTGCCTGTTCAAATGGAGTAAGATCAACATCTCCTGAATTCCTGATTTTCTGATCCAATGCTTTTCCAAGACTCTTCTGTTCAATAATTACTCGTGTTTCAGGAATATACACATCAATACGTTTTGTATTTCCATCAATTACAACTTTCTTTTCAAAGTTCAAACGTTCTGTCACATTATCCATTCCCAAAACATTCGTCAATAAATCAATCCAATAAGAACGTCCATCTTCATCTTCTTTCCCTTTTCCCATCCATCGGTTTACAAATTGACGGGCAGCCTCTCTTTGTTCTGCATCTGTCATGCTTTTTTCCTCCTAAATAATCGTGCATTCACAAATCTTTCTCCGACTATTTTTACATATCATATCCACAGTATATC
Source organism: Blautia sp. NSJ-140 (assembly GCF_022868965.1). Classification (NCBI taxonomy): domain Bacteria; kingdom Bacillati; phylum Bacillota; class Clostridia; order Lachnospirales; family Lachnospiraceae; genus Blautia; species Blautia sp. NSJ-140. Next base: position 29,116 of record NZ_JALIFS010000014.1, on the reverse strand, counting down.
ATAAAATTATTACAGAACAGCATTCATATATCATTATTTATATTGTGTCTGCACACAAGGAACTTCTACCGCCAAATCATAATAATATTGATACATGATCATGTTATCTTTTGCTTCTATATACACTCTCTGAGCTTCTTTCAGCAAGTTATTCCAAATATCTTTCCATTCACTAGGAGCCGAATCTAAAAACCACATATTATTAAATGACATTTCTATCGTCCCCCATAAATCATCTTCTTTACGCTCAGTTTTTATATTCATCTGCATATTTCGTGCAATTTCCAATGCATCTTTTTGTAAAAAAGTGAATTTCACTACTTTTTGAGGATCTGGAACTTTCTTAAAACGACGCATATGAGCTTCTGCCTTTTTAATAATTGTTTCCAATTGTTCATCATGCCATTTTTTATCCTCTAGTATCTCTTCTTCTGACATTTGCGCTTTTTCTTCATTAATTTCTCTTTGCATTTCTTCCAATTCATGCTGTGCAATATCATAATATTTCTTTTCAATCACCATAATCTCCCAACTCCATAAAAAAAGAAACAGTCAACATTTTCGTTACAACTGTTTCCTTTATTTTTGAAGTCCCCGGAGCATTTGTATCACTACATTCTGTTCTTTTTCATCAAGATTATTCCAAATATTCAGAACCTCTTGTTGTGATTCTGATAAGCTTACTGGAACATCCATTCCGGCAAAGAATTGTGCCATTGTTACTCCCAGTGCATCACATATCTTTTCTACAGTAGGCATAGTTGGTAAACTTTCTTTAGCAATAATTTTTCCAATCGAAGATTGAGATATACCAGTCAATTGTGACAGCCGATATTTACTCATATCACGTTTTTTACATAAAGCTATAATATTGTCCGCAATATAATCCTCTGTACGCAAGTAAATACACCTCTTTCCGATAGTAGTTACCTTAATTGTAACTAGAAATCCGCAAAATTATTAGAGATGTATCTTACAAGTATTTACTAAGGGAAACAGTAGTATTAAAACAAAAAAAATAGAACTATATAAAGTTGTATTCCATTAATGTCAGCTTATTATCTAAATGCTCATATTCTCTTTGTATTTCTTCAATTTTATCATATAGTTTCAGCACTGTCGAACCCTTTATCATTTTATTCTCTTGGCACATCTGCCGGAATTTTTCTTTGTACTCCCGCAGTACTCTTCCTTTTTCCTCTAATTCCTCCAGTGTTTTGATTTCCTCTTTATCTGCCATGTATTTTCCTCCCAGACATAATTTTTAATACATAAATGATAACCCTTTTTTCGCTGTTGTTCAATTACAACTTATCGCCTTTTTCTCCCATCAATCGACAATCTTCTTTTTGCTATATACATATGATATACTTCTCTTTATACAACCAATTGCTGTTGTATAGCTCACCATTTTTTCTATCTACAACACAAGAAAGTCAAGTTGTGATGGAAAGGAGGTGAGGACATGGAAATAAATTATGCACTTATAGGCAAACGTATAAGAGAAACCCGCAAACAACGAGGATTATCTGCCGAGGAGCTGGCTGAAATTGCTGATCTTTCTACTGTTTATATAAGCTATATTGAAAATGCCAAGCGTAAACCCAGTTTAGAATCTTTAATCAAAATTAGCAACGCACTTGAAATTACTATTGATGAATTACTCTATGGGAACTTGTTATACAATCCTACGGAATATCAAACTGACATTGATTTATTAATGGCAGATTGTACCAGCACTGAAAAACGTTACATATTCGAGGTTCTTTCAGCCATAAAAAACATTTTACGAATCAATGATTGGCATCTATCCTCAAAACACAATTACGATGCTGATAACCCGAATGATTATTAAATCATTCAATAACAATCAAATATCTATTTCTACATAAACCATCCGTTAATCACTTAACCGATGGTTTATGTCTTTTTCAATCCAAAAATTCTATGATAGTTATATCAACTATAAAGGATGTCGCTATTGATGAAAGAAAGTGAAGAACGAAGCAGTAATATTGATGAACAGAAAGCCAGAATCCGGCAAAGATACAAAGGTATTGATCCAGAAGAACTGGAAGTAATTCCGGCACTTCCACCAGAGGATATTTTTAAAACAGAAAAAAAACTACGAGTAGCTGTATATGCAAGGGTATCTACGGATGATCCACGCCAAACATCCTCATATGAATTACAGAAAAATCATTATCAGGATGTAGTAAATAAAAATCCGAATTGGATGCTTGTAGAAATATATGCCGACGAAGGCATTTCCGGCACTTCGCTTCAACATAGAGATGCATTCAAAAAAATGATTGAAGATTGTGAAGGCGGAAAAATTGATTTAATCATAACAAAAAGTGTATCCCGATTTGCAAGAAACGTTGTTGACTGTATCCGATATGTACGAGAGCTTTCTTCACTCCGTCCACCCGTCGGTGTATTTTTTGAAACAGAGCATTTAAATACTCTTGATCCCAAAAGCGAAATGATTCTGTCATTCATGTCAACACTTGCGCAGGAAGAAAGTCATACCAAAAGTGAAATTATGAATTCTTCCATTGAAATGCGTTTTCGTCGGGGAATATTCCTTACACCTCCTCTGCTCGGATATGACCAAGACGAAAATGGAGATCTTGTAATCAATCCACATGAAGCTAAAATTGTGCAGCTTATTTTTTTTATGTATCTTAATGGAAGCAGTACTCAACAAATTGCTGATTCTTTGACAGAACTCGGTTGTAAAACAAAAAAGAATAATGATGTCTGGTCATCCAGTACCATACTACAAATCCTTCAAAATGAACGCCATTGTGGGGATGTTCTGGCGAGAAAAACATGGACTCCGAATTATCTTGACCATAAATCAAGGAAAAACAATCAAGACCGTAATCAATACAGAAAAGTCGGACATCATGAAGCTATTATCTCCCGAGATGATTTCATAGCTGTTCAAAAATTAATTACAAATGCGAAATATGGAAATAAAGAGATTTTACCAGAATTACATGTGATACAAGAAGGCTCTCTAAGTGGATTTATAAGCATTAATCCAAGATGGTCTGGATTTAAATCCAGAGACTACTTTGAAGCATCTCAAAGCGTCCTTAAACCGGCAAATATGAATGCACCTGATACAATTACTGCTTCCGCCGGTTCCTTCGATTTAAGAGACTATGAAGTTGCTAGAGGACAATTTTTCTCCTCGGTTGGTCGGATTTCTGTTTCTTTTTCATATAAACAGATCTCTTTTAACAAAGATGCTATACGGAAATTTCCAAACATAAAATTTGTCGAAATGCTAATACACCCGAGCTCAAAACTACTTGCTATTCGACCATGTTCCTCTGAAACAAAAAATAAAGTGCAGTGGTCACGTCTCAAAGATGGTCAACTTATTCCAAAACCAATTTCCGGTGCTGCATTTTTGCCAACATTATACGAGATATTTAAGTGGGACAAAAAATGCAAATATAGAATATTAGGAGTTGCCCACCAAAAAGACAATGAAAATGTCCTTATTTTCAACATGGACGATACAGAAATACGAATCCCGACAAGTACCAACGACGTATCCGCCCCCAATAACAACACGCCTGATACAATATCTGATTCTAAGAGTGTGTTAGCTTATCCTGCCGACTGGATGAATAGCTTCGGTAATAATTACTATACTCAGTCTCAAGCGCCAGAATTAACAGAATTTACAGTGGACAAAAACTGGCAAACTGCTTCAGAAAGTAAACCTTATAAAGAACCCGAGCTACAAACCACTCCCAAAGAAACCATTATACAAAATATAAAGAATATTATTACAGAAATTAAAGGAGACACCCAATGAGCGAGCAACCTATAAATCAATGGAATATGACTACAGAACCTTCTGATATGATGAAAATCAACACACCTATGCCAATAACAGTCGCACCCAGCCCCTCAAATCAAATGGAAGTCATTGATGATGATTCTTTCAGCTATGACGGTTATCAAGTTGTACGTGGCGAATTCTTCGCTCATATTTACGAACCTTCGTTTACGTTTAATAACTACAAGGTATCTGTAAATACCGCCTGCATAAAAAAGCTACCCGATGTCGAATATGTGCAAATATTAGTCAATCCCATTGAAAAAAAACTGGCTGTCCGTCCCTGTCGAGAAGAAGAAAAAGACTCTTTTCGTTGGTGTTCCTCTGGAAAAAAGCGTTCGCCAAAACAAATCACCTGTCGAATTTTCTTTGCTAAAGTGATATCTCTCATGGATTGGAATCCTAATTATCGGTACAAGATTCTCGGCAAATTAATTCGTTCTGGCAATGAAATACTGTTCATTTTCGATTTAACTTCACCTGAAATATTTCCTCGTACACTAAAAGACAATGGAACTGTAACCACTGCTAGGACACCTTCTTATCCTGAAGAATGGAAGAATCAATTCGGTATTCCAGTGGAAGAACATCAGAAATCAATGCAAGTCAATATATTTGAAGGCTACGCAGTATTTGACATACAAGAAAAGAAGAAGGCAACTGATAAATCCATAGAAAAAGCAAAAGAACCATCAACAGCAGAAAGTGAGGAAAAATCCTATGAACAACAAACACTCTTCCCATCCACTAATATGTATTGACTTTAAAAAGAATCGTATACGAATCCACCGCAATACACTCCGTCAAATTGGTAACCCAGAATATATTCAACTTCTTGTTAATCCTGATCAAAAAATGATAGGTATAAAGGCTAGTTGTGCAGAGGATAAATTGGCACATAAAGTTAAGGATTATTTTGTCATCAATGGTAACAGTTATGAATTGTACAGCCGAGAATTACTATATTCACTTTCCCAGCTTAACCTTTCTTGGGAGAAATTTAACATTTTTCGTTTAGAAGGCAATATTTACCCAGATAAGAAAATAGCTCTATTTTCCATGGATAACATCATCACAAAACTGCCACAAACAGAATTCAAATCAGAAATAATGGGAGATGAGTATGCGCAATTATAGTATATATACATTAAAAACAAAACTAGAATTCACCAATTTGTATCAATATCTCAGTGAAAAAGATTATAAACAACTTGAGCAACAGATATTATGTCATTCCTATCACACCCCCATCTGCACATGGAATGGTATTGTCATTAATGGTATAGAAGCATATGAATTATTTCGTAAACACAGTATTCCTTTCCGAATAAAAAGACTCCATTTTTCCAGTAAAGAAGATGTAATTTCATGGATATGTACTGACCAACTTAAACGAGAGGATTTAACCAATATCAATAAAAAATACCTGATTGGGAAAAAATATGATGCTGAAAAAATTTTAGTTTCAAGACAACTTTCATCTACGAATAAATCTCATATTTCCGGTGCAAGCATCGCAGCAAAAAAAATATCCGAAGAATGTAATGTAGCAATGGCTACCGTTTACAAATATTCTGCTTACAGTAGTGCACTAGATATAATTGATGAAAAAGTTCCGGATCTTGTCAAACGAGTTCGTTCTGGTCAGCTTTGGATTTCCCAAGCTAATATTATTGAACTTTCAGGATTATCAAAAGAGCAGCTTTTAAGTCTAAATAACTACCTTCTTGCCGAAAAGATAGAACATCTCAGTTATCATGATATGAAAAGGGAATTACTGTGGAATAATTACGCCAAACCGATATTAAAGAAAGAATCTTCCGTTTCTATTCCATCTATACGCAATCTGCCACAATTTGATCCAGATGCGGAAATTGCAAGTCTTACGTTGACGATTCCCTCATGGAACAGTTCTATCGAAAGAGTATTAAAAGTTTCAGATTTTAAAATTGCATCTGATACAGCAAAATATAAGCTTAAATATCAGCTTATGTGCCTAATATCAACCACAAATAATATTTTGAAAAAATTGGAGGAAATATAATTATGGATGGAAATACCGAAGATTTACAAAAGTTTGTTCCCCAAGTGCATTTTGAGCAAATACCTATTAAAAATTTATGTTCAAATCAAGATTACCAACGTAATCTTTCTATCAAACACGTTCAGCGTGCTGCAGCTAATTTTGACCTTTATCAGATAAACCCTGTAAAAGTAAGTAGACGTGATGGGATAAATTATGTGTTCAACGGACAACACACTATAGAAATTGTCGCTCTCGTCTCTGGATCAAGAGAAACTCCTGTCTGGTGCATGGTTTATGATGATCTTGTTTACACTCAAGAAGCAGATATTTTTGCAAATCAGATGAAATATGTCAAATCGTTACTACCTTATGAAATATTCATGGCTAATATTGAAGCTGGTAATGATAGAGAACTTATTATTCGTGACCTTGTTGAATCATATGATCTCTCTATTACTTCTTCCTCTCGCCCCGGAGGTATATGTGCTGTATCCACTTTAATTAATATCTATGAAAAATATGGTTTTCACACTCTTGATCGTGTTTTACGCCTTTGCGTTGCCACATGGGAAGGCGCACCTATGTCCTTTAGCTCCAATATGCTTAATGCTATTGCCCGTCTGGATAATGCTTATGGAGAAACAATGAAAGATGACACATTTAAAGAAAAAGTAGGACGTGTCTCTGTCAGAGAAATCAGTCGTACTGCCAGAGAACGTCGTGCCGGTTCATTAGGGTTTGCAGAAGCTCTTTTACTAGAATACAATAAAAAATCCAAGTATTCACTTCCTTTTGAGAAATTATACACTCATAAAACACCCAAAAAAAGAGAACAATCAACTGAAGATGAATCCGGTCAAAGTTCCACTCCAGAAGGTCAGTTAGATTTATTTTCTACGGATCAGGACAATACTCAGGCTCTGCCAAACGAATAGCGCAGAGCCTTCAGCCTTCGTTCTATCCATACTTTCAAAAGAATACCCTACTCTAAGACGCCCTTTTATGCAAGCACTATTTTATCTTATTCCAAATTCATCATCCGCTCCATCCGCCACCTTATATATGAATATCCATTCCAAATATTTGCTTTTACCGGATACTCTTTCCTGTAAACAAATACAGTGTGATATTTAACAAAATGCATTCTACACCAGTTATGTATATCCTTCATATATATGTTATTTATACCGTTCACCCACTGTTCTAAAAACAATATGTCTTTATCTGACAATAACTCCATTATGAACAGTACATTATAATATTGAATGACACCTACTCTCTTCCTTTCCTCTATTAACCTTTTACACAATAACCTATACTTAATGTTCATATCGTTCCTATGCCTTCCCTCTAATCTATATTTTCCATCCTTATATACGTTATATATATAATTGTTATATAGTACATATAAGGCTCTGCAGCATATCCACTGCCTCTCCTCCACGGACTTCCCCTACAATTATCCTGTCCGGTCTCATTCGAAGGGCTGACCGGATCAAATCTCGGATCGTTACTGACACCGCGCCCGCCATATTGGCCATTTTTGCCTCCAGACATACCAGGTTATCAATTCCCCGGATCTTAAGCTCCGCATTATCTTCAATGGTGATCAGACGCTCATCTTTTGGAATATATTCTGTAACAGCACCAAGGAATGTTGTTTTTCCACTTCCTGTACCTCCACCGATCACAATAGAATATCTTGCCTGAACAAGTTTTTTTAAAAACTGTGCACATTCTTCGGTGATACTTCCAAAAGCGATCAGTTTTTCCATTGTGATAGGATCATCCGGAAAACGGCGGATCGTCAGGATCGGACCATTCAGAGCAACCGGATAAACCACTGCATTCACACGTGCTCCGTTTTCCAGCCTTGCATCTACAATGGGCATGGATTCGTTGACAACCCGGTTACAGCGCCCTACGATCTGCTGGATCACATCCTCCAGCTTCTCTTCCGACGTGAAGACCTTATTCCATCTGGTCAGTTTTCCTCCACGTTCCACAAAAATATGATCCGGACCATTTACCATGATCTCCGTAACACTTTCATCATCGATTAGTTCCTGCAGAACATCCAGCTTACGCACAGAACAGAACAGTTCCTGTCTGAGCTCTACTTTCTCCTTCAGTGAAAGAAACAGTTCCCTTGCCTGAGTTAATATCAGTTCATCGATCACCCCCAGGATCTCATCATCGGACAGCTCTCTGGAAACATCCAGCTGTTCCATGAGCAGATCATACATTTCCCGGAATTTTTCTCTGTTCATGACCGCTCCTTTCTCAAAAGTTCACGGATATAATCTCCCAGTTCACTCCATACCAGCTGTTCAATGTAAGCGTCAGAAGAGATCATGTCCATATGAAAGGGCAGGTGCACCTTTTCTGTTTTTTCCAGAATCTTTTCTTTATTCCAGATACGCAGAAGATTTTCGAATTGTGTCACCTTACAAACGGAAAGTGTGTCATTCAAAACCGGCATATAGATTTTTCTGCACATTTCCAAAAGCTGGAAATCCTCATCTGCATTTTCTCCCATATCCAGGATCAGCACTTCATAGGAACTGTGAAGTACGATTTCCTGCAACAGCCGCTCCCAGTCTTCCCAGTCCACGGTCCGGATATCTGAAGGTGTTCTTACCGGCGGTATAAAATCCAGATTGTTTACTGTCTGGATCATTCCGTTCATTCTATGGATCAGGTTTTCATTTCCCTGGCGAACATAATAAAACAGATCACTCAGATTAGCCGGAAATTTTTTCCCAAGAAGTTCCTCAAAACCAGAATAGGATTCCAGATTCAGATAAAGAACGGCACGTTCTTTCGCCAGTATCTGTCCCAGCGCAAGTGCAAAGGATGTCTTCAGACATCTGCCAAGAGGAGAAAAAACACCGATGATCTCCATTGTTTTTTTCAACACAGGAAAAGTTACCGGATCAAGAGATTTCTCTTCTCCATAGCAGGCCATCACCTCCCTTATCACATCTGAGGAAGATTGGTATTTATACACACTTGAATACTGATCCAGTTCCGGAGGATGCACACCTTCTGAAAGAATGATGATCTTTCCGATACCAAGGTCACGGACTTCTTTTCGCATTGCTTTATCGGAAATCAGCAGCAACTCAATATGATTTTCTTTTCCGTATGCAATGAGACTTTCTGCCGTGGTAAATGCCTGGATCTCAAACGGAAGATTCTTTTTCTGGTTCAGATAATCCATAAAATTGAAAGCATAATCCACCTCCAGATCACAGACTGCAAATATGTTTTTCTTCAATACACACCTCCTGCATAAAGCACCGCACTCAAAAATATGGGTACCGTAAAATGAAAGTTCTCCGGAAAGCTCATCCCCTTTCTGTAATAAGGACGTATCTCACCGGTACAGTAAAACTCATTCATATACTGATATAAATAAAGGAATCGTCGGCGGATACCGCCTGTAGAAATAAGAATTGCCAGAGAAATGCCTGCACCTGCAAGCAGAGAATAAACAATACATTCCATAACTGTCCGCGGCCCCATGATCCCGCCAAGTGCGCACAGAAGCTTGATATCTCCGGCGCCGATCATATGGAATATGAAAAGGATTCCCAAAAGAAGCACCGGCACAGCCACTCCTGCCAGAAAGATCACTCCACCTTTCAGCCCGTTTTCTGTGACCTGGATCAGGAAACCGATCATAAAAGAAAAAAGGATCCATCCATTGTCTACAGATGCATCTTTAAGATCCATCCAGACCGCCATCGCAGATATCACCACGGATAATTCTCCATAAAGAAACATACACGCCCCCTTTCCTTCTTAAAATATATGTTTATTCAGTTATGATAAAAATGGGATTTCCCGCCTGACCTGGCGGTGATCGATACCAGAAGATCTCTGGTGAAATTAATTATAAAATTTCAGGAGCATTTTGTCCAGCATTTTCGTTCGACAAATTCTGACACGAATTTTGCTGTCATCTGCTCCTGAAACTCTTTTTATCTTTTAATTTTTTTCGCTTTATCTTCTATGATCTTATCGGATCTTTACTCCGTCCTTGATCACTGCTTTCAGTTCCAGATCCTGATCCAGCAGTACCACATGAGCTTTTTTACCTGCTTCCAGAGATCCGTACTGTTCTTCTACTCCAAGGCTTCTGGCCGGATTTATGGTTGCGCAGGCCACGGCTGTTTCCAGCGGAAGATCCATCTTTTTAACAACTGTACGCATACAATCCATCAGATTTGTGGCAGACCCTGCGATCGCACCATCAGATACCAGCGTGGCAAGTCTTCCCACAACCTTAACATCCAGTCCGCCCAGTGTATACTGACCGTCCGGCATACCGGTAGCTCTCATACTGTCGCTGATCAGGATCATCCTGTCAGCTCCCATCATCTGAAAGGTAGCTCGGACAACAGACGGATGGATATGGATCCCGTCACATATAATCTCTGCCATAACATCCTTATTATCAAAAACAGCACCTACGACGCCTGGTGCACGATGCGTAAACGCAGGCATTGCATTATACAGATGGACTGCATGGTTTGCTCCTGCTCTGCATGCTTCCATTGCTGTATCGTAATCTGCGTTGGTATGTGCCAGAGAAATATTGACCCTTTCATGAACTTCCCGGATAAATTCTGCTGCATGTTCACTTTCTTCAGGTGCAATCCCTATAAATTTTACCAGACCTTCCGAGGCCTTTAAAAAACGGTCGCAAATTTCTACATTACATGGCAGGATATTTCTCGCGTCCTGTGCACCTTTTTTCGCCGGGCTGATAAAAGGCCCTTCCATATTAATTCCCAGAAAATCTGCCTTACGGCAGTCCTTTGTTTCTTTTTTATATTCTGCAGCTGTATGGAGGATCTGCTCCAGTTCCTCTACCGGTAAAGTCATGGTAGCTGGTGCGATCGCTGTAACTCCTACCGATGCCTCATATTCCGCGATCCTTCCAATCGCATCCTTGTCTCCGTCGCAGAAATCATCTCCCTTGCATCCATGAAAATGCAGATCGATCAGTCCCGGAATGGCGTAGCAGCCTTTTCCGTCCAGAACATCCCCGTTAAGCTGCGGCGCATCCTTTTCTTCATAAACCTGTCGGATCTTATCCCCATCCAGGATAATCCCGCCTTTTACAAACGCTTTGTCCGGTGTAAAAACATACACATTATCAATGATCATAGTAAAACCTCCCAAAATCCCCATTTGTGATCATAAACAAAAAAGCAACCAGAAACATGTTCTGATTGCCTTCAGTTAATAGCCAGTACGGGAATCGAACCCGTGTTTCCGCCGTGAGAGGGCGGCGTCTTAACCCCTTGACCAACTGGCCATATTCTTTTGTTTCTGTCGTTTGACTTTGTTTTTTGTTGTTTCCCTCAACCGACTTCGTTAGTATATAACACTTTCTTTCAAAATGCAAGTACTTTTTTTAATTTTTTTAAAAAATTTTCATGTTTTTCACGTTTATTCGTTTTTTACCCATTTTCCGATATTTCGTACGCTTGACCACTGCTGGTGTAAGTGCTACTATCAAAGCACCAATACCAAAATAATCAACTGCGGATAATGATCTGCCCGGTATATCAGAAAGGTAATACTATGGAAACAACGATCAAAAAAATCGAAGATATGTCACTGAACGCATGGCCTTCCCATAAAATGGAACTTTATGACGGATGGATCTTACGTTTTTCTTATTTTTATACACACAGGACCAACAGTGTGGAACAGTTCGGAACATCCACACTTCCATGGCGCGAAAAAATCCCCTACTGCGAACAGGTCTATAAGCGTCTGGGAACTCCTGCGATCTTTAAGATCAGCCCCCTTGTATCCCCGGATTTTGACTATATGCTGGAAAACAGGGGCTATTCCGTTCAGCACATAACAAATGTTATGACTGTAGACCTGGACAGTGCCGTTCTGGATGCGCCTGTCGCTGATGTGCTTTTTTCCAATGAAATTCCGGATTTCTGGATTCACAGCCTTTTTGACCTGAAAAGAACTACAAACCCGATCCATCGAAGCGTTGTTCCTTCCATGTACCGTGCCATTCTTAAGGAAACTGTCTGCGCTTCCATAACAAAAAACGGCGAGATCATTGCCACAGGTCTTGGAATCCTGGATCGCGACTACATCGGCATCTATGCCATTCATGTGCGTGAAGATTATCGCCGCAGAGGATATGCCCGTCAGATCTGTACCGGTCTTCTCAATGAGGGCAAAAAAAGAGGCGCCAGCCACGCCTATCTTCAAGTGGTAAAAAACAATGCTTCCGCAGAAAAGCTTTACAGCTCTCTTGGATTTCAGTATTTCTATACCTACTGGTTCCGTGTTCAGCCTGTAGGAACACGTTTTCAGTAAATGCATGGATTTTCCGTAAATCCCTGTAGAAATCAAAAAATCTTTTTGCTATAATACCCTTAATATGTATAAAATCTTTCCTGCCTTCATATACTGATCCTTATCAATCGATAAGGAGACTGATCCGATGAACGATCCGCAGGAAAAAAACACCCAAAATCCCTATCATATTTATTACGATAATTATCTGGATACCAATGCCTGTACTGAATGCACGGGTCTGATCAACCATGGAATCGACAGCCGTGAGCAATGGGATTCTTTCCGCCAGATCTTTAACTTTATACCGGCGTTGAAAAACCATGATCTTACAGATAAACAGGACTGACCGTTATCCCGGGTCGGAGGACACAAATGAAAAAAATGTCTGCTGCATGTATGATTCTCGGCCTTTCCCTTTTTGCGGGAGGCTGCAGCAATGATCAGATCGATGATCATATTATTTCTCTTCAGGATAAAATTTCAGACGTTACTGCTTCAGATTCCACAGAACAGGAAGATCAGGAGCCTTCCACGGAAGAACGTGTTTATATGGATGAGCTTACCGGCACACTGCTGGATTTTGACGGTACACACCTGACGATTTCCAGCAATGGAGAAACCTATGTATTTGATGTTTCCCAGACAAGACTTGAATGCAAATACGGCGTTGTATCCAGTGATCAGGTCAGTGTGATCTACCAGGGACAGCTTTCCGGAACTGATATCAGCACCATTTCCCCCATCAAAATAACCGACAAATATCATAATGAAACTCCTCTGGAGGACCGCACTTTAAAGGGCAAAGTGAAATCACTCACCTCCAATGCCCTTGTGATAGTCACAGAAAAGGGAAATACTGTAACCTTCCCTGTCACCGGTGTCAGACAATACTACAAAAAAGGCTTCAAGGCCGGCAAGTGGGTCTATGTCCATTTTCGCGGTAAATTCATCAACGAAACCCTCGTGAGTGACAAGCAGTATGACGGCAGTTTCACAAAAGTGATCAGTGTCTCCGATACGGATCCACTGAAAGTACCTGCAGCAACTCCTACTCCTTCCCCCGAACCGAAGAAAAAAGAGCAGCATCTCCGTGCAAAGATCGTAAATGTCAGCACCGGCACAATGACTGTCATTCCGCAGACCACAGGCTCGGAACTGACTGTTTCACTTTCCTCCGTTCCTGTATATTTCAAAGGAGGAATGGCTCCTGGATCTTATGTAAACATTATCTATACCGGTAAATTTAATGGTGAATCCACCAGCGGCATGAAGATTCGTGGAATCACCGGGGAGGATCCAGACATACTTTCAGTACGCAACATTACTTCTACTGTAACCGGCACGATCCTGGGCACAACCGCCAATACCGTGCTGCTCCAGACATACGACGGCGTAAAGATCCTCTGCAGCCGTGAAAACGTTCCGGACCTTTCCTCAAGCGGAATGGAAGAAGGTGCCGATCTCCGGGTTACTTTCAACCCTGCGAAATCACGCACCTCCAATATTTATACCTGTATTAAATTCGAAGACCCGTGACGGAAGATGGTACGGATCCTTTTTTCTCCATCTTCCATCCAGCTTCGTACTGCCTGCGTATCACCCAGTATATCAAAAAAAGCTCTGCTTTCATCCTGTACACCCTGGCCGTGAAGAACCTGATATGCACCTGCATCGCTTCCTACTGCCACATGAACCTTCTTTTCAAAAGCTTTCTTCAGATTCTGCTCGCCTGTCTTTATAATAGATGCAAGGATCGTATCTTCAAATCTGCCGCAGCCTTTAAGATTCCGCACAGTTACAAGTGTCGGAACCCACACGCTTTCACTGTCTGCCAGTATGGAAATCGTCTCATCATCCATATAGTTCCCATGCTCAATACTGTCAACACCAGCCTCTACTGCTGCCTGTACGCCATAGCATCCATTTGTATGGCTCATCACGGCAAATCCCTCTTCATGAGCAATATGTACCATTTCTTTCACATCCGTTGCTGAAAGCGGCGTTCCCGTAATTTTCCCGTGATCTGCAAAATCCAGAAGCCCTGTAGTCATGATCTTGATAAAATCCGCACCTTCAGCGGCAGCTTCCAGAACTCTTCTGTGATATTCCTTCATGTCTGAGAAGCTTTTTCCAACGATCTTCCCATAATAACCCTCTTTATAAATGGCAAAAACCGGTGTGCGATAGTCAATTTCATATTCCGGAGCCAGTCTGGCAGCCCGTTTTGACACACCGTAATGATCTCCTCCGTCTCTCACAAAACGGATTCCTCTTTTCCGGTATTCCTCAAGATGAGCACGGATCAGAGCATCCCGTGGTCCGTTTTTCTGTGTCTCAACGGCTTTCCGGTAATCATAGCCATTGAGAAATATATGTGCATGACATTCTCCAAACATTTTCATCACTGCTCAAAAAAGTTTCGGATCTCTTTCTCAGATGCCTGCACCGACCCCTGTACAAAAAACGGCTTCCCACCTCCGCGTCCATTTAATTTCTCATTCATTTCCTTTGTAAATCGGCGAAGATCTCCGTCCTTTTCACCCATTGCATACTTATAGCTTCCATCTGCATTTCTGGAAAAAACCGCGCAGCAGCCCTGGCAGGTCTGTGTCACCGCATCTGCAAGCTTCCGAACACTGTCTGCATCCATTCCATCCATAAAGATGAGAACGCTTCCGCTTCCTGCATAACGCTCTGCCTCTTTCCGGCACATGTCGTCTACCAGCTGACCAACCTGTCCTTTCAAGCGGAAATTCTCTTCCTGAAGACGTTCCACTGCCTGCGCAGTCTTATCCATTTTTGCAGAAAGCTTTACAGAAATCTGATGGTTCTGCTCGTTGATCATATTCAGATAATCCAGAACACGTTTTCCGCAGATCATCTCAATACGGACACCTTCACGGAATTTTTCCACGGAAAGAAGTTTCACCATTCCGATCTCTCCGGTATGTGTCACATGTGTGCCACAGCAGGCACAGATATCTGCACCCGGAAATTCCACGATCCGCACCTGACCGGTAAGCTCTTTTTTGCTTCGGTAGTCGATTTTTTCCAGTTCCTCCGCTGTAGGATATATGATCTTTATCTGCGTGTCTTCCCATATCTTTTGGTTTGTTTTCCGCTCAATCTCAGCAAGCTGCACCTCATCCAACGGGCCATTCAGATCTATGGTAATGGTATCGCTCCCCATATGAAAGCCTACATTATCATATCCGTAAGCCTCATGGATCAGTCCGCTCACCATGTGCTCACCGGAATGCTGCTGCATCAGATCAAACCTTCTTGCCCAGTCGATGCGTCCCTGTACTTCTGTTCCGGCTTCCATCGGCTGATCTGTATAATGAAGAAGTTCTCCCTCCTTTTCATGCACTTCCTTTACTTTCACATCGTTGAGATATCCGGTATCGCTTGGCTGTCCGCCGCCCTCCGGGTAAAAAGCACTCTCATCCAGAATGATATGAAAGCCTTTTTTGGCTTCTCTGCACTCCAGGACTTTGGCTGTAAATTCTTTTTTATATACATCTTCATAATATAAGCGTTTCGTCTCTGTCATTTGTCTCATCCTTTCTGCATCTCTGCTTTGACGACTTATAGTATAGACCAAATTTTCTCTCCCCGCTATATAAAAACGGCATTTATCCAATGATTTACATATTTTTCCATAAAAGCTGAAGTCTTTCCTTCAGGTTCCGCGTTATAATAAATGAAACGGGAAGAGAAGGGAGCTGATTGCATCACACGGGAAGAATATCTGGAATATCTGATACATACATACCAAAATTTAATATTTTCCATTTGTCTGAAATCGGTGGGCAATCCCTTTGACGCCGAGGATCTGACACAGGATGTTTTTCTTTCCGCCTACAAAAATCTCTCCCGTTTTGATGGCACCTACGAAAAAGCCTGGCTCAGCAAGATCGCAGTCAGAAAATGTCTGGATCATCTGAAAGCAGCCGGCAGACGTACCATTCCCACAGAGGACACCTATTTTGAACAGCTCCATGATAAAGAGTTTTCCCCGGAGGAGGCATTCCTGGACAAAGATTTCAAGGATCGGATCCGGCATTTATGTTCAGCGCTGAAAAGCCCCTACAGGGAGGTTGCCCTTGAGCATTTCTGCGAAGAAAAAAACGCCGCAGAAATTGCAAAAGCGCAGAATAAAAATATCAAAACAGTCCAGACGCAGATCTACCGGTCCAGATCTATGCTGAAAGCACTGCTGGAAAGGAGTGATTAGATGCACATACCACAGGATGAATTACAGAAATTCCAGGACGGAACCATGAATACAGATGAAATGATCCATTTTCTGGAGCATATGGAGCAATGTGACTTCTGTCTGGATGAACTTCTTCAGAATGAAGATGCCGCTTCTGAGTATGCTCCATCCTATCTGCAGGATGAAATTCTGAAAAAAGCAGCTTCTCCGGAAGTTCAGGCTTCCAGAAAAATACATGAAACTGCTTTTTGGATGAAGCTTCTCTGTGCAGGCTTACGGACTGGCGTAGGCATGGGCGTTGCGCTGATCATGCTTTTTTCTGTATCGCAGACAGATTTTACGGCTCTTCATCCTTCACCGGAAACAAAAGTTAAGATTTCTTCATCCTTTGACATTGGTTCCGGCCTGAACCAGCTTTCCATGCAGGTAGGTTCCCAGCTCAGTGAACATTCTCAGAAGATCAGTAATAATCTGAACGATCTTACGAATAAAATTATAAACGGAGGCAAGTAAATTTATGAAAAAACAAAAACATGGTTTCTGGGTATTTATCTTTTCCCTGATCCCCGGTGCCGGGGAAATGTACATGGGATTTAAAAAACAGGGACTCAGCATTATGCTGCTGTTCTGGGGGGCTATCGCACTGGCATCCATAACCGGACTTGGATGGCTGGCCATGTTTCTCCCGGTGATATGGTTCTATAGTTTTTTTAATGTCCATAATCTGAAATCCCTGTCAGAAGAAGAATTCTACTCTGTAGAGGATAATTACATTCTTCACATGGATCAGTTTTCCGGTGATATGGGAAAATTCTTACAAAAGCATCAGAGTGCAGCTGCATGGGTTCTGATCCTGTTTGGTATCTGCATCCTGTGGAGTCGTTTCACAAGTCTTCTGTACTTCATTGTACCGAATAATATGGCTGACTATGTATACAATATCTGCAACAGCCTTCCGCAGATCGTCATTGCTACAGGTATCATTGCTGCAGGTATTTATCTTCTTACTCAGCAGAAAAAGAAACTGAAACAGGAAACCGAAACAAAAGATGAACATTACTGGGAACCCTATCGTCCATATCAGCAGCTGACAGAAAAGCCTGTTCATACTTCTGATAACTCAGACAAAGATACAGCTTCTGAAGCTTCTTCCATTACTGATCCGGAAAATACCGAATCTGATCCTGCTTCATCCACAAAATAACAGAGAAAAAAAGATCCACTGCCAGTTTCCTGACAATGGATCTTTTTATATGATTTAAATTTACTGCTTATGTGTTACCTTAAGACGTGTCATTGCTCTCGCAAGAGCCAGCTGACTCCTGTGGTATTCCATAATACTCTGTTTCTGGCGAAGCTGCTCCTCTGCACGATCCTTCGCTTCCTGCGCACGACGGATATCGATTTCCTCGGGGCTTTCTACACTGAGACAGAACAGCTTGGCACGGTTATTGATCATCTCAACAAATCCGCTGCTCACAGCAAAAACATGTGTATTTCCATCTGCATCCTCAAAACGCATCTCACCTGGAATAATGGTTGCTACCACATTCGCATGATGAGCAAGAAATCCCTGCTCACCATCCACTGCCGGGATAATAAGCTTCTGAGCACGTCCTGCATAAGCCAGTTTATTGCTGGCATATATTTCCAGGCCAAATGTCTCACTCATAGCCGCTCCTTACTGCCGGTTCTCCTCGGCTTTTGCTTTTGCAATTACATCATCAATGGTTCCAACATTAAAGAATGCGTTCTCCGGATACTCATCCATTTCACCGTCAATGATTGCCTTGAAGCCACGGATCGTCTCTTTCAGCGGTACATATTTACCTTTGATACCGGTGAAGTTCTCAGCTACATGGAACGGCTGTGAAAGGAACTTCTGGATCTTTCTTGCACGGAATACTGTCTGCTTATCTTCCTCTGAGAGCTCCTCCATACCAAGAATAGCAATGATGTCCTGCAGCTCTTTATATTTCTGAAGAATCTCCTGTACTCTACGTGCAACCTCGTAATGTTCCTCACCAACAATATCTGCCTCCAGGATACGGGAAGTAGACTCAAGCGGATCTACAGCCGGATAAATACCCTGCTCAACGATCTTACGGGAAAGAACCGTTGTCGCATCCAGATGAGCAAATGTTGTTGCCGGAGCCGGGTCAGTCAGGTCATCGGCCGGTACATATACGGCCTGTACGGATGTAACGGATCCTTCCTTGGTAGATGCGATTCTCTCCTGAAGCTCACCCATCTCAGTTGCCAGTGTAGGCTGGTATCCTACTGCGGACGGCATACGTCCAAGCAGAGCGGAAACCTCAGATCCTGCCTGTACAAAACGGAAGATATTATCAATAAAAAGAAGTACGTCTCTGTGCTCCTGATCACGGAAATACTCTGCCATAGTAAGTCCGGTCTCCGCAACACGCATACGTGCTCCGGGCGGCTCGTTCATCTGTCCGAACACTAAGGCTGTCTTCTCAAGAACACCTGATTCCTTCATTTCTGTCCAAAGGTCATTACCCTCACGGGAACGCTCACCGACACCGGTGAAAATAGAATATCCACCATGCTCGGTAGCGATATTCTGGATCAGCTCCTGGATAAGGACTGTCTTACCAACACCGGCACCACCGAACAGACCGATCTTACCACCTTTTGCATATGGAGCAAGAAGGTCGATAACCTTGATACCTGTTTCCAGGATCTCAACTGCCGGTTTCTGCTCTTCAAATGAAGGTGGATCACGATGGATGACCCAATGCTCCTCACCGTCCAGGGAATCACCGCCATCTACGGTATCTCCAAGAACGTTGAACAGACGACCAAGTGTTTTATCTCCAACCGGAACCTTGATACCGCTTCCGGTAGCTGTTACTTCTCTGTCTCGCTGCAGGCCCTCGCTGGCTCCCAGCATGATGCAGCGTACGATATTATTTCCAAGGTGCTGGGACACCTCCATAACGCATCTCTTACCGTTGTTCTCAACTTCAAGGGCATCCTTGATATCCGGAAGCTGTCCGTCTTCAAAAACAACGTCTACAACAGGTCCCATAACCTGTACGATCTTACCTTTATTCATAGTCATCACTTCCTTTTTTGTGCTTTAGCACCGCTGATAACCTCTGTGATCTCCTGCGTGATCGCAGCCTGACGTGCACGATTATACTGAATGGAAAGATCCTTCAGCATCGCCTTCGCACTATCTGTAGAGGACTGCATTGCTGTCATTCTCGCACTGTTCTCACTGGCATATGCCTCTACAAGACATCCATAGAT
Source organism: Blautia sp. NSJ-140 (assembly GCF_022868965.1). Lineage (NCBI taxonomy): Bacteria > Bacillati > Bacillota > Clostridia > Lachnospirales > Lachnospiraceae > Blautia > Blautia sp. NSJ-140. The sequence continues at coordinate 9,388 of NZ_JALIFS010000014.1, read as the reverse complement.
CACACCTGTAAGGTAGTTGGGGATCATAGTATCCAGAAGCACATCTGCAGACGGAGATAACACGATCTCCTCCTGATAAATATCTGCCGGAATCTGACCCACTTTAAAATCAGCCTTTTTCAGCGGTAAAAGCTGCATATTCACATTTTCCATTGCCATCGCATTCAGCATCTGTGTATAGACAATGTGAATTTCATCCAGCTCTCTTTCCAAAAACGCACGTACGATCTCATCTGTGATAAGGCGTGCTCTGTGCATAGTCGGCTTCTGTACGGTATAATGAAAACTGCCGTCCATATCCACATCTCTCTTGCCGAAATACTGACGCCCTACCATGCCAAGGACATACAGCTTGTGATGTCCCGGTACCTCTTCCATGAAATCTTCTGTCATTTTCTGTACATTATGATTGTATGCACCAGCCATACCTTTATCACCTGTAATGACAATGGTACCTACCTTTCTTTCATCCTTCGGAACAAGATGACGCTCACTGAAGAAAGGATGCTGGATATCCGGCATATGACGGAGGATCCTGGCAATGGCGGCCTGCATATTATAGAAATATGGTTCCGTATCCTGCAGGATCTTCTTGGCCTTTTGCATCTTGGAAGAAGAAATCATGTACATCGCATTGGTGATCTTCATGGTGTCCTGAATGCTTTTCATACGAGTCTGTATTTCTTTTGCATTTGCCATATCAACACCTACCTGCTCTTATCTCTGAATTCTTCTGCCGCCTTTACGATTTTCTCTACAAGCTCATCAGAGAGCTGCTTTGTAGTCTCGATCTCTTTGCCGATCTCAGGATATACATTATCAAAGTACTCCAGAAGATCCTTCTGATATTTCTTGATCTCTTTCTTTTCTACATCTACCATCAGCTTGTGAGTCGCAACGCAGAGAGTAATTACCTGCTGATGAAGACTTAACGGGCTGCAGAGCGGCTGTTTCAGAAGCTCCATCAGACAGCTTCCGTATTTCAGCTGTGCAGTTGTAGCCTCATCCAGATCTGAACTGAACTGGGTGAATACTTCCATCTCTCTGTACTGTGCCAGGTCGATACGTACACTACCGGAAGCTTTCTTCATAGCCTTGGTCTGTGCAGCACCACCAACACGGGATACGGAAAGACCAACATTGACTGCCGGACGCATGCCTGAGAAGAACAGATCACTTTCCAGGAATATCTGACCATCTGTGATGGAAATTACGTTTGTAGGAATGTATGCAGATACATCACCGGCCTGTGTCTCGATGATCGGAAGTGCCGTAATGGATCCGCCGCCTGCCTCTTCACTCAGACGGCTGGAACGCTCCAGAAGTCTGGAATGAAGATAGAATACGTCACCAGGATATGCCTCACGTCCCGGAGAACGCTCAAGCAGAAGTGACAATGCACGATATGCCACTGCATGCTTGGAAAGATCATCATATACGATCAATACGTCTTTGCCCTGATACATGAAATACTCTGCAAGAGCAGTACCAGCGTAAGGAGCAATATACTGAAGCGGTGCACAGTCACTGGCTGTTGCGGAGAATACAGTTGTATACTCCATTGCACCGTATTTTTCAAGATTGGAAACTACCTTTGCAACGGTAGAAGCTTTCTGTCCGATGGCAACATAGATACAGATCACATCCTTACCTTTCTGGTTGATGATCGTATCTGTTGCGATGGATGTTTTACCTGTCTGTCTGTCGCCGATGATCAGCTCTCGCTGTCCACGGCCGATCGGAAACATGGAATCAATGGAAAGGATTCCTGTTTCCAGAGGTACAGTTACAGACTTACGATCGATGATTCCAGGAGCCGGATTCTCGATCGGGCGGTATTCCTCTGCCTGGATCTCTCCCTTTCCATCAATAGGCTCACCAAGTGCGTTTACGATTCTTCCGATAAATTTATCACCTACCGGAATACCTGCCTGTTTGCCAGTTCTGGCAACCTTGGTGCCTTCCTTGATTCCTGTATCCTTTCCGAAAAGAATACATCCCATGCTGTTGGCACGGACATCCTGTACCATACCTTTCAGACCATTCTCGAAAGTCACAACCTCACCGTACATGGCATGATCGATACCATAAACAGTTGCGATGCCATCTCCCACGGAGATGACAGTGCCTACTTCCTGGTCCTTGCTGATTTCGTCATAGTTCTTTATTTCTTCCTTGAGAATCGAAATGATTTCATCTGGATTTATTGCACCCAATTCAATTTCACCTCCGGGTTAATTTCTGTTTCAGTTTCTTATAACGTCCGATGAGGCTCCAGTCGTACTCACGATCTCCTGCCCTGAGAACAAATCCACCTACAAGGCTTTTATCCTCTGTAAGGGTAAGTTCCACTTCTCTGGCAGAAAACTGGCTACGGAGAAACTCCTTCATCTTATCTTCCTGCGCTTCGGTAGGACGTGTTACATAAAGAAGCTCTGCCTTGAGAATTCCTTTCTGTTCCCGGCTGTAAGCATCATAAGCTTCAAGGATCTCTCCGATTCTGTCAATCTTCTGATACTTACACGTTACTTTAAGAAAACTCTTCATTTCCTGCGGAAAAACCCGCTCTATTACCTGTTCTTTTTCTTTGAGGGAAACAAGTGGATTTTCAAGCATTTTACCTATCTCAGGTGTATTCTTAAAAATCTTTCCTGTTTCGCAGATTGCCTCCCCCGGGACAGAAAGACCGTATAATGCTTTTGCATAATTAATGGACGTCTCTGTCATGAGGATCACCTGCTCCTTCTAAAAACTGGTCATATAGGGACATATCCTGTGCTTCGTCGTTCTTTTTTCCCATGATTCTGGATGCTGCATCCATTGCCAGCTCAGCCACTTTGCCTTCCATCGCTTTCATAGCAGCTTCCTGCTCAGTGCTGATGTCTCTTCTTGCTTTCTCAAGAATCTGGCCAGCCTGATCATTAGCTCTCTTCACGATGCTGTCTGCCTGTACTTTTGCCTCGTCCTTAGCCTGCTCTACGATACTGAAGGATTCCTCCTTCGCAGATTTCAGTGCATCCTCATACTGTCCTTTCAGCTGGTTTGCTTCAGTGGTTGTCTTCTCTGCTGAAGCAAACTGCTCATCGATCATGGCTTTTCTTTTCTCCATAACACCAATGATCGGGCCGAAAAGGAACTTCTTCATTAAAAGATAAAGAACGATCAGGTTTATAATAGTAAAGACAAGGTTGATATCAATTTTAATCACCTGGTCCACCTGCCTCTCTTAATCCTGAATTAGTATCTCGTCTTTACCTATTAGCCAAGCATGATGATGATCAGAAGACCGATTACGAAACCGTAAATAGCTGTTGCCTCTGCAAGAGCACATCCAAGAAGAAGTGCTTTACTGATCTTGCTCTCTGCCTCCGGCTGTCTTGCGATAGCTTCTACTGCTTTAGATGTTGCAAGACCGATACCAATACCTGCTCCAATACCTGTAAGAACTGCGATAGCTGCACCAATTGCGATTAACATAGTTTTTTCCTCCTGTAAAATACAATTTTTTTCATTTTTAGATCAAGCGGAGCTTCCGCTTCACTACTCAATTGCTTCCTTGATGAACAAGGATGTTAAAAACACAAATACATACGCCTGTATGAATCCATCGAAGAAATCAAAATACAGGCTGAATGGTATGGGAAGAATGGCCGGACAAACAAACTCCAGCAGCTTCATAACTACGAAGCTTCCCAGAACATTACCGAACAACCGCATGCAGAGAGATGTAGGTCTGATCGCTATTTCCAGAATGTTGATCGGAAGCATGATCGGAACCGGCTCCGCAAAGCTTTTCAGGAAGCCCTTCAGTCCCCTCTTATGAAAGCCTGCATACTCGATCAGAATAATGCTCATCAGCGCCAGCGCAATGGTAACATTCATGTCCTTCGTCGGTGGTGTAAAACCAAATACGCCTGCGATATTGGCTATTCCGATGTAGATTACGGTTGACATCAAATAAGGCACATACTGTTTGCCTTCTTCTCCAAGGATACCCATGAAGAAATCCTGAAGAAAACTTACCCCGGTTTCCAGAAGCAGCTGCTTCTTACCCGGATTTTCCACACTGAGATTCCGAACTAAGATCAGAGACAGAATCACAAGAACCGCCATGATGACCCATGTGACTACCACACATTCTGCAATTGGTATTCCACCAAACACCGGAATGGTAAAGGCTGTCTTACTGTTTAGCTCTTCTGCCAGTGTACTTGATAAATCTCCCGTTTTTCTCCCTCCTTTTCTCTTGGCGCTGATCGCATCTTTTTATAATTGGTATGACCACGCCTTGTAGTTGACTTTATTTTACTCCGCATTTCCAGAATGTCAATATTATTTTTGCCTGTTTTGTACAAAAAAGAATCTGTTTTTTATACAAAATACACAATTTATTTTGATTGACCTTAATCCGACTTTCTGCGTACAGATACCTCTCCATAAGAAAGCAGAGTTTCTGAACCATCCTGTTCTCTTACAAGAAGCCTTCCATCTGGTGCTATGGATTCTGCATAAGCTTCCCTCGTACACTGTCCGTCTGTGATCACGATCATGTTTCCAGGAATGATATTATTTTCTGTATATTCTCTGGAAAGTCCCGGAGTCTCCACTTCCATAAGAAGCTGATTGACGATCTCCGCCACAAGAATACTGCAGTTTATATGCTCTGCGTCCTTCCTGTTTTCAAATAATGCTCCAGCCGTTTCCTGTATATCTTCAGGAAACCCATCTTCCGGCATATACAGATTCAAACCAATTCCTACAACTGCAAACTCAATGTTCCCACTTTCAAAGTCTGTAACAGCCTCTGTCAGTATCCCACACACTTTCTTATTATGAAGATACAGATCATTGACCCATTTGATTCCAAGGTCGATCCCGCAGATTTTCTTCACTGCACGGCACACTGCAGTTGCCGCCGCTGTAGTGATCAGGAGTCCTTCCTTCAGAGTCCGGTCCGGTCTTAGAACGATACTCATATAAAGTCCTGCATTTTCAGGAGAATAAAAACTTCGGCCTCTTCGGCCTCTTCCGCTTTTCTGTCTGCGCGCCAGTATCAGTGCACCATGACCTGCTTCTCCTGAAAATGCAGCCTCCTTGGCTGCCCGGTTTGTAGAATCCAGTTCTCTGTATATTTTTACAGGGACATCCGGATGATCGAGGTAAAGCCGTATTCCTTCTTCCGATAAACGGCTGCCTCCTCGAAGCACATAGCCTTTGTTTGGTCCAGCTTCTATGGTATATCCCTCTTCACGAAGGGATTTCACAGCTTTCCAGATGGCTGCCCGCGTGCAGTTTAGTTCTGCTGCTGCCGCCTCTCCGGATATCAGTTCATTCTCGTGCTGCTCCAGAAGCTTCAGCATTCTTGCTTTTACAGTCATATCTTCACCGTCCGTAATCTGCCTGAAATGGCAAAATTTATTCCCTTCTAAGAGTCGAAAGCATTATAGCACTTAAACATCGCAATGTCTATTATCTTTTTCACATATGCTATCTATATTATTTTTATATTTCAGTTACAGTTATTATATAATTTTTCTCATTTTTGTCTGTTTTCATTTATTTTTTTATATATTATTTCTGTTGAAAATCTGTAGACTCAGGAGTGAATTTTCCTGAATCTTTATTATATACAGATTTTCTTTATCATATATTTATCATTTGTAATTAGAAAGACTTTTCTCAAGAAATTCCCGGTACTTATCGCGAACCTCATCCGGTGACGCGATCACCGCATCCGGGCCAAGACTGGCTATCCAGCCAAAGAACTGGTCACTGATATTTACACGAACCAGTGTTTTGAAATGTTCAGGATCCTTCCTGTGTATCATAATATCTCTGCCAAACCGATCCAGCACCACTCCGACTAAACGGTTATGTGCTTCCAGACATATGGTTTTCTCTTTTCCGCCAAACATCCCGAAGGTCCTGGATGTCAGCTCCCCTATATCATAATTCTCAAAAAATTCTCTGCCGCATCGCACTTCCTTCTCTATACGGATCTGCTGGAGCTTATCTACCTGATACTGCTTAACCCTTCCACACTTCTCGTCATAAGTGATCAGATAATACTCCTCATTCTGCCATACAAGTCCCCAGGGACTGACCGAATATCGTTCCCCCTCATTCTCCGGATACAGCTTCTTCTCCACAGTCCATTCACAATATTGAAAAGAAATCTGCCTGTCTTCAGTTAATGCACGCTGGATCATATCAATACTGTAATACACATTCTCGTTTATAGTCCGGATACTGTTCTCTGCAAATCCCTGTCGCCGCAGCTGTCTGGACTCATAAACACTGGCAAGGCTCTCCAGCTTCCTGATCAGCTGTCGGGATTTCCCATTGGTGATACATCTGGAGGACTGCACTGCATCCACCAGAAGTCTCAGCTCCGGAAGCTCAAATTCCCGGCTGGCAAGATAAAAACCGGCCGGGTGCTCCCGCCGGTTCAGGATATCCATTCCAAAATTCCGCAGGGTTTCAATATCATCATAGACAGTCTTACGCTCTGCACTGATTCCCAGACTATTTAGATAGGAGATCAGCTCCTTCACAGACATCGGATGCTCTTCGTCCGTCTGCTCCAGAAAAATGCGCATCAGATATAAAATTTTAATCTTCTGGTTAAAGACCCTTGGCATCCTCTCTCCCTCCGTTCTTCTACTTGTCTGTCAGTGATGCCACCACTGCAAAATATAATACCATGAATGACAATACAACGGCAACGATATCTGCTCCACGGAAATCAAAATTAAACAGCATTGCCCCGCCAAGCATGATCTCCATTGTAAGAAGTGCGCCCAGTACCATTGCCATTCCTGAGGAAAGCTTCTGTCTGCCGCAATGTCCGTTCTCAGCTTCCACATATCTTCCTTCTGCCAATACTGCCTTCCCGCTGCTCTCTGTATTCCACATAAGATCCATCCTCCCTGTCCTATGTTCGTCTCACGATTTATCGAACATATTTTCCAAACATATTTTCTGTATGTTTGCATTATAGCTCATTTTTAGTCCAATAAAACGGTATAAACATGGTTTTTCCGAACATTTGTTTATTTTATACAAAAATATGTTCGTCTTTAAGATCCACAAAAAAGAGTGCTGCATCCGGCACTTCTGTTGCATCCGAAGTAAAATCATCTCCGGCTTCCTTTTCTGCGGTTATTGTTCACTCCGTTCTCAGTAACTACTTTTCGTGAACTGCCCAGGATATTCTGACCAAAGAAAAAAGCCTGCCATATATGACAGACCTTTCACACATTTTTATTCTTCTATGGATTTAACTTTAACACCGATAAATGAATATTTACATCATTCCCGCAAACACCGATGCGCCGACAACCGTAAGCAATCCGGCAACTGCAATGGCAAGGCTGCTCATGGCTCCTTCTACCGGGCCAAGCTCCATGGCTTTGGCAGTTCCGATGGCATGGGCAGATGTTCCAAGTCCAAGGCCCTTTGCGATCGGCTCCTCGATCTTTGCGACCTTGTAGACAACCTCTGCGATCATATTTCCCAGAACTCCTGTGATGATGATCACGGCAACGGTGATGGTCACGATACCGCCAAGCTCCTCAGAAACGCCCATTCCGATGGCGGTTGTGATAGACTTCGGAAGCATAGTGACATATTCCTGATGATCAAAGCCAAACAATTTCGCCATAAGCAGAACACTGCAAAGCCCGGCCAGCGTTCCGGAAAAGATTCCGGCAGCCACTGCCTTGAGATTTTTTTTCAGCAGATGGATCTGCTCATAAAGGGGCACTGCCAGACAGACTGTTGCCGGGGTCAGCAGATAGCTGATATATTTTCCACCTTCATTGTAATCATCATAATCAATATGGAAGAGCAAAAGAACACCGATAACACAGATGATGGAGATCAAAAGCGGATTAAAGATCGCCATTTTAAACTTTTTTTTCAGGATCAGACCGATCTCATAGGCGATCAGACTTATCATTGCTCCGAAAAATGCGGAGTTTTTTATGAATTCCATCATTTTTCAGTTCCTCTCTTTCCCATACGAATCACTCCCTGTGTTACTTTTCCTGTTACGACCATTACGATCACCGTGCTGATAAACGTCATGATGAGAACCGGTACACAGATCGGTTTCAGAGTGCTCCAGGCTGTGATCAGTCCCACACCTGCCGGTACAAACATCACCGGCATGATCTCAACCAGAAAATCTGCCGCACCTTTGACCTGATCCAGCTTCAGAATACCTGTGAGCAAAGCCACCAGCATAATGATCAGTCCATAGACACTGGCCGGTACCGGAAGTGGAAGAAAGGTTTTCAGTAATTCTCCAATGACGGAAATCAACAGGATGATGCTAAACTGCTGCACATGCTTCATGTTGCATCCCTCCTGATTCATGTAAAGCGCATATTCACACTCTACGCTCAAACGAATTTTGCAAAAGTGGTAAGACCACTTTTGTTTTAAACGTTTTCTAATTATACGCTACAAATCCAAAATTACAAGGATTGTATCCAATAAAATACAAAAAATCCTTTTATGCATCAGCGTATTCCAGTAATCCCCAGAAACATATCCGCGCAAAAGGATCTTTAAACAAAATTTTTATCATTTTTCGGAATTCTCCGCCAAAATAATTTTTTCTACCTGATATTTTCCATCCTCCACAGTCATCACCGCCATGGTAACCTCTCCGCCAAAACGGCTTCTTCCACAGCTTCCCGGATTCAGCCACAGTCTGCCATCGATTATCTTCTCAAAATATTTGTGAGTATGCCCGAAGATGACCACCTGTGTGTCCCCCAGCTCCCACGCAATGTCTTTTTTGTTATGGACCATAAAAAATTTCACGCCGCCAATGGTAAAGCTTAGACTGGTGCGGAGATTTTCCGCCCAGTCTTTATCATTATTTCCACGGACCACATAGAGATTCCCCATGGAACGCAGTACATCCAGGATCTCGTCTTTATTGACATCTCCGGCATGGAGGATATACTTACAGTCTTTTAAGATTTCCAGTACCTCAGGCCGCAGAAGGCCGTGAGTGTCTGATATGATGCCTATTTTTTCTTTCATGATCTCTATCCTGCTCCAATCCTTTATCATTATCGCCTTTTACCTTTTGCAGCTCACGCTATGACCGGCAATACTCTTCACAATACTTGACACTCCCCACAGCTAAAGCAGGGGGATTCTTGCTTCTCCCACTACTGCATTGGCAAACACCTTACGGTACTGCAATGTCTTACACAGTGTCCACAAGCTATATTTATACTGTTCCCGTATGCCCTACGGTACAGTTTTTATCTTTATGCAGACTGCATCTGCAGTCCTTTTTTCAGAATATTGATACTTGCATTCGTATCCCTGTCATGGAACGCGTGGCATTTGGGGCACTCCCAGATAC
>NZ_JALIFS010000013.1:0-126730 GCF_022868965.1 Blautia sp. NSJ-140 | reverse complement strand
TTGCCTTTCTGCCAGGACGACATAGGATCACAGTAGAAAACCCGGGATAAACGAGCTGTATCTCCAGGACGTTCAAATATTTCAGGGTCTTTAAAAGAGGAGCCATTGTCTGTGAGGATGACAGGAAATAACTTGTGGTATAGATCAGCTCCAAGCTGTTCATACAGCCAAAGGAAAACTTCCCTGATATTTTTACGGTTATCGGCTTCAAGCAAAAAAATGAGCATAAGGTTACAGTTACGGAATAACATAGTCAGAAGGACTTTCTCAGATTTTCCACCAGCTCCTTCCACAACATCTAACTCTACAACATTTGTGTCTGGATATTCTTCAAGATATTTTTCAAAATGATGGTATGTCCTGTTTTCCCGGTAGCCGGTGTTTTCAGGGGCTTTTCTGGTCTTGCGACGCTTTTTATAGCGTACTTTGCGGGGGAGGTCCAAATTGATAGCAGTAAAATATCCATGATCAATGTAGTTATACAATGTACGGATGGAACAATCGATAAGATGTTGATTGGAAGCGTAAATATGAGATAATGGCTGCCCTTTAAGGAGAAAAGGCGAAACCAGTTGATCCAATTGTTCCAGCGATTCAGGAGTCTGATTGATACCGGAACGGGAAGAAACCTTGATCTCATTATAAAGGTCATGGGCATAATGGGCACGGTAAAAATAGAAGTCATGGGAACAGGTCCGGATCTGTTTACAGTTATTACAGACGTAAGGTGGTTTTTTAAGTCTGTCACAAAGTATAGGAGTAAAATCACGGCAGTACACGGCGCAGCGTTTGGAACGGCATTTAAAGCATAATGACTGGCAGGAAAGGCTGCCACATACATTTCTTTTTTCACAGAAATGAAAGAACTGGCATTCTGAGCGTTTCTTCTGTAGGTCGTCCTGATAATGAGGAACATGTATGAGATGCCGCCGTATCTCCTTTGAGATGGTAGATGAATCCTTGTTTAACCTCTGAGCGATCTGTGTAAAGTTTTCGCCAATCTGTATACCATGTTCGATAGCAGCACGGTCAGCGAGAGTAAGGTGTTTGTGATTCCCAATATTATTAGTAGCCATAAGTAAATCCTCCTTTGTAATAAAAATGGATCATTTCCGGTGATCGGAGGATATGGGCCAGTGTACCCTGGCATTTGTTATAGGATAGCTTATTGCAGGACTAAGTTCCACCCCTAATTTCAGCAAAAGAACATAAAGGGCTGAGAATGGAAATTAGTTTTTCATTTTAGGTCACAAAATCTTCACAAAATAATTAGCACTCACCTCTTGATAATGGAAGTCGATTTTTGTCCTGTCTTGTGTATCCCGGAAGTGCCTGTTTTACAGGCTTTCCGGGGTATCAGTCATTTTGTCTGGTATTGTAAAGCAGTGTCAGATTTGTCGTAAATGTCGTAAATTTGTGGTCAAAAAATGATGAGAAATGGAGAGTGCTAATAAAATGGAATTAACGTATACAAATGTAAATGGATATCTGATCCCGAATCTCACCTATAAATCCGGTGAGCAGATGGAGCAACTTGGCAAGTATGGTTTTCTTCGCAGAGATTATCTGAAAAACTATCGAAATTCAACCTATCAGGTGATGCTTTTACAGGATACCATTGGAGAGCATCTTCTGGAAGTGGACAAGGCAGCCAGAGAACGGGAAGAGGTAATACTGAAACAGTTAGAAGAAAAAGAACCATTGCCGGATAAAGAGAAAGATCAGATTGCCTGGGTAAGAGCTGCTAATCAACACAAAGCGATTGCAGAAGAGATTATTCTCAAGGAATTGATTTATGTTTAAATGCAAGTTCTAAAAGGATACGCAGTGCGTAGCGAATTGCAACTGTAAATCGGAACTTTTTTGCAGAGTTCACAGTAAAGTAAATAAGTGCAGAGAAAGGCGTGAGTCATAGAAATGTGGCTTGCGTCTTTTTCTTTGCCTGAAAGGAAGTGATAAGTTTGAACAAGAAGTTTTTGAAGCATTATATGGAAACCAATCCAGAAGGGACAGCACAGACCTATATCTTTCTGGTGGACAATCAGGATATCGCACTGAATATTGTGATGTCAGGTTATCAGGCACTTTGTCTGGTTCAGGAAGATGACGGATATTATTTCAGTGTAGATTCCTTTATAGAGGAAATGAGGTCTATTCAGTTTACTGGAAGCTGTCAGAGTGCCTATCATTATGTGGCTGCCTGTACGGTGAAGTGGATGAATGATAAGTTACAGACATTTTTCAAAGACGCTGGTCTTGATGGAAAAGCAGGCTGGCAGTTGTTCAAAGAGAAGGAGTACCTTGGCAAACTGGATAATCAGAAAGAAGTTGAGAAATTACTGGAACAGTATATTCTTCGGTTTGAGCGAGATCCAAAAGAAGAACCGGAACTAAGCCGTTTTCACTTATTTGATGCAAAAGGAAATGTGAAAGGTGTCCGGGATATGGAGATTGTAGATTATCTGGTGGAGAATGTTCAGTTTTTTGTGGTGGGAATCACACCGTATTATTATGAGCATGGTGCTTTCCTGGAAGACCATGATGGAGTAAGAATGAAATACCGTATTCAGAAGTTAATCTATCGTGACCAGGTACAGAGTGGCGTGATTAAAAGAATCTATAATCTGCTGATCACACAGCCGAAAGTTTACCGAGAGGCATATGAACTAAATAAACAGCCTGTGCGGTGGATCAATTTCAAAAATGGATATTATGATCCGGTTACAGGCGAAATGTTGGAACACAATCCAGATTATCTGACAATCAATCAGATACCATTTCCCTATTATCCGGAGGACAGGGAGCAGGTGTTGCATGGTGGAGAAAATATCAAAAAGTATCTTGCATCGTCTCTTCCTAACAAAGAAGAACAGCAGACATTCTGGGAGTATTTTGGATACTGCATGACACAGGATACGCAGTTTCAGAAATTCCTTACACTGAAAGGAAATGGTGGAACTGGAAAGTCGGTGGCAGTATCGCTGATCCAGCATGTCGTTGGAATCACCAATATGTCCAGCATTTCTCTACAGGATCTGAACAAACGATTCTATGCGACTGGAATGTACGGAAAATTGTTAAATGCCTGTGCGGATATTCCATGCAAGGCAATGGAGAATACAGATGTATTAAAGAAAGCGGTCGGTGAGGACACACTGATCTATGAGAAAAAGGGACAGGATGCAATCCATTTTCACTCTTATGCGAAGCTACTTTTTTCTACCAATGAAATGCCACAGAATCTTGAGGATAAGTCAGACGCTTTTTATCGCAGACTACTGATTCTCGATATGAACCGGGTAGTAAAAAGTGGTGAAAAAGATCTGCACTTAAAGGAAAAGGTACAGGCAGAATCTGATTATGCAATTCATATGGCGATGATTGCATTGAAAAATCTGTACGAACAGGGAAAGTTCACGGAGAGCGAACACAGCAAAGAATGTGTAAGAGAAGTGCAACGGACGTCAGATAGTATCTGTGCTTTTATTGATGAGTCATTGGTGCGTGCCAAAGGAAAACGTCTGAAACGAAGTGAAGTGTTCCATATGTATGAGGAATACTGCAAAGAGAATGGCAGACAGGGGCATGGTAAATCTAACTTTTTCAGGAATATGACAGATAAAGGTTTCCTTCTGAAGCAGTACAATGGTGAGTTTTATTATCAGGATATTGCAGTTAAGGAAGAAGATTTTTGTCCTGTAGATCCAGAAGAAAGAATACCTTTTGAAGAAACAGATACAGATTATAAACAGTTAAATATGAATCAGGGAATTAAGGGCATTTAGGGCAAAATAAGCAAAAAGAAATGTTACCGGAGCAGGAGAAATAACAAAGATAGCTGCCAGAGTACATAAAATTTTGCTTTTTTTACACTGACTGCCCTTTTTATGTATCAACATTTTAGCTGATACAAATATAGGTTTTTCTCGAATTTGGGAAAAAGTAAAAAAATAAAAATTAAGAAAGTGTGAGGTATGATTATGAGAATGATGAAAAACAACAATAATGAAACAGTTATGGTGATCGGGATTGATCATGGTTATGGAAACATGAAAACAGCTACCAGATGTTTCCCATCCGGTGTAGCCAGATATAACAAGGAGCCAATTTTTCAGAATAATCTTCTTATTTACAATGGCATGTATTACCAGATCGGAGAGGAACACAAGGAGTTCTGTGCAGAGAAAACGCAGGATGAGGACTATTATGTGTTGACACTGGCGACTATCGCAAGAGAACTTGATGGGAAAGGTATGAACCGGGCAACGGTACATATCGCAGCCGGACTTCCCCTTACCTGGGTAGCTACACAGAAAGAAGACTTTCAGAAATATCTTCTCCAGAATGAAAGTGTGGATTTTGCATTCCGTAACAAAGACTACCATGTAGAGTTTGCAGGAGCTGATATTTACCCACAGGGGTTTGCAGCAGCCTTTTACCGCTTACAGGATTTCAAAGGAATCAACATGCTTGTGGATATTGGAAATGGAACTATGAACATCATGTATATCAACAATTCTCGTCCATTAGAGAAGAAATGCTTTACAGAGAAATATGGAACGCATCAGTGTGTGCTTGCAGTCAGGGAATCCTTGTTGAAAGAACTGGGAACAGTGGTGGACGATCTGGTGATTGAGCAGGTGATCCGTACCGGGACAGCAGATATTGGTGAGAAATATCTGACAGTCATTCGTAAAGCTGCCGGAGATTATACGAAAGAAATCTTCCATAAGCTGAGAGAACGGGAATATAATCCAGAACTGATGCGTCTGTATGTGGTCGGCGGTGGCGGTTGTATGATCCAGAATTTTGGGGAATATGACAAGAGCCGGGTGACGATTGTACGAGACATCTGTGCCACAGCGAAAGGCTATGAAGCAATGACCGTAAGGAAAATCCAGAGAAACGGAGGGATGCTTGTATGAGAAAAGAACAGAAAATCATCAATACAAATATCCGTTTGAATCTTTGTGATGAACAGGACAGGCAGGCATGGGAATATTTGCAGACGATGGACAGGGAAAAATATAAATCGTACACCAGAGCAGTTGTAGTTGCTTTAAACGATTATTTTTCCAGAGAGTACAGGAATGAAGCAGATCCGTATCTGGAAACCAGAGAAAAGGAAGATGCTTTTCTGGAAAGAGTGGAAATAGCTGTCCGGGATGGAGTGAAAGAATCTGCCCCGATGGCTATAGCGAAGAATCTGATGGAAATGCTTGTACCGTTTGTAAAAGAATCGGTAGGAGAAATTAATCTGCCGGACAGAACACTAACAATGGAGAAAACGGATGGAGAGATCGCAGAAGATAATCTGGACTGGGAGAAAGAAGCTGATATGGATGCAGCATTGGATTTTGCAGACAGTTTTTAGATAGTTATGAAATAGCAGTAACAGGAAAACAGACTGACAGTAAGGAATAGCTTTACAAAAATAGAATAGCAGAAAAAGACAATGGCAGTGGTGACATTTCAGACATTATGAATTGGAGAAATGTTTATGACTGCTATTTTTATGTCTTTTAGCAGAAATGGGAAGAGATCCAGAAAAAGAAAGACAGAAATAATAGGATAATATAACAGAAAAGCGTTGGTAGATGGGTGGATTGAACAAGCAAGGCGAAGAAAAGAATAGAGTGCCGGATACGGCACATGATTGTCCGATTCTTTGCATCGGAGTGATGCATGAACAGCCTGTTTCAGAAAGAGAAAATCTATCGAAATGGGAGCTTTTCTCTTTCTTCCACAGTCTGTCCCTGCACCACAAAACCACCGTCATCTCCATTTTGATCTGATAACGTAGGGTGGAAAATATGGCTTGGTGGGTGTCGGTTCAGTGGTGGGGAGATGACAGGCAAGTTTCGCAAAGTGGCAAGCCACTATGCACCGGAGCCAGCCTTTGGGCTGTTCCTAAACTTGCCAGAGGGCTCTGCCCCTTGGAACCCTGGCACGTCAATGGCGTAAGTAATCCTGCGAAATGTCCACCGGACATTCCTACGGAACACTTACTGATTGACTAGGACGCCGTCCTGCACCTGTATAAGGGAGCGTTGCACTCCCTTATATATCCCCTGCTAATCTACCAGCCGGAAAGGTTATGAATGATTTATAAAAAAGAAAGAGTGGAGAAAGGAGACAAAGATTTATGCGAAAACGAAATTATACAGTAACGATACGAATGAATAAAGCAGAGTATGATCTGCTCCAAAATAAAGTAAAGGAGTCTGGACAGACTCAGCAGGCGGTTGTAATTCATGCAATAGCAGGTTTAAAAATTGCTTCTGCAGAGGAAGTGGAAGAACTGAAAACGCTGAATCAGATTCTTTCAGAGATACTTAGTCAGCTTCGTGGTGCAGCTACGAATTTGAATCAGATTGCAAGAAAAATGAATACGGATGGTTTTATGCCAAGGGAAGATATTCTGTATTATCTCAACAAAAATATTCTCAAATACAGGAAGGAGAGTGAAAAGATATGGCTATTAATAAGACGATTAATAAGCGGACAAATACACATGGAGCAATGAGAAATTGTATCGAATATGTTTTGCGACAGGACAAGACAAGTGAACTGCTTACTTATGTAACAGGTCCGTACTGCCATGATGAGATTAACTATGATCTGGTGTATAGAACCTTTTTAGAAGAAAAGAAGATGTGGGATAAAGATTCTGGGAGAATGTACGCTCACAACATTATTTCCTGGCATAAGGACGAGCAGATTACTCCGGAGCAGGCATTAGAATTTGGAAAAGAGTTTGCAGAAAATTGGTTCAGTGGATTCCAGACCTTAATGGCTGTGCATAAGGATAAAGATCATATCCACTGCCATCTGGTTACTAATTCAGTGAGTTATGAAGATGGAAGAAAACTGCATAACACCAAAAAGGATCTGGAACGTATGAAACAGCTTACCAATCAGATGTGCCGAGAACGTGGACTAACAGTTGTCGAGAAAGGAAAGCACTTTGATGGAAGCCAGATTGAAAAAGGGGAAGTCATTGCATGGAGTAAAGATAAATATAACCTGTTCCGTCAACAGGTAAAGGACAGTTTTGTAGCGGACTGTGCAATGGCGGTATTAAAGGCACTGGAAAATTGTATCAGCAAAGAAAAGTTTATAGAAAAAATGAAACAGTTTGGATGGAGTGTGAACTGGACAGAAAAGCGGAAACACATCACATTTCAGAATCAGGATGGAAAGAAAGTGCGTGACAGCAATCTGTCAAAAACCTTTCATCTGGACATCAGCAAGGAGGGGTTAGAGAATGAATTTAATGGAAATAGGGAAAAATCCAAAGTTGCAGCCGACAGAGACAGCAGATCAGACGAAGAACTCAGAAACTATTACAGAGAGCTTGACGCAGCCATTGCAGACACCAGAGGAATCACCAATCAAGCTCAAAGCGGAGAGGGATATTCTCGTACAGAGTTTCGAGAAAGCGAAAGAGTTCATGCGAACACAGAAAAAGCAGATACAGACACTGGAAGAAGAGAAACAGACGATCTTATCCGACAGGCAGAGATTGCGAGAAGAAGTTCGGAAATCAACCGTAGAAATTCAGCGTTTGACAACCGAACTGTCCGAAACGCAGAAGCTGAATCAATCGCTTCAGCAGAGCAACGACGACTTGAGGAACAGAAACGGATTGATGAGCAGGAGCGAGCAAGAGCGGCTCGAAGAAGAAATAAAAGACGTTCGGGACCGGAACTCTAAATTACAGATACAAGTGAACCAATCATCTGTGGAAGCGGTGGAACAGGCACAGCAGAAACAGGAAGAAGCTGAAAAGAAGGTAAGGACAATACAATGTCAATATAACAAATTACAAGAGAATGCAGAAACGATGAAAGAAAAGGCGGATCAGAAAATAAAAAGTCTGAAACAAGAAATGAAAGAAAAAACAAGTTTCTGGCAGATGGCATATATTATTTTTTTAGTATTTGAGATGATAAAAAGCACAGTAGTTCAGAATGATTTAATTGCTTGTATAAAAGTTCCGGTAAGAGTTTGGTGTAGGTATGTAGAATGGGTAATTCGTCCATCAGAATTAAATATTTGGGGTGAGAAGGAATATTTTTCAACAGAATGGTCGTGGTGTTTGCGAGTTATGGCAATTATTATCATTGTCGGAGCAGTAATTGCCGGTGAAATGTTTGTTCTGAAGAAAATAGAACAGTATCGAAGAGTGTGGGATAAATATTCCATACGGTTTATGGTGGTCAGTTTAGAGATGATTATTGTATCAAGCGATGTGTTGAGAAGATGTATGCCAATAAATCTTGTGGTATTATTTGGAATAATAAATATCGCTGTCATAGAAATAAGGATTTATTATCGTAGAGCTAATGAAATATATTAAAAATCAACAATGGTTATCAAAAACCAAATTTGATTATTGACAATCAATAATGTGGGTGCTATAGTAAAAATATGGAAATTGATTGTGAATAACCAAAGGAGGAAGTGGCATTGAAGACTTCGGTTAAAGAGCTAAAAGCAAAAGAAATCTCAAAAGTTGAAGAGATTAGCTGGAATATTTCAAACAGGATAAGAGAATTTGGAAATGCTTCTATGTACGGTGGGTTTTGTTTAGCATATGTGGCCTATGTATCCTTAAAAAATAAGATAACAGATATAAACCAGTTAAAAGAATATGTGGAGCTGACTTTTTCACCAGAAAGAGTCAGTTTCATAAAAGAAAATATTGGAAATTTATGGAATGTTGCAATAGAAATTTCAGAAGAATATTCAGAAGCTGCACTTTTAGCGACTGTTTTATGGTGGCAATTACAGGGAAATCGTTTCATGGGAGAATGTGAAACACCGCAGAGTGTCATAAAGCTGGCAAATGAGATTCTTCAGATTTCAAATGATAAGGTGGCAGATTTTTGCAGCGGAATTGGTTCGTTTCTTGTGAGTGCCATAGAAAAGAGTCCAGAATCACAATTTTATGGTACAGAGATTGTGCGAGATGTAAAAGAAGTGTCAGCAATCCGTACAGAATTGATATCTGATCGGGTAAAAATTGAGCAAAAATCAGTTTTAAATATAAAGGATAATTTGATGTTTGATAAAATATTCTGTGATTATCCATGGGGAATAAAAGCAAAAGACAGCATTGGAAGTAACGAAGCATTACAAGCAATATATGATGAGATACCAGAAGTACAGAAGGTGGCAGCAGGAGACTGGATATTTATTATAAATGTCATGAATCACCTTAATAAAAATGGTAAGGCTGTTATTTCGGTAAGTAATGGAGTTACTTGGAATGGTGGAAATAATACAATCATTCGTGAAAAATTTATAAAACAAGGATTTGTGGAAGCAGTGATTGCTCTTCCGCAAAATTTATATTTAAATACAGGAATTGCATGTTCATTACTGGTGCTAAGCAGAAATAATAAAAATATAAGAATGATAGATGCAACAGAAATGGTATCGGTCGGACGGAGACAGAACATTCTTAGTGATGAAAATATTTCTGAGATTGTTGAATTGTTGAATACCGATGACAAAAATTCAAGACTGGTTTCTATTGAAGAGGTGGCGGAAAATGAATATGTTCTTAATCCTTCAAGATATCTTCAACAAGAAACAGTTGTAAAAAATGGTGTGCTTTTTGAAACTGTAATAAAGAATATAACAAGAGGAGCACAAATTAAAGCATCTGTTTTAGATGAAATTGTATCAGATAAACCGACGAACATGCAGTACTTGATGTTGGCAAATTTACAGGATGGAATCATTAGTGACGAACTTCCATATTTAAAGGGAATAGACTCTAAATATGAAAAATATTGTATAAAAAATGGAAGTCTGGTAATTTCCAAAAATGCATCGCCGGTGAAAATGGCGATTGCGTCTGTACAAGAAGGCAATAAGATTTTGGCAAATGGAAATCTCTATGTTATTGAACTGGATGAAGATAAGATAAATCCTTATTTCTTAAAAGCGTATCTGGAAAGCGAAAATGGGAAGGCGGCTTTATCCAGAGTCGCAGTAGGTGCTACCTTGTTAAATCTACCGGTGGAAGGATTAAAAAAGGTGATAATTCCGTTGCCGGATTTAGAAAGTCAGAAAAAAATTGCAGATCAATATTATGCGAAGCTAAGTGAGATTAAAGAATTAAAATACAAACTGGAAAAGGCAACAGAAGAACTGGAACATATTTATACGGAGGAAAAATAAATGAACGAGAATAATAAATTTGATGTAGTTGGAACCAATATAGCAGAAAAAGCGACGATGATCTGGAATGTAGCAGATATGCTTAGAGGACCATTCAAACCGCATGAATATGGTTTGATAATCTTACCAATGACAGTAGTAAAAAGATTTCATGACTGCCTATTGTCGACGCATAAAGCAGTACTTGAAAAGTATGAGGAAGTAAAGAAATTTGCAGTTATTGATGGATTTTTGACAACAGCCTCTCAGTATCAGTTTTATAATATCAGCAAATATACATTTGATTCATTGCTTGCTGATCCGGAAAATATCGAAGCAAATTTTAGAGATTATTTAAATGGATTTTCTGCAAATGTCCAGGATGTGTTATCGAAGTTTGATTTTGACAACATTATCCGCAGAATGGTAGAAAGCAATACATTATATCTGGTTATCAAAGAATTCAATTCCCAGAAAGGTTACCTAGGACCGGATAAAATCAGTGCTGTAGATTGTGGTTATATTTTTGAGGATCTGGTAAAGCGATTTTCAGAGTCTTTCGGTGAAGAAGCAGGAGCACATTTTACCAGTAGAGATATCATTTATTTGATGACAGACTTGCTTTTATCCGATGCGGATCTGAGTAAGGGGGGAAATGTAACTGTGTATGATATGGCAATGGGAACCTCTCAGATGCTTAGCTGTATGGAAGAAAGAATTCAGGAATTAAATACAGAGATTGGCGTTACCTGTTTTGGTCAGGAGTTCAATCCGTCCACTTTTGCGATTGCAAAAGCAGATATGATGATTCGGGGTGGTGATCCGAATAATATGAGGTTCGGTGATACTTTGTCAGAAGATCAGTTTAGTGGCTATCAGTTCCAGTATATCATTTCCAATCCGCCTTTTGGAATCGACTGGAAAAGAGAAAAGGCAGCAGTGGAAGCAGAAGCAAAGAAAGGTGATCTGGGAAGATTTGCACCGGGACTTCCGAAAATATCAGATGGTCAGCAGTTGTTTGTATTAAATGGTCTTTCAAAGCTTGCACCAAATGGGAAAATGGCAATTATTCAGAACGGTTCACCACTGTTTTCCGGAGATGCGGGAAGCGGACCGTCAGAAATCAGAAGATATATTCTTGAAAATGACTGGCTGGATGCAATCGTGCAATTAGGAACCGATATGTTTATGAATACAGGCATCAGTACCTATATCTGGATTTGTTCCAAGGATAAACCGTTGCATAGAACTGGAAAAGTGCAGTTGATAGATGCATCACATTGTTATGAAGCAAGAAGAAAAAGTATTGGAACAAAAAGAAATGATATTACGGATCAGTGTCGTGATTTGATTGTAAAGGCATATGGTGCATTTGAAAATGATGCTGTATATGGAGATAAGGAAGGTATTTATTGCCAGAGCAAAATATTCGATACAGAGGAATTTGGATACCAGAAGATTGTCGTAGAACAACCCCATAGAGATGAAAATGGAGAAATTGTAATAAAGAAAGGCAAGCCTGTGGCAGATATATCTCTGCGTGATACAGAAAATGTGCCACTGACAGAAGATATCAAGGAGTATTTTAAGAGAGAAGTATTACCATACGCACCGGAAGCATGGATTGATGAGAAGAAGACAAAAAAAGGATATGAGATTCCAATGACAAGATATTTCTATGAATATCAGGCACCAGAACCAGTGGAAGAAATCGCAGTGCGTCTGCATGAACTGGAACTGGAAATTCAGAGCAGTTTGGATACTTTGTTTGGGGGTGAATGATATGAGTAGAGAGATGAAAGATTCTGGGGTTGAATGGATTGGGGAGATACCGAAAAATTGGAATGTGCAACGTGTAAAAAATGCATTTGTTCGAAAAAAAGCAGAAGCACATCAAGAAAATCCTGTTGTTTTATCTCTTGCAAGGGCAGGAGTAAAAGTACGTGATTTATCAAAAAATGAAGGACAAATAGCAGAAAGCTATTACAATTATAATCTTGTAGAGTTTGGGGATTTGTTATTGAATCCAATGGATTTATACAGTGGTGCTAATTGTAGTATTTCAATGGTTGAAGGAGTTATTAGTCCAGCTTATATCAATCTTCGTGCAAAAAGTGGCTATAGTTCAAGATTCTATGATTATTACTTTAAAACACAGTACTGGTCAATGGCAATGTTTGCACATGGGAAAGGTGTTTCTTTTGAGAATAGATGGACCCTAGGAATTGAAGAATTGTTTAACTATAAAATTCCGGTACCGTTGGAGAACGAGCAAGATAAAATTGCAGATTTTTTAGATGGACAATGTGAGAAAATAAATTTAGCAATAGAAAAAGCTAAAGTATCTATCGAGGAATATCGAAATTTAAAACAGTCATTTATTACACAAATTGTAACAAAAGGGATCAATGAAAATGATACGATGAAGGAGAGCGGAATTGAGTGGATAGGTAAAATTCCGGCTTCATGGAAAGTAACACAACTACGACATTGTGCAAGTATAAGATCTGGGATTACATTGGGAAAAACATATTCAAAAGATACTGAATTAGTTGAAATGCCATATTTAAGAGTAGCAAATGTCCAGGATGGTTATGTAGATACGAATGATATTGCTGTTCTTCAAGTAAGTAAAGATGAAATAGAGAAATATAGCTTATCAGCTGGAGAAGTTCTTATGACAGAAGGAGGGGACAGGGATAAGCTGGGACGCGGTTGTGTATGGGATGGACGAATTACACCATGTTTGCATCAGAATCACATTTTTGCTGTTAAAGTAAAAGAGAAACTGTTAAATCCACATTATTTAGAATATTTAACGGCTTCATCTGTTGGACGTACTTATTTTGATGTTACTGCGGTGAAAACAACGAATCTTGCATGCACAAGTTCAAGTAAGGTGTTAGCATTCACAATTCCTTTGCCAAGTATAGATGAGCAGAATGAAATTGTAGATTATTTAAAAGAAAAATGTGGTTGTATTGAAAATGTTATTTTTAAGAAAGAGCAGTTTATAAGTGAACTGGAAAATTACAAAAAATCCCTGATTTACGAATATGTCACCGGGAAGAAGGAGGTGCCGGAAATTTGAGCATAGATGTTACCACAGAGAAACGTTTTGAATCGGATATTGAAGAATTTTTTTTGTCGCCAGCAGGTGGATATACACACAATCAAGATGCATATGATTCGCAGCTTGGTGTATACAAAGATACTTTGCTACGGTTTATTCAGAAAACACAACCGAAAGAATGGAAGCGTTTTTTGCTGCAAAACAAAGTGGATCCGGAGCGGAAATTTTGTCTTGCGTTCAATAATGCCTGTGATATGGATGGACTCATTTCTGTATTACGCCATGGCTTCAAGCACAGAGGAATTCCATTTAAAGTCTGCTATTTTAAACCGGAATCAGGTCTGAATCAGACGGCGATGTCTTTATACGAAGAGAATGAGATTACCTGTAATAGACAATGGTTTTATTCCAATGATACACACAATTCTGTGGATATGGTTCTGGCTGTGAATGGAATTCCGGTATTTGCATTGGAATTAAAGAATCAGTATACCGGACAGAACGTAGATCATGCAAAACGACAGTGGATGTATGATCGTGATCCAAGAGAAATTTGTTTTCAGTTCAATAAAAGAATTTTAGGGTATTTCTGCATTGATCAGTTGGAAGTCTGGATGACAACAAAGCTAGAGGGAAAAAATACATATTTTCTACCGTTCAATCAGGGATCAAATGGTGCCGGAAAGGATGGCGGAAAGGGAAATCCGGCAAACCCGAATGGCTATCCGACGGCGTACTTCTGGGAGTATGTATTTCAGAAAGATAGTATGATGGATATCATTCAGAAATTTATCCATTTGCAAATCAAAGAAGAAAAGAAACGGTTGCCGGATGACACAGAGCAGGTTACGAAAAAGAAAACACTGATATTTCCAAGATATCATCAGTTGGATGTGGTGCGTAAGTTAATTGCAGATGTACGGGAAGAAGGATCGGGGCACAATTATCTGATTCAGCACAGTGCCGGATCTGGAAAATCAAATTCGATTGCCTGGACAGCATATAGACTGGCATCCTTGCATGATGCCAATGATATATCTGTTTTCAGCAGTGTTATTGTAGTGACAGATCGAACTGTGCTAGATGCTCAGCTACAGGAAACGATTTCAGGATTTGACCATACGATAGGTGCAGTAGAGACGATTGATGATAAAAAGAATTCAAAAAATTTGAGAGATGCAATTAATAATGGTGCAAGAATTATTGTAACTACTTTGCAGAAATTTCCGGTGATTTATCAGGAAGTGGATAAGGTGGCCGGAAGAAACTTTGCGATCATTGTTGACGAAGCACATTCTTCACAGACTGGAAGTTCGGCAATGAAATTGAAGGCCACATTAGCAGATACAGAGGCAGCATTACGGGAATATGCAGAAATAGAGGGGAAAGCAGAAGATGAAATTGACAGAAATGATAAACTTGTTCAGGAAATGCTGACACATGGAAAGCATCCGAACTTATCATTTTTTGCATTTACAGCGACTCCGAAACCAGCGACATTAGAAATGTTTGGTAGCCAATGGACTGATGGAAGTTTTCATCCATTTCATATTTATAGTATGAGACAGGCGATTGAAGAAGGATTTATTTTGGATGTACTGCAGAACTACATGACATACAGTATTTGTTTCAAGATAGCAAAAGATACACCGGAAAATCCAGAGCTTCCGGAGAGCAGAGCAACAAAGATTATCAAAAAGTATGAGAAATTGCATCCATATAATATCAGCCAGAAATCACAAATTATTGTAGAAACTTTTCGGGAAACGACCAAAAATAAAATTGGAGGAAAAGGGAAGATGATGGTAGTTACAGACTCCAGACTGGCTGCAGTTCGATATTTCCATGAAATTAAACGGTATATTCAAGAACGGCATTATGCAGATATGGATATTTTAGCGGCATTTTCCGGCAGCGTGCAGGATGGTGACGAAGAATATACAGAGTCTGGACTAAATGTAAGAAAAGATGGAAGTCATATATCAGAAGGACAGACCAAGGAAGAGTTTCATGACAACTTTAATGTCCTTGTTGTTGCAGAAAAATATCAGACAGGATTTGATGAGCCTTTGCTACATACTATGATTGTGGACAAAAAATTGAAAAATGTAAAGGCTGTGCAGACATTATCACGTTTGAACCGCACCTGCCCTGGAAAAGTAGATACATTTGTGTTGGATTTCGCAAATAAGAAAGAGGATATTCTGGAAGCATTTCAACCATTTTATCAGGAGACAAGCCTTGAGCAGGAAGTAAATGTGGATTTGATTTACCAGACAGAAAAAGAACTTTTGGATTATGCGATTTATAATGAGCATGATATTAATGCTTTTATAAACGTATGGAATCATCCGGGAAAACAAGATGCAACTGCCATGGGAAAAATGACGAGTGTGTTGAAACCGATAGCAGACAGGTACAATTTGAAGAATCCGGAAGAACGATATCAATTCAGAAGACTGGTAAGAAAGCTGATCCGATGGTACAGCTATATCACACAGGTAGTTCGTATGTTTGATGAAGATATGCATAAGGAATACCTGTTTCTGAGTTACCTGATTGGACTGCTTCCAGAAGAAAAAGAAGAGCCAGTCGATCTGGATGGAAAATTGAAACTGGAATATTATAAGCTGCAGAAAACATTTGAAGGTGCGATAACACTGGATAAAATTGATGGTCAGTATGTTTCGTCCAAGAAGCAAGGAGTACAGGGGAACAGACAGAAAAGTACATTGGATGAAATATTGGACAAGATTAATGAAAAGTATAAAGGACAATTTTCAGAAGGTGATCGGGTAATGCTGGGTGCTTTACATGATAAATTGATTGAAGATGATAAACTGGCAAGCTCGGCTCGCACTTCTGATCCAAGAATATTCACGGAAAGTATTTTTCCATCAGCGTTTGGAAATGCAGCAATGGAAAGCTATATGGAGGCCCAGGACAGTTATGGATCACTGTTTGAGGACAAAAGCAAGTACGATGCTGTAATGAGTGCGTTAGCAGGGGTGATTTATAGGGAAATGCGGTCAAAAAAGACTGTGGATTACCGGAAAGTTGAACGAGATGAGCAGGTTCAAATGGTGGCGGAAGAACCGGTTAAATATGGGAAATAAAAAAGAAACTATGATGGTATGAAAAGGCAAGGGAGGGTTTTTATGTGGCTAGATAATGCGTCAGATATTGATATTTTATTTTATGAGCCGTATGCAAGAATAATTGCCGATATTGCAAAAAATGAACAATATAATCCATTGACAGTTGGTGTGTTTGGATTATGGGGTGCAGGAAAATCAACCTTATTGAAGTTAATAGGTGAAAAACTTAAGAGTCAGGATGGAATTATTTGTGTAACTATTAATGCATGGATGTTTGAATCATATGACGATGCTAAAACTGCAATTATGGAGGCTTTATTACAGGAACTTAAAGAGGAAGTTCCTGTAGAAGAAACTAAAAAGAAATTGGGCAAATTAATAAAAAGAGTTGACTGGTTTAAGTTAGGAACAAAAGCAATATCCACGCTTGCACCTGTAGTTGCAAGCGTGGCAACAGGAAATCCATTGCCTATGTTGTTAAATGTAACGGGAAGTGCTGAAGAAATTGGAAATACAGTCAAAAATGCAGCAAATTCCATACAGTCATTAAAAGATGAATATTGGAAAGAGGAAGATGCATCAAATGATGAAAGCACGATAAACAATATCAGGAAATTTAGAGAGGAATTTTCTGATGCATTGAAAAGTGACGATATTAAAAATGTAGTTGTAATGATAGATGATTTAGACAGATGTCGTCCAGAACGAATAATTGAAATATTGGAAGTAATTAAACTATTCTTGTCCGTTGACAGGACAACTTTTATTATTGCTGCAGATGAAAATGTTATAAAGTACTCTATCCGTGAAAAGTATCCACCAATGAATGGATTTGATGTAGAACTGGACAAAGAATACATTGAAAAAATTATTCAATTGCCAATATATATCCCGGAGTTATCGGCAAAGGATATACAAAATTATCTATTATTATTGGTCACACAAAGCTATTTGGAACAAGAGAGTTTTAAGCATCTAATAGATAAGATATTCGAAGAAAAAAGAACAATTTCTGGGGATGTAATTACGCTAGAAGAAATTAATAAGTCGATTGGTGAGTTAGGATTGAATTGGCAGGATGGAGGACAAACAGCTTTTAATGAGACGGCGAAAATTATTGATGAAATAAGAGAAATTGTTGCATCTACATTGAAAGGCAATCCACGCCAGGCAAAACGCTTTTTGAACACATTTATTACCAAACGCCAGTTGGCAAAAATTTATTATGGTGATGAAATTGATATTTCCATTTTAGCCAAATTATTAGTGTTGCAAAAGTTGGATAATGACTTGTTTATACAATTGAATGAATGGAATAAAGAATTTGATACTGAAAATAAAGAATTTAAGGAAATTCGAACAAAAGTGATGGAGGGAAATGTTGATGCTCAGAATCCGTGGAACACATCACAAATAAAAAAGTGGCTAGAATGCAAACCTGTTGAATTAGAAAAATATCGATTGGAAAAATATTTTTATTTGACAAGAGAAAATTTGAAAAGATCTAGTATTGACGAGTCTGGATTCAGTAAAAATACGAAAGAAATTTTGGAAAGAATTGGACGAGCTAAATCTGGTCAAATGGTGGCTATTATAAAAGATATGGAAAAGTTGAGAGCAGAAGAAATTGCGGATACATTTAAGGTTGTTGTATCAAAAATCGAAAAAGGTGAAATGAAATTTTTTGTTGTAAGAGATTTGTTTTTGAATTTTGATGCATATAAAGGAAAAATAGTGGATGCAATTGGAAAATCAACAGTTCCAATTAAAGCAGGTGATATGGCTGCATTAAGAACAATGTATAATAGTGATACGGGAAATATGAATACTGTATTAGAAACCATGGTAAAAAGAGGAACGTTAACAGACGAGCAGATTACAGAAATAAAAGAGCAGAGGAAAAGCTAATATGGGTACATCAAAAGGATATATAGCACCAACAACATCGCATTGGTCAACCGCAAAAAGAGCAGTGACGGCCTTTATAAATAATAGAGACTTTGATTCTAAAGCGAAAGCTGCTAGTAAATATGCTACAGCAATGAAAACAGATATGTCGACAGGTGGTAGTTTTCAATCGGCAGCTGCAAGAACTTTAGGCTTTGCACAAAAAGTTGCGTCTGGTGGGCTGGACAATGCTTTGCGTGAATATAATAGAGAGGATCTTATAGGGAAGCCGTCGGAAGTTGTTTGGACAGAATTACTGCATGAATTCACAAATTCTGGAGCATCTGTAGAAGATAATATGGCAGCAGACGCATTGTCACAGGCTATGGATAATTTGGAAATAGAAGATATTGCGGATATAGGGAATGTTTCAGTTGATATATTACTGAAGGAAATGTTGAAAGAATACATAAAAGAAAATTTTGATTTTAGATATGAAGAAAAAATATCCAAAGGGAAAACACCTGCACAAACATCTGCAATTTTAAATGATATGCATGAATATATAGAAAATAGTATTGACGGTGATTTGAACTTGGATAATTTGAAATCGGTTGATTTTTCTAACATGGGAACATCACAAATCGTGGAGGATGCATTAAGAGATGCCTTGTCTGTATTTGAAAAGTATTATGGGGAGGAGTAGAAATGCGGTTTTGGGTTGATAAGGAACAAGAGAAAAAGCCAGATGGCGAATGGAAAGATGCATATGTTTTTTCGATTAATCGAAAACAATATAGTACGATATTTACAAATATAACGAATAGCTGGTACCGGATGGACCAAATGCAGATTCCTGCAATATATGAGGATTTATTTATAATAGGTTTGAGTATTTTTGCTTTAGACAAAAGAGTATCCAGAAGAAGGTTTAAAAATTGTTGGACTAGAGATATAAATGTATCAATTCCGGTATTGGAATATGATAAATGGAAGGATACGGGCTTACAATGGGAAAAAATGCTTGGATTTTTAACGGGAGATCATTGGCATATTGTATTTAGAAAAAGCGAAGTAATATATAGCTATAGAGAGCATGCAAATAGGATTCATTTGAATGTTCAGGATTGTGATTGTGTATGTTTGTTTTCAGGAGGATTGGATTCTTTTTGTGGTGCAATTAGACTATTAGAAGAAGGGGGATCTCCTTGCCTGGTTGGACATAATGAATATCCTAAACTTGCAAAAAGACAGAATTTATTTGTCAGGACTTTTCAGGATCTTTATCCAGAACAATCTGTTAAATTTATTAGTTTTACAGCAAATTCCAGAGCTCCTATAAGTGAAAAAGAAGGAATATTAAAGGGGAGCGAAAATACTTCTCGTGGCAGGTCATTACTGTTTTTATGTGCAGCACTTAGCGTGGCTGGTATTTTAGGAGAAAATGTACCGGTTTATATTCCGGAAAATGGATTCATCGGACTCAATATTCCACTAACGGGAGGAAGAAAAGGGACTTGCAGTACAAGAACTACTCACCCATATTTTTTAAGACAATTTAATGGTATCTTAGAACAGGTAGGAATAAAGAATACTATTACTAATTTTTTTGCGTACAATACAAAGAGAGAGATTGTAGGACAAGTTAAAGATACAGATGCATTTAAAAGCTGTTATGCAGATACAATTTCATGCTCACATCCTTGTTTAGCAAGATATAATAAAAAGGGCTCTAAAGAATATCCTGTAAACTGCGGATACTGTTATCCGTGTTTGATACGCAAAAGTTCACTTTTGGACATAGATGAGATAAAAAAATATTCTTATCAGGGAGAAGCTTATGATTTTTTGATAGAATATGAAGAAAGTGAGAAGAGTGCAGATTTAAGAGCGGTGCTTGGAAGTATCTATCGTTGTAAACATTCTTCGGATAAAGAATTAAAAAGATATATTAGATGCGTAGGAGAATTAACAGAAGAGGAAGTTGAAAAATTTTTATCATTATACAAGAAAAGTATAGAGGATTTAGTACAACTTTTTTCCGCAGATCAGAGAATGAAGGAGTATCTGGGATTATGATTCAACACCTTATTGATACACACTTTCATCTGGATTATTACAAAGAGCATCAGAAAATATATGACGGAATAAATGAAAGAAAACAATATACATTGTGCATGACGAATTCGCCTGGAGTATATATATCCTGTAAACGCATATATCCGGAAACAAAATATTTGAAATTTGCACTTGGATTCCATCCACAGGATGTATCACTGAAAGATGCGGATTTTTATGATTTTATGCAATTGGTAAATACAACTAATTATGTAGGAGAAATAGGACTTGATTTTTCAAGACAAAGTTATATTTCGCGTAATAAACAATGTATGTATTTTGAGCAAATTGTAAGAGTGTGTGCAGAAAAGGATAAATTAATGTCTGTGCATCTTAGAAGAGCGGAGGAAGAAGCAATATCTATTTTGAAAAAATATCGTCCTCGTAGGTGCATTATTCATTGGTTTAATGGAAACGGAGAGCAATTGCAACAATTAGTGGATATAGGATGTTATTTTTCACTTAATTCTAACATGGTAACAAATGAAAAGAATAAAGAAAAATTGTATTTGATACCAAAAACAAGAGTATTAATTGAAAGTGATGGACCGTTTACAAAAATTGATGGAAAAAAGTACACATTTAACAACTTAATAAAAATATACGAGTTAGTTGCACGATATTATAATGAACCAGACATTATTAAGATGGTTTATGCTAATTTTCGAGATATTCTTTCAAAATAGTGTTAATTGCAAAGTTAGAGGGTGATTTTATGGCAATACGATCAGTAGAATATCTGCAAAGCCTTGTCCGGGAACTTGCAAAACTTCCGGATGAGACTGAGTGGGTAGAATTTAAATGTAATAATAAACAGCCACAGATGATTGGTGAATATATTTCTGCTTTGAGCAATTCAGCAGCATTATGCGAACGACCAAAAGCATATCTTGTTTGGGGTGTGGATGATGCAACGCACAAAATTGTAGGCACTGAATTTCAGTATCGCAAAATGAAAAAGGGAAATGAGGAATTGGAAGCATGGCTTTCCAGGATGCTTTCACCAAGAATTAATTTCCGATTTTTTGAGGTTCCGATGGATGAAGGAATGGTTGTGCTGATGGAGATTCCTTGTGCAGAAAAACAGCCGGTACAGTTCGCTGGTGGGGAATATATAAGAATTGGAACAAATAAAAAGAACTTAAAAGAGTATCCGGATAAAGAAAGAGAATTGTGGAGAACATTTGATTCCACACCATATGAATTGCGAATTGCGATGGGAAATCTGAATGAGGATGAAATGGTGTCATTACTGGATTATTCTAAATATTATGACAAACTTGAAATGCCGATTCCGAGAAATCGAGATAAGGTACTAGAAGACCTGCAACATGAAAAATTTATTATGAAAAATGACGCTGGGACATGGGATATCACGAATATGGGTGCTTTGATGATTGCAAAAGATTTGAAAAAATTCGAATCTTTGCATAGGAGATCGGTTCGAGTTATTTGGTACAAGGAAAATTCCAGATTGGATGCTATAAGAGAAAAGGAATTTTGTGCAGGTTATGCATTTTCACATGAAGAAATCGTGCAGTATATTATGACAATTATTCCGCAAGAAGAAGTCATTGTGGAAGCTACGAGAAAATCTGTTGTCAGTTTTCCAGAAATCGCTATCCGTGAGTTGCTGGCAAATGCTATGATACATCAGGATCTTCAGCAAAGGGGAACGAATCCAATGGTGGAGGTGTTTAAAAATCGAATCGAGTTTTCAAATGCCGGAGCACCATTGGTGGCAATCGAAAGAATTGTAGATTCGGTGCCAGTATCCAGAAATGAAAACATTGCCGGATTTATGCACAAATGTGGTATTTGTGAGGAGCGTGGCAGTGGTTATGATAAGATTGTTGAAGCAACCGGTAAAAATGAGCTGCTTGCTCCGAGAATTGAAAATCAGAATAATCAATTCACAAAAGCAATATTGTTTGCAAAAGTACCATTTGAATTAACTACCAAAGAAGATCGGATGCGGACTTGCTATATGCAGGCGTGTCTAGCATATGTCAATTTTGAAGGTATTTCTAATTCAGATATTCGAAAAATATTTGGTCTGGGAGAAAAAGAGAAGGCCAAGGCATCAAGACTTCTTACCAGTGCTGTCGAAGGTGGATATATTAAAGTAATGGACCCGGATACAGCACCAAGATATAAAAAGTACATTCCATATTGGGCATAATTTAAGTTTCGCTAAGTTTCACCTATATAAGCATGTGAGAGAATCTTAATAGAAAAATATGCAAAAAAGGCACTGAAAACAATGGATTATCGGTTTTTCAGTGCCTTTTCCTTGAGTAAAAAGAAAAAAATATAATAAATTTAAGTTTTGCTAAGTTTCACTAAGCTCTACTCGCTTGATTTCCGCCACTGTTTCGACGGTTCCCGTTTACCACAATCATCACAGGTCTGTGGCCAGTTGATTTTCCATTCAAAATATTCATCTCTGGTAATCGCACCAGATGTCAGTTCTTCTTTTCTAAGTGTCCATTCTTTTAGAAAATCATTGAGAATCCCATAATTAAACCACATACCAATAGGCGGATGAGCAGGCCAACTATCAGAATCATGGTAGCGGATAGCGGTATCGCCACTGGAATTTGATTTTTCGCTTGGATAAGTCTCTAATTGAAAGAGATTAATCATGCCAGGATTAAATTCGTCAATCCAGAACAGGATTTCCATCAGTTCAGAAGCATTCATCGTAGTTGGCTCATGCAGTGTCAGTGGATTCACATCCAAAATCTTAGCCATTTCAGTAACCAGATCTTTACGGGGAACCCGGTAATTAGTTTCATATTGGGCAAGGCGGTTTGCACCTTTATCGCCCCAGCCAAGAGCTGCACCGAGTTCTGCCTGTGTCATATTCCGGAATGTCCGGATTTTTTTTATTTTATCACCAATTGTCATATCAGATTTCCTGCTTTCTATTTGATAATTCCATTTTACTATCAAAATCTCAGAATGTAAACAGAAACATTCGCAACTAAGCGAATAAAATGCTTGACATTAACATTAAAGCGAACTATAATAACAGAACAGTAAAGTTCGCATTAAAGCGAAAGTAAAAGCTGAAATGTAAATATTTTGTGAATTATCGCAAAAGCAGGTTGGTAAATCGCTTCTGTCAGGCTTTATTAGTGAAAGGATTTTTTAAAATTCCAAAAATCGAATAACATTTTACCCTCGCAGGGCTGTATAGATGAGGGGATATTTAAAATCCTTCTTGTACCTTGAAAATTGAATGAGCTGTACACCATATTTTCCTTTATAGAAAATGTAGCTAACACAGATGCCAAGATCCATAGCTTTTTATGGGGAGCGTTGAAGATACTCCGGAAACGGTCGGTATGTTTGGAAAGAAGCTGCTGACATTCAGAATAATTCTGATAGAGGTTGATTGTAACATTGACAGCAGGTGTATGAATGGAAGCCAACACGCCGAACGGAATGGAAAATCATCGTAAGAAGTCTAAACAAAAAGTAGAGTGTACTGACAACGGGCATAACCGCTGTCTGGGAGGTGATGCAGAAGAATACGAAGGAAAGGAGGTATGTGCATCATGAGAAAAACAACAGAGTATAAGGCTGAGAACCGTCTGACGGTAGATATTGAAGGATTAATGGCAATGTTATCCTGCGGAGAAGTAACTGCAAAGAAAATTGCAGATTATGCAGAAGCAAGAGTGATTATTGGAAGACGTGTTCTTTATAACGTGGATAAGATAAAAAAATATCTTGATGCAATGGCAGTGTAATGAAAGATGAGAAGATAAAATACAACAACTTTCCTTCGGAATGAAAAGTAAAAAAGGGAAAATATTCCTGTAAAACAGGCAAATAAAAATTAGCATTTTGCAGGAATTTACCCTTGGAAATCATAAAATATTATGTTAATCTGTGAGCAGATATCAGACAGTAAATGACTGATACCGACAGGACAAAAATCATTCCGAATAACGAAAAATGAAGTGAAAGGAATGATGATATGGCAAGAAAAGATAATAAAGGCAGAAATTTAAAAACAGGTGAATACCAGCGTCCGGATGGACGTTATGAGTATCGCTACAAGGATGAAATTACCGGAAAGCGTAATTCGGTTTATGCAGCTGATCTGGCGAGTCTGCGAGAAATGGAAAAGAAGATCAATAAGGATATGGATGATCTGCTTATTACAGACGCCTCAGTCAAGAAGCTGACCGTAAATACGTTGTTTGAGCGATACATGGCAACAAAGAATATCAAGGAAAGAACGAAAAAGAATTATATTCGTATGTGGGACTATCGGATACGAAATACTTTGGGAAACATTCGTGTTGTGGATTTTAAGACATCTCACATAAGGACGTTCTTTTCCGCATTGTCAGATGAAGGACTGGCACACAGTACAATCAAAGGCCTTTATGGCTTATTGAATCCCAGTTTTGAACTGGCAGTGGAAGATGGGATTATCCGTAAGAATCCGGTAACTGGAACACTTGGAGATTATGGGGCTCCGGCAAAAGAGAAAGAAGCACTGACATTGGAACAGCAGGAAAAACTTCTGAAGTTTGTTGAACAGAGTAATGTGTATAAGCCTCATCTTCCAATGATGCAGGTTATGTTTGGGGCTTGCCTGAGAGTGAGTGAAACCATTGGATTAACCTGGTCAGATGTGGATATGAAGAATCGGGAGATCCATGTAGGTGGACAGCTTGTATATTATGAAGGTGATGAAGGATATTGTTTTCATGATTCAGAAACCAAAACGGATGCAGGAATCAGAGACATTCCTATGACACAGATGGTATATGATGCGTTCCGTAAACAGAGAGAGCTGAACTTGATGCTTGGTTTGCAGAGTAATGTAGAGATCGGTGGACGCAGTGGATTCATCTTCAATACAAAGCATGGACGTCCAATCATGCCGGCGGGAGTGAACAGCTTTCTGAAAAATATTGTCAATGCCTATAATAAGAAAGAAAGCAAACTGGCAGAAGAAGAGAAGCGAGAGCCGGAACTGATGCCTCCCATTTCATCGCATACTCTTCGTCATACGGGATGTACCAGACTGGGTGAGAACAATGTCAATCCCAAAGTTATGCAGTATGTGATGGGCCATTCAGATGCACAGATCACAATGAATGTCTACAATCATATTGCAGAGAAGTCTCATGTGGAGAACGAGATGTCTAAAATGAACTTGCCAGAAACCGTACCTGCTGTGGTATAAACCATAAGTCGTTGTCGTAAAATGTGGTAAGAAAATCAGACGAATATATTTTTCCAAGAATTTGTGGTAAAAATGTGGTCAAATCAAGAAAAACGAGTGCGAAAGCAAGTGAAAAATCCCTGTGAAGCCCGTAAAATCAAGGCTTCACAAAATCTTCACAAAATAATTAGCACTCACCTCTTGACAGTGCTAACAAATCGTGTTATATTTCTCCTAGAACAAGAAAAAAGCTACAGCATTTCCGAAACGAAAGTGCCGGAAGTGCTTTTTCAGGAATAGGAGGAAAGCCTATGAATATCAGTAAATTTACACAGAAATCCGTACAGGCTGTCCAGGATCTTGAGAAGGTTGCTTATGAATATGGCAATCAGGAGATCGAAGAGGAACACCTTCTGTATACTTTACTTACACAGGAAGACAGCCTGATTCTCAAATTGATCGAGAAGATGGAGATTCAGAAGGAATATTTTGTTGACACTGTTAAGAAAGCTCTGAATGCGAAGGTTAAGGTTCAGGGCGGAGAACTTCGCTTTGGTCAGTATCTGAACAAGGCACTGGTCAGTGCGGAGGATGAAGCCAAGGCTATGGGAGATGAGTATGTTTCTGTAGAGCATCTGTTTCTTTCCATGCTGAGATACCAAAGCCCAAGCATGAAGAAGATCTTTGAGGAGTTTGGAATCACCAGAGAGCGTTTCCTTCAGGCATTATCTACAGTCAGAGGAAACCAGAGAGTTGTCAGTGACAACCCGGAGGCAACCTATGATACCTTGAATAAATACGGTGAGGATCTTGTGGATAAGGCGAAGAACCAGAAGCTTGATCCGGTGATCGGCCGTGATATGGAGATCCGGAATATTATCCGTATCCTTTCCCGTAAGACTAAGAACAACCCGGTTCTCATCGGTGAGCCTGGCGTTGGTAAAACAGCAGCCATTGAGGGACTGGCACAGCGTATTGTGGCAGGAGATGTACCGGAAGGTCTTAAGAATAAGAAGATTTTTGCCTTGGATATGGGTGCGCTGGTTGCAGGTGCCAAGTATCGTGGCGAGTTTGAGGAACGTCTGAAAGCAGTACTTGAGGAAGTGAAGAAGAGCGAAGGACAGATCATTCTGTTTATCGATGAGCTTCATCTGATTGTGGGTGCAGGTAAGACAGACGGCGCCATGGACGCAGGAAACATGCTGAAGCCTATGCTTGCCAGAGGTGAGCTGCACTGTATCGGTGCAACAACTCTGGATGAGTACCGACAGTACATTGAGAAGGATGCTGCACTTGCTCGTCGTTTCCAGCCGGTTATGGTAAATGAGCCGACAGTGGAAGATACCATTTCCATTCTCCGTGGCCTGAAGGAAAGATATGAGGTATTCCACGGTGTTAAGATCACAGACAGTGCCCTGGTTGCCGCTGCCACACTTTCACACAGATACATTACAGACCGTTTTCTTCCGGATAAAGCCATCGACCTTGTTGATGAGGCCTGTGCGCTGATCAAGACGGAACTGGATTCCATGCCGACAGAGCTGGATGAGCAGAGACGTAAGATCATGCAGCTGGAGATTGAGGAGTCTGCCCTGAAGAAAGAAACTGACAACTTAAGTAAAGAGCGTCTGGCTGATCTGCAGAAAGAACTTGCAGAGCTGAGAGATACTTTTAATACCCAGAAAGCTCAGTGGGATAATGAGAAGCATTCCGTAGAGAAGCTCCAGAAATTACGTGAGCAGATTGAGGATATCAATAAACAGATCCAGAAAGCAAAACAGAATTACGATCTGGAGAAAGCAGCTGAGCTGCAGTACGGCGAGCTGCCGAAGCTTCAGCAGCAGCTGGAGGTTGAGGAGAAGCAGGTTAAAGAGAGTGACAGAAGCCTGGTACATGAGGCTGTCACAGATGATGAGATTGCCCGTATCATTTCCAGATGGACCGGTATTCCGGTAACCAAGCTGACAGAAGGTGAGAGAACCAAGCTGCTGGGCCTTGAGGATGAGCTGCACAAACGTGTAGTAGGACAGGATGAGGGTGTTCGTCTTGTAACAGATGCGATCCTTCGTTCCAAAGCCGGAATCAAGGACCCCACAAAGCCGATCGGTTCCTTCCTGTTCCTCGGACCAACCGGTGTTGGTAAAACAGAGCTTGCCAAGACTCTGGCTGCCACATTGTTTGACGATGAACAGAATATGGTCCGTATTGATATGAGTGAGTACATGGAGAAATATTCTGTGTCCCGTCTGATCGGAGCGCCTCCAGGATATGTTGGATATGAGGAAGGTGGACAGCTGACAGAGGCCGTTCGAAGAAAACCGTACAGTGTTGTTCTTTTTGATGAGATCGAGAAGGCTCACCCGGATGTATTCAATGTACTTCTGCAGGTACTGGACGATGGACGTATCACGGATTCACAGGGACGTACGGTTGATTTTAAGAACACAATCCTGATCATGACTTCCAACATTGGTTCTCCATACCTTCTTGACGGTATCGACGAGAAGGGAGATATCAAACCGGAAGCACAGGAACAGGTTATGAATGATCTTCGTGGTCACTTCCGTCCGGAATTTCTGAACCGTCTGGATGAGATCATCATGTTCAAGCCGCTGACCAAGGATAATGTAGGTAAGATCGTAGATCTTATGGTCAAGGAGCTCAGCGACCGTCTGGCCGACCAGGAGCTTTCTCTGGAACTTACAGATGCTGCCAAACAGATGGTAGTGGATAACGGTTATGATCCGGTTTACGGCGCACGTCCTCTGAAGCGTTATCTCCAGAATTATGTTGAGACACTGACAGCCAAGAAGATCCTTTCCGGTGATGTACATGCCGGAGATACCATTGTGCTGGATGTGAGGGACGGAGAGTTTACTGTCAGCACGAAGTAAAAAATAACTCCATAAATTTATGATAGATTGACAAGGAAAAGAACTGTCGGTTCTGATGGGAATCCATTTCAGGATGAAAATCAGAACCAGGCAGTTTTTTTCTGGACAGGGAATGGGATATTTTTATCAGATACTGAAGAAATAAAAAATCCTGAAAAATCTGCTCTGGCTCTTGACAAAAAATAAAATTGGTAAGATAGTAAATCTGATATTTCAGATCAGGCAGCTCTCCAGCAGCATCTGGGATATTGGATAAATATCAGATAAAAGGATGGAAACAGATTATGATACCAAAGGACCCGGTAATGCTTTTAAGTTACGTAAATACACAGCTGCGGGATTTTTACAGATCCCTGGATGCCTTCTGCGAGGACAGAGGACTTAACCGGAAAGAACTGGAGGATAAGCTTGATATAATCGATTATGCTTATGATTCGGCTGTGAACCAGTTTGTATAAGAAAATCAGGAACAGAAAGAAGTACCCGTTTCGAATAAAAAAATGAAGCGGGTATTTTTTTGCGAAAAAACAGCAGAAAATAAATTAGTTTGACAAATTAATTAATAGATTTCAGTTGGGAATTAAAGAAGCTATAAATCTTAAAAAAGTGTAAAATCCACAAAAACCAGTTGCATTTTTTG
This sequence comes from Blautia sp. NSJ-140, assembly GCF_022868965.1. Lineage (NCBI taxonomy): Bacteria > Bacillati > Bacillota > Clostridia > Lachnospirales > Lachnospiraceae > Blautia > Blautia sp. NSJ-140. The sequence goes on along the minus strand of NZ_JALIFS010000013.1, from coordinate 97,656 downwards.
TGCAGATGTATATCATATATAGTTAGCCGACTAATTAAAAGGAAATGGCCACTGCTTCGTGTATCATTAACAGGGAGCAGGTGTCTGATCGGATGAGAGAGGAGTGACAGCATGTTTTGTAAGGAGGAAGATGAGAAAGAAAAGCAGAGCAGTTTTTTATCTCTGTTTATGAAGGTAGACCGTCATTTTATGACGAAATGCTTTAGTCAGATGCAGGAGCTTGGGATTTATCCGGGACAGATCCCGGTTCTGGGGCTTGTGTCCGGACGGGATGGCCTGAGTCAGCGGGAAATTGCAAAGATCCTGCATATCAAGCCGCCTACGGTAAATGTATCGATACAGAGACTGGAGAAAGCAGGCTTTCTTTATAAGAAACCGGATGAAAAGGACCAGCGTGTGACCAGGATCTACATGACAGAAAAGGGAAAGGAAATCAAGGCAAAAGCACTGGAACGGATCCATAAAAATGAGGCTGTAATGATGGAAGGCTTCAGTGAGGCGGAACAGTGCCTGCTTCGGAGATTTCTGGAGCAGATCCTTGTAAATATCGAAAAGATCCAGCCGGAGGAAGCCATAGAAAAGCTTCAGCCGGATGAAATGACAGAAAGGAAGGAACAGAAACGTGATTAAACTGATGAAATATCTGAAACGATCTGCAGGTTACATCGTACTCATCATTGCGCTTCTTTTTCTTCAGGCATACTGTGATCTGTCCCTGCCGAATTACACATCCAATATCATTAATGTGGGAATTCAGCAGAACGGTATTGAAGACAGTGTTCCTGAGAAGATCAGAAAGACGTCCATGGACAGTCTGAAGCTGTTTATGGAAGAGGATGATGCGAAAACTGTGGATGGATTTTATGAGGAAGAGGGAGATGATCTGGTATTAAAGGATAAAATCTCCAAAAAAGACAGAGAAGAACTCAACGATATCTTTGGCAAACCGATGGTGATCGTTTCTACTCTGACGTCCGACAATGAAGAATCAAAGGCAGCTCTTGCAAAAATGGGAATCCCGGAAGGGACTGATCCGCTGGCGGCTCTTTCTCAGATGCCTGCAGAGGCTCTGGCTGCTATGAAGGAGCAGGTCGGAGAAAAGATCGACAAGATGCAGGAATCCATCATCACACAGGCAGGTGTTTCCTATGTTCGTGCAGAATATGAAGCTATGGGTGAAGATGTGGACGCCATACAGATGGATTACATGAAGTCAACAGGTATCAGCATGGTGCTTATGGCATTTGTCACTATGATGGCTGCAGTATGTGTGGTATTTCTTTCATCCAGAGTTGCGGCATCTTTCGGACATGATCTCCGAGGGCTGGTTTATAACAAAGTCATAGGTTTTTCCAGCAGAGAGTACCATAAGTTTTCAACAGCGTCCCTGATCACACGATGCACGAACGATATCCAGCAGATCCAGCAGGTAATGGCTATGATGTTCCGTATCGTGCTTTACGCGCCGATCCTTGGAATCGGTGGTGTGATCCGCGTGCTTCAGAGAGATTCCTCCATGACATGGATCCTTGGGGTGGCCATTGTACTGATCATGGCATTTATGGGACTGCTGTTCAGGATCGCAATGCCGAAATTTACAGCTTTGCAGACCATGGTAGATAAGCTGAACCTGGTAACAAGAGAAATCCTTACCGGTATTCCGGTTATCCGTGCATTCAGCCGGGAGAAACACGAGGAGGAGCGTTTTGAGGATGCAAATATCACTCTGACGAAGACAAACCTCTTTGTAAACCGTTGTATGACATTTATGATGCCGGTGATGATGCTGATCATGAACGCAGTTTCTGTACTGACTATCTACAGCGGTTCCTATGCGGTAGACAGCGGAAGCATGCAGGTTGGTGATGTTATGGCGTTTATCCAGTATGCAATGCAGATCATCATGTCATTTTTGATGATCACAGCAATGTCTATCATGCTGCCGAGAGCAAATGTATCTGCACGCCGTATCAACGAGGTACTCGAGACAGAAGTCAGTGTCCAGGATCCGGAGGATCCGGTACAGCCTTCCCAGGATGTGAAGGGTACTGTAGAATTTGATCATGTAAGCTTCGCATATCCGGAGGCAGGAGAGAATGTTATCACAGACATTTCTTTCAAGGCAGAAAAAGGTGAGACAGTAGCAATCATCGGAAGTACAGGAAGCGGTAAGAGTACACTGATCAATCTGATCCCGCGTTTCTATGATGCAACAGAAGGATCTGTGAAAGTGGATGGCGTGGATGTCCGGGAAATGACACAGAAGGATGTCCGTGACAGGATCGGTTACGTTCCGCAGAAGGGTGTACTTTTCTCAGGAACCATTGATTCCAATATCCGTTACGGAAAGACAGAGATTTCGGAAGATGCAGTGAAAAAAGCAGCAGGGGTTGCACAGGCTACGGAATTTATCGACACCAAGCCGGAGCGATATAAGACTCCGATCGCACAGGGGGGAAGCAATGTTTCCGGTGGACAGAAGCAGAGGCTTTCCATCGCCAGAGCTATCGCAAAAGATCCGGAGATATTTATCTTTGATGACAGCTTTTCCGCACTGGATTTCAAAACAGACAGCACACTTCGAAAAGCGCTGAAAGAACATACAAAAGAAGCAACAACCATTATCGTGGCACAGCGTATCAGTACGATCTTAAATGCAGATAAGATCCTTGTACTGGACGATGGACATATGGCAGGGATCGGAAGCCATAAGGAGCTGATGAAGTCCTGCGAGGTATATCGCCAGATTGCCATGAGTCAGTTATCAGAGGAGGAATTGGCATGAGTCAGCAGAGAAGAAGAGGCCCGATGGGCGGACACGGAATGCAGCCAACAGAGAAGGCCAAGGACTTCAAAGGCTCCATGAAAAAGCTCTTTGGCTATATGGGCAGATATAAATTCCGTTTTATCCTGATGTTTATCTTTGCAGTGGCAGGTACAGCGTTTAATATTGCAGGCCCGAAGATACTTGGAAAAGCTACCACAGAGCTGTTCAATGGTCTGGTTGCCAAGGTAAACGGCACAGGCGGTATTGATTTCGGTAAGATCGGAATGATCCTTTTGTGGACTTTGGGACTGTATGTGGCAAGTGCATGTTTTTCCCTGATCCAGGGCTTTGTCATGACGGGGATTTCAAATGATGTCACATACAATCTCCGAAAGGATATTTCAAAGAAGATCAACCGTCTGCCAATGAATTATTTTGAAAGCAGAACAAACGGTGAGATCCTTTCTAGGGTGACAAATGATGTGGATACCCTGCAGATGAGCATTAATCAGAGTATGACACAGCTGATCACATCCGTAACAACACTGATCGGTGTATTTATCATGATGCTTTCCATCAACGTGTGGATGACACTGGCAGCAGTGCTGATCCTGCCGGTTTCCATGTTTATCATTAATAAAGTAATGAAACATTCCCAGAAATATTTTCAGGCACAGCAGGAGTATCTGGGAAAAGTAAATGGTCAGGTGGAAGAGAATTTCGGCGGCCATGATGTGGTAAGAGTATTCAACAAAGAGCAGGATGTGCTGAAGGAATTTGAGCATGACAACCAGAAGCTTTATGAATCTGCATGGAAGTCACAGTTCTTTTCTGGAATGATGATGCCGATCATGCAGTTTGTGGGAAATCTGGGATATGTGATGGTGGCACTTCTCGGAGGGATTTTTGCCATCAAAGGAACTATCGAGGTTGGAGATATCCAGTCTTTCTTCCAGTACATCCGTAACTTTACACAGCCGATCCAGCAGATCGCCCAGGTTACAAACCTTCTGCAGTCCTCGGCGGCAGCTTCTGAGCGGGTATTTGAATTTCTTGAGGAGCCGGAGGAAGAGCTTCAGCCGGAGAACCCGGATTCCATTGAGGGACTGGAAGGAAATGTACAGTTTGAGCATGTGAAATTCGGTTATAATCCGGATAAGATCATTGTAAATGATTTTTCCGCAGATGTGCATGACGGTCAGAAGATCGCCATTGTAGGACCTACAGGCGCAGGAAAAACGACGATCGTAAAGCTGCTGATGCGTTTTTATGATGTAAATGACGGAAGCATCAAGGTTGACGGACATGATATCCGGAACTTCAACCGCAGCAATCTCCGTGAGATGTTCGGAATGGTGCTGCAGGACACCTGGCTGTTTTCCGGAACCATTATGGAAAACATCCGCTACGGAAGACTGGACGCAACGGATGAAGAGGTGATCGCAGCAGCAAAAGCGGCCCATATCCACAACTTTATCATGCAGCAGCCTGGCGGCTATCAGATGGTCCTGGATGAGGAAACCAGCAATGTTTCTCAGGGGCAGAAACAGCTGCTTACCATTGCAAGAGCGATCCTGGCAGACAATAAGATCCTGATTCTGGATGAGGCCACATCTTCCGTTGATACAAGAACGGAAATGCAGATCCAGAAAGCTATGGATAACCTGATGAAGGGCAGAACCAGCTTTGTTATCGCCCACAGACTTTCTACCATTAAGGATGCAGATCTGATCCTGGTGATGAAGGACGGAGATATCATTGAGCAGGGAAATCATGAAGAGCTGCTGGCACGGAAGGGATTTTATGCGGATCTGTATAACAGTCAGTTTGAGAAAAAAGAGGCTCAGGCATAAGATAACCTGAGTATTGGGCAGGATTACAGCACCGGAAATGTACTTCCATCCGAAAAACGGATCGGCCACGTTTCCGGTGCTTTTTTTGCGGATTTTTTTCAGGTTAATGTGGTGAATAAATATTGTATAATTCATATAAAAATGATGGGAATAATAATATAAATTATATGAAAATAGCACAAAATCGTAAGAAAGTACAGTCTGTTCGGAAGAATAAAGAGGAATTCCATGATTCATACAGTATAATAGGATATATCGAGTGTGTGGAAAAACTACAAACTGGAAAATGCGGAATGTTAAAGAGAAGAGAGGTATTTTTATTATGAAACAGAAAGCAATGGATATGAAACTTGTAGTAAAACCGTTGGTTGGATGTCTGACACATACACATTTCTGGGAGGGACCATGTCGTGCCGGACATAAAGAGGATATGACTGTTGAAGCTGAGACAAAAGCAGCTGATGAGGCATTCAAAAATTCAGTTAAGGGATTACAAGGGGTTATTGATGAGGTAGAATTCACGGAGCCTGTGGATGTCCGCTATAATGAGTCTTTTGTTGTAGATAAAGACCTTTTTGCAAAAATCGGAGAGGATGTTGATGAGATCGATTGCTTCCTCTGCATGGGATGGAGAATTCCTAAGCTTGAGCGTTTCGGAAAGCCGGTCGTTATCTGGCAGAACGGAAACGAAGGAATTGATTTTGCAGCATACTGCCGTTCCATCGGAGTAGAGGCATATGTATGTATGGATCTTCAGGATGTGAATGAGATCATGCATATTCTCTGGGTAAGAAAAGCAGTTCGCAATACAAGGGCGCTTGTACTGACAGCAGGATCTCAGCCTACATTCGGAATTCAGAGTCTGATCCGCGATCCGGAGATCCTTCGTCAGCGTTACGGAGTTGAAGTGGTGAAGCTTCCATTTACATCCATTTTCAAATATATGGATGAGATCACAGATGAGGAAGCAAAGCCGATTGCAGATAAGATCATTGCTGGATCTACTGATACACAGGTAAACACAGACTGGTTTATCAATGACGTGAAATATTATCTGGCTGCCAAAAAGATGATGGATATTTATGACTGCAACGCTTTCTCAACCGCATGTCATGAGCTCTGTACAACAGAAATCCCGCAGAACCGTAAATTCACACCATGTATGTGTCATTCCATCATGAAAGACGAGGGAATTCCAAGCGGATGTGAGGAAGACCTTAACGCATTGATGGCCATGCTGATCATGCAGTATGCCGGAAAACGTCCGGCATTCATGGGTAACCCGAACCACGAGACAGACGAGCTTCTCCGCATCCACCATGCAGTACCGGCTCTTCAGATGAACGGTTATGGAACAAAACCGCTGGCATACAAACTCTGGGCATTCACAGGCCAGGGATTCGGTGGAAAACTGCAGGTTGACTTCACAGAGAACGATGATGATTATATCACACTTGGACGTTTCAATCCGGCAGGCGATACCATGTGCATCAAGAAAGGCAAGGTTATCCGTTCTGAATATGCAGATACATACTGCAGTCCGTTCTACTACATCCAGATGGACGATGCAAGAGAATTCATGCACAATCTTGCAGGATTCGGACATCATCAGGTGCTGATCTTCGGTGATTACACAAAGATGATCAAGAAGATTGCAAAAATTATGAACTTCAATATTCTGGAAGGATGATTGGATGATATATCTGAACAACGGGGCAACTTCCTGGCCGAAGCCCCCTGCTGTTTTGGAAGCTGTGCAGGCGTGCCTTAGCGGCACGCCTGCTTCGCAGTTCCGGGGCGGCAGCTCGATCATGAAAAAAGATGTGGAAGTACTTTGCCGGGAAAAACTGGGACAGCTCCTTGGAATCAGGGAAACAGAGAGAATATTTTTTACATCAGGGGCAACAGAAAGCATGAATACAGTCCTTGGGGGGCTGGACTACGGTGAAAAAGGCAGTAGCATCCTGGTAACGCAGACAGAGCATAACAGTGTGCTACGTCCGGTATATAATCTGGAACAGCTGAGAGAACATCCGGTGCTGGTAGTGAAGTGTATGATAAACGGGACAGTGACGGAAGAAGCCCTGGAAACAGCAGTACGACCGGACAGCCGTGTGCTGATCGTGAACCACTGTTCCAACGTGACAGGCTGTGTGCAGGATATGGAGATGATCCGGGAATTTGTAAAGAGACATGGACTGATCCTGATCGTGGATGTGTCGCAGAGTGCTGGCTGTATCCCTGTTGATGCAGATAAATGGGAAGCAGATGCGCTTATTTTTACAGGCCACAAAAGTCTGATGGGAATTCAGGGAACCGGCGGATTTTATGTCAGGAGCGGAATTGAGCTGAAGCCTCTGAAATATGGGGGAACCGGAAGAAACAGCGCACAGCTTACCTACGAGAACAAAGATTATGAGTATGAGGTAGGAACTCAGAACATGCCGGGAATCACAGGACTTCTGGCTGGGGCGGAGTTTATTGAGCAGACAGGACTTGCGGCAATTATGGAAAAAGAAGCTCGTCTAATGGAAATGCTTTATTGTGGTCTGGAACAGATAGAGGGTGTAAGGAGCTACGGAAACCATGACGTATGCAGAGGACCTGTGATGAGCCTGAATTTTCAGGGACTGAAAGCTTCGGATGCCGCGTATATTCTGGAAAGCGGATATGGGATCATTGTCCGTTCAGGGCTTCACTGTTCGCCATTGATCCATAAGGCAATGGGAACAGAAGAGGGCGGAACTGTGAGAGTAAGTGTTTCGTGGTTTACGGAGGAGAAGGATATAAAGGAATTTTTAGGAGCTGCGAAGGAAATAGCAGCATCTGTGGCACGGAATATTTAGCAGGCAAGTTACAGAGCAAATTTATACGGATGTATTACGAAGAACGATCACAGGAATCAGTCATATAGGGCAGACAGTAGATCCACGGGAAATCTGCCTGTAAAGGAAAGGGGAATACACGATTATGAAAATAATAGGAAAACAGCCTTCCAGGGAAAAATGTGCAGAATCCGGCTGGTTTGCCTGGGATTATCTTCTGGATGAACCGGTAGAGCGGGAATTCATTCTGAAGCTGAGACCATTGGGTGGATTCACATATCTTGATATGCTGAAACAGCCGTTTTTTAAGATTGACAGCGATTACTATATGATAAAAGGAATTCAGGGTAATGATTATTTCCGCATTGCTGTCCATGGGAAGCACGAAGATCAGCTGGAAGAGTTAGAACGAACTATCACAGATTGCATGGAAAAATAATATCTGCTATAATATTGTGAGCGTAAGAAGACACTGGAAAAGCTGCCGGTCCTGCCGGAAACAGCTGATGCGATGACAGTGTCTGCGTTTACAGGAGGCAGAATTTGCGATTAGAGAGAGACAACATACCCCTTGACAAAGAATTTCCTTTTCAGATTTCAGAGGTGGAACTGACACCGGAGAACAGTCGGCCTGGAAGTTATCACTGGCACAGCTATTTCGAGATCACCTGTGTGTTGGGGGGCAAGGGAAATTATTTTGTAAACGGGCAGGAATATACAATGGAAGAAGATGACATCATCATCTTCAATAATGTGGAGCCTCATGGATGGAAGCTGATCGGTGGAGACATGAAGCTTCTTGTGATGATCTTTTCACCGGAATTCGTGGCCGAAAAGCTGAGTATTTTTGATACGGAATATCTGAAGCCTTTTGTTGAGAGAGGAAGTAATTTTAAGAACCGTATCGGCAGGGAAGAAGAGGTAAGCGGAGAGATCCGTTCCAGTATCTGGGAGATCTATCACGAATGGCAGCAGAAAAAAGAAGGCTATCCGCTGATGATCAAGGCGAATGTACTTCGCATCCTTACCATGCTGATCCGGGCTTATCAGGATGAGAGCAAGTCAGGGGAAATGCTCCGTGAGAAGAAAAATGCAATGAAGCGTCTTGAGCAGGCTTTTAATTACATAGATGATCATTACTGTGAGAAGATCACTCTGGAAGAAGTTGCTTCTTCCGTATATATGAGTTCCAACTATTTTTCTTCTTATTTCCGTAAGGTGACAAATATCAGTTTCAGCGATTATGTCACAAGGATGAGGATCAACCATGCGCGTGAGCTTCTTCGGGAAACAGATAAAAATGTTACGGAAATCGCCATGGAATGCGGATTTAATAATATTTCCAATTTTTACAGACTTTACAAAAAACACGTGGGGAAACCGCCGAAAGATGAGAAGCAGAAGAAACAGTAAAAATAGTTAAAATTCATGAGCGGATAAGTCATAGACGGAAATCAGGCTTCGATGTTAGGATAAAAGTAAGAAATTTTGTCCTGATATCGGAGCTTTTTTATTAGAAAGGCTCCGATATCAGAAACGGAATATTAATGTCTGATTTACCGGACAGATAAGGAGAAGGGAAATTATGGTTAAAACAGATAGCTATGTACAGTTTGAAGCTGGAAAGCTGACATACCGGGTGGTTCCGGTGACAGAGGAGATCATCCGCATGATCGTTTCCGGAAAAGAGATCAAAGAGGCACAGGACTCCCTGATCATTGAGAAAAAAGAATATCCTGAGGTTGATTTTTCAGCAGAGGAAAATGCAGGAAGTATCATTGTGAAAACTGTGAAAGTTTGTGCAGAGATCAACACTGCATCCGGTGATATCATCTGGAAGCATGCAGACGGAAGCAAGTGGCTTTCCCAGAAGAAACCGGAACTGACTGAAACAGATGTGATCCACTATAATACAGGCGATGAGGAGCCGATCATCAACCGTGTAAAGACAGTTGACGGTGAGAGGAATTTTATCCAGAATCTGAAAGCTGAGAAAGTAAGAACAGCATATCGTGGAAAACTGTTCTTCACATGGAAAGAGGATGAGGAAATCCATGGGCTTGGCCAGGCAGAGGAAGGTATTTACAATTACAGAGGTCACTGCCAGTACTTATATCAGCATAACATGCGTATCCCGATGCCGGTTTTGGTTTCCACAGAAGGATATGGAATTCTTGTTGACTGCTGTTCACTTATGACTTTTAATGATGATCTGAAAGATTCCTATCTGTTTCTGGATACTGTAGATCAGATCGATTATTATTTTATGGGCGGTCATACTATGGATGAGATCATCCATGATTACCGTTATCTTACAGGCAAGGCGCAGATGCTGCCGAAATGGGCTTATGGCTATGTACAGTCCAAAGAGCAGTATTACACGGCAAAAGAGCTTCTTGAGATTGTTCGCCACTACCGTAAGATCGGGGTTCCGCTTGACTGTGTGGTACAGGACTGGAATACCTGGGATCCTGGAAACTGGGGCGAGAAGATCCTGGATCAGAAGCGTTACGGAGATATGAAAGAATGTGCGGAGGAAATCCACAAACTGAATGCCCATACCATGGTTTCCGTATGGCCGAATATGAATGCAGGCGGCAAGAACCATACAGAGTTTTTTAAGACTGGTCATCTTCTTTATGATTATGCGACTTATGATGCTTTTAATGAAGAAGCGAGAGAAATGTACTGGAAACAGGCACAGGAAGGACTTTTTGACCAGGGCTTTGATTCCTGGTGGTGCGATTCCACAGAACCGTTTTCCGGTCCTGACTGGAGTGGTGCAGCAAAAAGAGAGCCATGGGAAAGATATGAGCTTGTCGGCGGTGAGCACAAGAAATATCTGGATCCTGCTGTTGCCAATGCTTTTGCACTGATGCATGCAAAGGGAATTTATGAGAATCAGAGAAAAACTACAGAAGAGAAACGAGTTCTTAACCTGACACGTTCCGGCTATGCTTCCGGCCAGAAATATTCTGCAATGCTGTGGTCAGGCGATACCTGTGCATCCTGGGATAATCTTAAGACACAGATCGTGGAAGGCCTGAATATGGGACTGAGTGGATATCCATACTGGACACTGGATATCGGCGCTTTCTTTACAGTTGCTGATAAGTGGCAGAACCGTGGATGCGGCTGCAACACAGATCCGGAGCCGAAATGGTTCTGGCAGGGCAAATATAACGAAGGTGTGAAGGATAAAGGATACTGTGAGCTGTATACAAGATGGCTGGAGATGGGAACCTTCCTTCCGATGTTCCGTTCCCATGGAACTGATACACCAAGAGAAATCTGGAACTTTGGTGAAAAAGGAACCATGTTCTATGATGCCATCGAGAAGTTTATCAAGCTCCGTTATCATCTGATGCCGTATATTTATTCCCTTGCAGGTGCTGTACATTTTAATGATTATACGATTATGAGAAGCCTTCTCTTTGACTTCCCGGAGGATAAAGAAGCACGCAAGGTTGAGAATGAGTTTATGTTCGGACCGTCCCTTCTGATCTGTGCTGTTACAGAGCCGATGTATTACGGACCGGAGAGTACTGAGCTCCATAGAGAGAAAACATGGAAATGCTATCTCCCGGCAGGTACGAAATGGTACGATTACTGGACAAACAAGGAGTATGAAGGCGGCCAGTACGTAACCGTAGATGCTCCGATCGACCGGATGCCGATCTTTGTAAAAGCAGGAAGTATCCTTCCTGTTGCAGAGGGACTTGTATATGCTTCCCAGAAACCTGAGGAGTCGGTGAAACTTATGGTATATCCAGGTGAAAACTGCAAGTTCACTATTTATGAGGATGAGGGAAATAACTACAATTTTGAAAACGGTGCTTATGCAACAACAGAGCTTACCTGGGATGATAAAACAGGAACTCTGACTGTTGGCGGGCGTCAGGGAAGTTATCCGGGAATGGAAGAAGTTTCCTATGTGACTGAAGTTGTAAAATAAATAAGCGATAATAAGGAAAGACTGTCTGAAAAGGTGCCTGGCATCTCTTTGGGCAGCCTTTTTTTACTCTATACATCGTGACGGCTTTCGGGTATAATTCTGTAATAAGGCATTTTTATGCCTGAGAAAAAACAACAGAAACGGGAGGATTTTACCATGATCATAACAACAACGCCATCTGTAGAGGGAAGAGCAATCCGTGAATATAAAGGAATCGCATTCGGAGAAGTGATCACAGGAGTAAATTTCATGAAAGATCTTGGAGCAGGTCTTCGGAATTTCTTTGGCGGCAGAAGCGCCGGTTATGAGGAAGAACTTCAGAAAGCCAGAGGAGAAGCCCTGGCAGAGCTGGAGCAGCGTGCAGGTGCAATGGGAGCTAATGCAGTGATCGGTGTGGATATTGACTACGAAGTGCTTGGTGCAGATAATGGAATGCTGATGGTAACAGCAAGTGGAACTGCTGTAGTGGTGGATTAAGGCTTATGGCAGCGGTAAAAAACGGACGTGAATACCTTTCACATGTGACAGAGACATTGAAGCACAGGATCGCACAGCTGGATGAATCCATAGAGGTCGGGCAGAAAGAAATCGAAGGTATGCATGAGTACTACTGGGAAAACTATACAGAGATGGACCAGTACGGATATGAGAATTTTGATAACCAGCAGGCACTTCTCCATGAGATCAATGCCAGCAATGAGAAGATCGAACTGCGTCGGAGATTCAGGAAGATGATGGATTCACCGTTTTTCGGAAGGGTGGATTTCTGCTATGAAGGAGAAGATGAGCCGGAGATATTTTATATCGGAATTGCGAACCTGGCTGAGGAGAACGGCGGACTTCCGTTGATCTATGACTGGAGAGCACCTGTGTCCGGACTGTTCTATGATTTTGACAAGGGACCGGCTTCCTACCAGGCTCCGCTTGGCGAGATCCACGGGGATATTGCTGCCAAGTGGCAGTACAAGATCCGCGGTGGAAAAATGATCTATGAGTTTGAGAGTGATGTGAAGATTGACGATGAGATCCTGAAGGCAGAGCTTGGAAGCAACGGTGATGTACAGCTGAAGAATATTATCCGCACGATCCAGAAGGAGCAGAATGCGATCATCCGAAACACTTCGGATCGTATCATGGTGATCCAGGGAGCAGCAGGAAGCGGAAAGACTTCCATTGCCCTTCACAGGATCGCTTATCTCCTGTATCATGACAGGAAAAATCTGAAATCTTCTTCTGTGCTGGTGCTTTCACCGAATGGGGTGTTCTCGGACTATATTTCCCATATCCTGCCGGAGCTTGGCGAGGAGAATATCCGGGAGATGAGCTTTGACCTTTTTGCATACAAGAGACTGAAAAATGTTGTTTCTGACTGTGAAGACAGATATGATCTGATCGAGCGTCAGATTGCAGGATTATGCGATGAAAAGCTTCTGAAAGAGAAACTGTCACGGGATTTTCTGGATCGTATGGAAGGATATCTGGTGGAGCTTGAGGACAGCCTTATGAACTTCCGTGATGTGGAACACAGAGGCGTGGTCAAAAAAGAGCAGGAGATCATAGAGCTTTTTTACTTTAAATTCATGGATATCCCGCTGCTTTCCAGAATGGATGCAGTAGCAGAATATTTCATTGATGAGGTGGAGACTCTTAAGGGATTCGATCTTCCGGATGAGGAAAGGGAGGCTGTGAAGAACCGTTTCTACAGGATGTATGAGACAAGAGATCTCTATGTGCTGTACAACCGTTTCCTGAGACAGGAGGGTTTTCCTTCTCTTCCACAGGTTCAGTATGAAAAAAGAAAGCTGCGCTATGAGGATGTGTATCCGGTTTTGTATCTGAAATATCGGCTGGAAACTCAGCAGGAGGATTCCGGTGTGCGCCATCTGATCGTGGATGAGATGCAGGATTATTCCATGATCCAGTATCTGATCATTCAGAGACTCTTTAAATGCAGGATGACTATTCTTGGGGACAGAGAACAGACTATGGACGGCGAGCAACAGGATGTGCTGACATTTCTGCCTAAGATCTTCGGAAAAGATATACGCAGGATCGTGATGAACAAGAGCTACCGTAATACTGTTGAGATTGCGTCTTATGCCAATAAACTGGCGGGAATTACGGAAGTGGAGCTTTTTGAACGTCATGGAAAACCTGTTGTGGAAAAAGAATTTCCGGGGCTTGAGGAGGCACTGGAGAGCGTAGTGAGAGAGCTGCGGCTTGAGAAGCAGGCAGTCATAGCTGAGAATGCAGATGAAGGTGTTGAAGATATTATTTCATATGAAACAGCAGCAGTGATCGCAAGAACTGCAGATGAAGCAAGGGAAACTTACTACATTCTGAAGGAGAAGCTGGAAGCAGAAGGCTTTGATACCAAGGAGCGTTTGTCCCTTCTTCACAGAGACAGCACAAACTTCCAAAAAGGCCTGACTGTCACAACATTCTACATGGCAAAGGGTCTGGAGTTTGATCAGGTATTTTCTGTATTTCCTGGGGAAGACCGAAGTCCGATCGTGGAGCGGGCGAGATATATTGCGGCGACGAGAGCTCTTCATGAATTGTATATGTATGAAGTTGTGAAATAAAATATAAAAAGTCATTTCAGAAGCCGGATGCTTTGGGAACAGAGCATAACCGGACGTCGTGAAATGACTTTTTTGTTTATATATACCTGGAAAATTTATTAACTGATCTGCTGGCTCTCTCCCTCATCTTTATATTCCAGAGGGCTTTTCCCTGTATGTTTCTTAAAGATCCTGCTGAAATATCCCTGGTCGTGATAGCCGCACATTTCACCGATCTGTTTTACAGAAAGGGAAGGCTCATGGATCAGCAGCTTCTGTGCATGGCTCATCCGGAGATTGATCAGATATTTGGTAGGGGTGCAGTCATAGACCTGACAGAAGATTTTGGTCAGGTAGCTGGGACTGTAGTTCATGGTTCCTGCAATCAGGTTCAGGTTGATATCCTCTGCATAATTCTGTACCATGAAGTTCTTGAGAAGCTCTGCAATCTGTCCCGGTGACATGCAGGAAGCACCTGGGGCGAATACGGTTTCGTAGTCATCACGTTTGATCTGAAGTTCCTGTTTGATCTTAAGGAGAACATTTTGGAGTTCGTCCGGATCTACAGGCTTCAGAAGGTAATCAGAAACCTTCAGCGTGATGGCTTTTTTTGCATATTTAAAATCAGAAAATCCGCTGGTGATCACAAATTTCGTAAAGGGAAACTGATCACGGATCCTGGTGAGCAGGGTGATTCCGTCCATGACGGGCATCTTGATATCCGTAAATACCACATCCGGGCTCATCTGTTCCACCAGCGAGAGGGCCTGTGCACCTGTCTGTGCTGTGCCGATCACCTGAAAATCAGGATCTGCTTTTTCAATCTTATGTACCAGATTATTCAGAAGAAGTTCTTCATCTTCTGCCACAATAACAGTATAGTTCATAGTATTATTCCTCCGCATCTGTCTGAAAATACCGTCCAATAGAAACAATTCCGTGGCCGTCCGCTGTATTTCCATACCTGAAAATTATGTCATCTTTGCAGAAGAGTTTCCAGCGGAGAAATACATTGACAGTGCCAAGACCGTTGATCTTCAAAGCAGGCATGCCGGGATTTCGAATGGCATTCATGATATCTGAATTTATTTTTTTCTTGGCTTTTTCAGTGAATCCCGGTCCGGTGTCTGTAACATCGATCTGCCAGCTGTTTTGGTTTATTGTACTGCTGATTGTGATAGTCCATGGCGGTTCGCAGTCAGAACCATATTTGATAGCGTTTTCCACAATAGGCTGGATGATCAGCTTCGGAACCGGCTGATCCAGAAGAGATTCATCTACATCAATGGAATAATTCAGACTGGACTGGTAGCGGACCTTCATGCAGTAGAGATATTTCTGGACATAATCAAGCTCTTCGCGGAGTGTTACAGTTGTTTCAGCAGTATTGGTAATATAACGCATGATCCTGGAAAGATTGCGGCACATTTTTTCCACGGTATCCGTATCTCCGTTTTCTGCAAGCACCATAATGCTGGAAAGAGAGTTGTAATAAAAATGAGGATTAATCTGACTCTGCAAAGCCATGCTGCGTGCTTTCATTTCCTGCTCCTTGGCTTCGTTAAGCTGAGTCATGGAATCTTTTAGGTTATCGCTCATCAGCTGGAATGCCTGATACAGTTCTTCCAGTTCATTGACGGAAACCGGATAGGAAGTGACTTTTTCCTGGCCGAGAGTGTCCAGTTCCATACGCTGGATAATGTGCTTCAGGTGTTTCACCGGTTTTACTACAGAGCGGGAAAGCCTGTAGGAAATGATTACTGCTGCGGCAAGAAAAGTAGCAACAACAGCCAGAAGGATCTTCAGCATTTTGTATGCAGGGGCAAGGATCACAGATTCCGGTTGGATAGTCAGATAAGTGTAGCCTGTATATGCGGAATTCAGTCTGGAGACGTATTCTTTCTGATCTGTGACGGGACTCTGTATGGTAAGGGTATCCTGGTCAGAATCAGTAAGTTTGTAATATTTTGAAATATCATTGGTATCGTCGGCTGTGATATCATAAGGATAGATAAGATCGCCGGACTCATTGAAAACATAGACACTGGCAGCATTTCCGTGATTTTTTTTCTCATAGGAAATGATGCTCTTAAAGATGGATTTACATTGTTTGGCGGTTTCAATCACGCCGACACCACGGCCGTACTGGTTGGTGAAGGAGCGGTACAGGGAGATGAACCACTGGGGATAGCGGGCAGATTTTGAATAGACGTAAGTGCTGTAAGGAGCTGTCAGGACTTTTTTTCCGTTGGCTTCACGGGCTTTCTGGATCCATTCATTATGAGAGTCGTTGCTTTTTTTGACCATGGTGGAAAGGCCGGCCTGGAGCACATATCCGGAGAAATCATAAAGATTTACCTGATCTGCTTTCAATTCAGTGCCGCTTAAGGAGATAAAAAGATCGGACATGGCAGAAAGCATTTCATCGGAAATATTAAGGTCAAATTTCTGGTCGAGAACGGATTTCGACATGTTGCTGTAATTGATGTTTACAGATACAGTGTCAAGATTCTGGATTGCAGAGTCTACCTGGGACTGAAATGTGGAATTTAAGGTGCTCATGGCACTGATCTGGCTTTTCTTCAGCTGCCCGGATGAAAAAACATAAAAGAATATGGCAAAAGAAAAAAGGATCAGGCAGGCCATGCCAAGATAGGCGATAAAAAGTTTGGACTGCAGACTGCGTGTTTTCATATTGGTAAGCCCCCTGTGTGTGAAATGGTCGTGCAAAACATTGGCTAAAAGTATAGCACATTTGTAAAAAAAGTACAAACCGTAAAAATGTAATTCTGAAATAGTGCTTGAAAATGTCAATAGAAACTTGTGTATAGTTACGGAAAATATGAAAAAAGTATAATAAACTGTGAAAAAAGTACAAATACAGGGCAGGAATATCCATGGCTTTTAAAATGATCAGATGATAAACTAATATCATCAAGAGAGAACGAAAAATCAGTTCAAAAAAGGAGGAAACATTAATGAAAAGAAAGAGATTTCTGGCAGTAGCCTGTGCAGCAGCAATGATCGCTTCCATGACGACAGGACTTGCAGTGAACGTATCTGCAGCGGATGAGAAGAGCGATTTCGCAGGCGAGGAGCTCAGCATCCTGGTTTCAGCAGGATGGATGGACAATCGTTACGATGAGACAATTAAACGTTTTGAGGATACCTACGATGTTACCGTAGACCTTCAGACAATTCCGGCTGATCAGTATTCAGATCTTCTTCAGTCCAAACTTGCTACAGATTCCTGTGCAGATATCTTCTGGATCCAGTCCAACCCGTTTGCAATTGAATCTACCATCGTTGATCCTGAGAAATACTGCATCGACTTTACAGGAGCTTCCTGGGAGAATGTTATGCCGGAGACAAGAAAAGAGTCCTGCGTATACAATGACAAACTGTACGGACTTCAGATCTGGAACGCATCTCCGGAGTATGTAATGGTTTACAACAAGACACTGTTCGAAGAGAACGGCTGGGAAGTACCGACAACATATGATGAGCTGAAAGAACTCTGCGGTAAGATCCAGGATGCAGGAATCACACCTTGGTTCATGCCTGGTGCAGATGGATGGCAGCATCAGCTGGCATTTTTCCAGATCGGCGGCGTTTATGAAGAAGCAACACCTGGTCTTTATGACGAATTAAATGAAAACAAAGCAACATTTGCAGATAACGAGAAGATGCTTGAAGTTCTGAATGAGTTCAAAGAACTCTCTGATGCAGGATACTTCGGAGAAGACTGGATCGGAACAGACAGTACAAACATGTCCAACGAATTTGGTGACAGAAACTGTGCAATGGCACTTGCAAATTCCAGTTTCATCAAACAGATCCAGGAAGACACAGGCACATCTGATGAGTTTGGAATGTTCCTTGAGCCACTTGGCGACAATACCTGGTATCCAAGCAGCAACTCCGGCCCGACAATGTTTGGTTACAAGGGAACAGAGCATGAGGATCTTGTAAAAGAGTTCTTCAACTTCGTTACAACAACAGAGAGCCTTCAGGAAATTCTTGATAACTCTCCGGCATACACAAACCTTGACGTTAACGATGACAAGCTTGAGCAGCACTGGCTGCCGGAGGAGCAGGAGTTCCTTAAAACAGTTCCGGATGACAAGAAGGCTGTTGTAACACTTCAGACAGGTACAAAATATACAAACGATTACTGGACACAGTTTGGTCAGGATATGGTTGCATTCTGCCAGGGCGAGATGGAAGCAAATGATGTTCTTAAGAACATGGATACCAACCGTGCTGAGGCAGCAAAAACTGTAGGCGACGAGAACTGGAAATAAATAACAGAACTTAAAACTAGTTGACCCGAAGGCAGAGCCGGTATTTGCCGGCTCTGTTTTAACTTAAAACAGGAGGTGCTTTCTGTGAATAAGAAGAGAATCTATCCACAGTGGTTTCTGATACTGCCGTTGGCATTATATATTATTTTTTTCCTGCTTCCCAGTGTAATGGGTGTTGGTTACTCCTTTACAGACTGGAACTCCAGAAGTGTTCTTAATGGTACTCATTTTGTGGGACTGCAGAATTTTGCTGAGATTTTTACATCAGATAAGTCTTATCTGAGCGGTATTGGCAATACATTGAAGTTTACTATCATTTCCAACATCGTTAAGCTGATCCCGGCTCTTCTGATCGCGATTATGCTTCAGGAGGGACTTAAAGGCAAAGGGCTTTACAGAACATTGCTCTACCTGCCGTCTATTCTGCCTTTTGTAATCATTGGTCTTGTATTTAAATCCATCCTGAATTATAATAACGGACTTTTAAACACACTTCTTGATGCATTCCATCTTGGAATCTTCAAACAGAAATGGCTGTCTGATCTGGCTATTGTATGGAAATCCATCTATGGTGTAGATGCGTGGAGAGGCATTGGTTATGTCATGACTATCTTCCTTGCAGGTCTGAATACGATTCCGAAATCTTATTATGAGGCTGCGCAGATCGATGGTGCAAACTTCTGGCAGAGACTTCGGTATGTAACACTTCCGATGCTGAGTGGTGCTATCATGATCAACCTTGTATTTGGTATTACATATGGTCTGAAAGTATTCGATATTGTTTATGTACTTACAAACGGCGGTCCTGGACATGCAACAGAGGTTCTTACAACTTATGCATTCCAGCTCTATTCCAGAGGCCAGTATGGAATGTCTTCTGCATTGAATACTGTTCTTCTTGTAATTACAGCGATCATAGGTGTATTTATTGTTAAGACATTAAGTAAACAGGAGGTACAGCAGTAATGGCAAAAAAAAGAATTCAGAATTTATTAAAACATGTTGTATGTATCCTGCTTTGCTTATGTGTCGTGCTTCCATTTTATATGGTATTGATCAACTCTTTTAAGACAAAAGCAGAGGCAGCCAGAATGAGTCTGGCACTTCCTACAGAGTGGGTATTTTCCAACTACTCTGAGGTTATTGAAAAAGGAAGCCTGATCCAGGGATTCCTGAACAGTTTTGCATATGCGCTGATCGCTACAACACTTGGCGTTGTACTTTGTGCAATGGCTGCATTTGTCATGTGCCGTAAGAGAACAAAGTTAAATGTATTTCTGTATTATTTTGTACTTTGTGGACTGTTTTTTCCGGTCAACTATGTAACTCTGGTACGTGTACTCAGTACACTGCACCTGAACGATACAAGAGTTGGCATTATCATGGTATTTACCAGTGCAATGATTCCGTTCTGTGTATTTACCATCCGTAACTTCGTAATCTCTGTCCCGGTTGAGCTGGACGAGGCTGCTGTTATCGACGGCGCAGGCCCGTTAAGCCTGTTCTTCAAGATCATCATGCCGCTTCTGAAACCAACTATGGTAACATGTTTTATCCTTCAGTTCATGACAGTATGGAGTGATTTCCTCACACCTTTGTATCTGTCAAGCAAGAGCCGTCTCTTCCCGATGACAATGGCTGTATATCAGTTCTTCGGAAAGAACAAGAGTTACTGGAACTATATTTTTGCTGATATCGTACTTACCTGTATCCCGGTTATCATTGTTTACATGATCGGCCAGAAATACATCGTAGGTGGTATGACATCCGGTGCGGTAAAAGAATAAAGAAAAATATTATAAGAATTATAAAAAAGCACTGCGAGATGAAAAGTTGGATTTATCTTACAGTGCTTTTTACTATTGAAATCTCAGAAATTACTGCATGTTTTTGCAGAAGATCTCCTCCATGGAAGCCTTAAGCGGAACGCCAAGCCTGCGTAAAGTTCCGTCCAGGGCAGCGAAAACTTCTCTTACATTATAGAATGTAGCGTTGTTTCCCATATGTCCGATGCGGATCACTTTGCCAGCCAGGACATCGAAGGAACCTGCCAGCATAATGTTGTAGTCTTTTTTTACTCCATCAAGGATCGCTTCGGCTGTTGTGCCCTCCGGTACTTCAAAAACAGTAACTGTATTGGAATATCCGCTGTGCAGGTAAAGGTTCAGGCCTGCGCCTGTGATGGCTTTTCTGGAGGCACTGGCGATCTTTGCGTGGCGGGAGAGGATGGCAGGGTCTGCTGCGATGTTGTCAATGGCAGCGCGGAGTCCGTAGATATCGCTGATCGGCATTGTATATGGAAACCATTTCTCTTCGTAATAATGTGCAAAAGCTGTAAGATTGGCATAGAAAGAAGCAATTGGTGTCTTACGGTCTGCCATGGATTTCTTTGCATCACTGCTGACTACAACAAAGGTAAGTCCCGGAGGTGCAGATACCACCTTCTGTGATCCGCCGCACATGATATCGATCTGGCATACATCAATGTTCAGAGGCTCGCCGAAGGAAGCGGAGACAGAATCTACAACGGTAAGGATCCCGTATTTTTTTAGAAGCGGGCAGATGGCAGCTACATCGTTAAGCATGCCGCTTGGAGTATCACCGTGTACTACGGTTGCATATTTGTAGTCGTGGTTATCCGCAAGGAAAGCTTCCAGTTCCTTTACATCGAGAGTGTTCTGATAATCTCTGGTATAAAGCTCCGGTCTGCCTCCGTACATGGAAACAAAATCGGCAAAGCCTTTTCCGTAGATACCATTGTCCAGAACAAGAACCTTATCTCCGGGCTCAGTCATGGAAGCAATGGCAGCCTCCAGTCCAAGGATACCCTCACCGCTTAAGATGAGGGTTTCGTTGGAGGTATGGAGAAGAGAACTGATCTTCTCGCAGGTTTCTTTATAAAATTCGACAAAATCTTCGTCCAGATCTGGATTTGTGCATTCCATGCTTCTTGCCAGACGGACATTTTCTGCGACCTGTGTAGGTCCCGGTGTCATGATCTTATACATAAGCTCACCTCTTGATCTTTATATTATTTCCGTAAATTACGGCTGCTGTTACAGCTGTTTTTTTAATCCGGTTTTTCTTGCTGCAAGGTTTAAGGGGGTGATCACTATGAGAACGATGACAGCTGCAACACCGATCTGGACCAGGTTTCCCGGGATGGAAGATACCGGTGCCAGTGGATTTCCATAGATGATAACCTCTGCAATGTAGTATCCTACTACTTTGATCACGCAGGCTGCGGCAATGGCGATCACATACCATTTCATGTTCTGGTGCCGGTGATCTTCTGTGAGCTTACCTACTGTGAAGCCCATGATCCCTACAATAATAAGAGTAAATGGTGCCCACAGGGTCCAGCCGGAGAGAAGGTCAAAGAGCCCCATTCCGATCCCACCGGCAATGGCTCCGGTTTTCTTTCCGAATAAAATGGCACCGATGAATAACGGCACATTTCCAAGGTGGATCAGTCCGCCGTTGGCTGCGATCGGAAGCTTAACATTAATAAATGCGGTGAAGATATAAGTCAGTGCAACAAATGCGGCTGTAATGGTGAGAAACTGAACAGATGAAAGCTCCTGGTCAGTTCTCTGAGATGTCTGAACTGCTTTTTCCATAGTGATAGATCCTTTCCCGAAAACATCGATGTATTGATGTCCTCTTTTCATATATTTTTGGTTGGGTATACTTTACAACATGAGTGTACATGAATAAAGACACAATTATAGAAAAAAAAGAGGGGACAGATCTGAGAGGGATATTTGTCATTAAAACAGGAGGTTTACCTGGTGGGGAATAAAACAGAGTTTTCGTAATGAAGGCGTAAAACGGGAAATACAGGGTCAGCATAGGAAGAGAATAAGATAGGTATATCTGGGAAGATTATAATGTTAGAAAAATCCTGTACGGAGCAGGATGTCTGCTTACGGTTCACCGGCAATGTCCCGCGAGGTGTTTTTTGTGAGTGAAGGTCACAGAAAACCCGAGATATATTCATAAAGTACAGGGAGAAATCAATTGACAAAGCTGTAATAAAATCGTAAACTATAGCAAAGAGTGTGTTCAGGAGTGAATGTTCCGGACACACTTTGTGACTGATGATGATTATGAGGAGGATACTATGAAGAATAAAAAATTTATTGCACTTTTAGCTATGACTGTTGCTCTTTCTGGTGTCATGACGGCATGTAGTTTCGGAGGAGGAAAAGAGGACAGCGTGGTTGTGGAGTCTACTCCTACTCCGACACCGGCGAAAAAAGCGAAGGTTACACCGACTGTTGCAGCAGATGCACAGAATACAACCTATACATCCAAGGATAAATCTGTAGCGATCAAGCTTCCGGATGCAACCTGGGCCAACAAGTCCGATGAGACAGATATGGTAAGCTTCGAGTCTCCGGACCAGGGCAGGATCCTGATCCTTCATGGCTCCGGTGCTGACCTGGAATCCGCAGTGATCCCGAACTCCCAGGATATGGCAGTTTCCATGACACAGGCAGAGAACATGGTAAATGGAACCGATTTTGAGATCCAGGATTACAAGGCAGATCAGAAAGACGGAATCAACATTTATTCTTATACTGTGAAATATAAGGATACGACCAAGAGTGACGGTTATGTATATGCTATCAATAAATACTTTGTAAGTGACAGCGAGTATTACAGCATTGTGGCCTCTGTTAAAAAAGAGGATGCTCTGAAAAAGGTTCAGGAGTCTGTCGACAGCTTTGCGATCCTTGGTGATTCCACTCTGAAGAGTGCGGCAAATGGTTCCGCAGCCAAGACTGCCGGTAAAGATAATGCAGCAGCTTCCTCTGACGGAAATGCATCTGCAGATGGTAATGCAGCAGCTTCTACTGACGGAGCAGCAGATGGAACTACAGCTGCCGGCGGAAGCACATCTGCCGACGGAAGTGCAGCGTCTGACGGAAGTAGCACATCTGACGGTTCTTCCGATGGAACTGCATCCACTGACAGCAGCTCCTCCGGTGCTATCGTAAATGGCGGATTTACAGATGAGCAGCTTGGCAACACAGATGAGACAAGAACTATTTACAGAAACTCCGATGGTAAACCACGTGTTATCGTTCCGGACGGAAACGGTGCATGGATGGATAACGAAGGAAACCGTTTCACCTTCTCTTCTCAGTATGACTGTGATGTATATGAAGAGGATGGAACAAGCTTCTACTGGCACGGTGAGGCTGCAGACGTATACTATATGCCTGTACAGTAAAGCCTGGAGCAGCAGGAGATTCGGTTAGATAAGAATTCCGGGATCACAGCTTTTGTGGCTGCGGTCCCGGATTTTTTGTGTCATATTATGTCAGAGGCGTATACTTATACAGGAAGACATGGTATAATGTGAACGCTGCGGGCGATGGAACGTCCGAAAAATATTTGGAGGTTTTTATGGAAGCATACAGTGATTTTGCCAGAGTTTATGACATTTTCATGGATAATGTGGAATATGAAAAATGGGCGGAATATCTTATAGAAAGTCTTAAAGAATACGGAATTGAAGACGGGATCGTGCTGGAACTTGGCTGTGGGACCGGAGTGATGACAGAGCTTCTGGCTGAGTCCGGTTATGATATGATTGGTGTGGATAATTCTGAGGAAATGCTTGGCGAAGCCATGGAAAAACGTGCAGAATCCGGTCATGAGATCCTTTATCTGGAACAGGATATGCGGGAGTTTGAACTTTATGGAACGGTACGTGCTGTCGTCAGCGTCTGTGACTGTATGAATTACATCACAGAGGAGGATGATCTGCTTACTGTATTTAAACTGGTGAACAATTATCTTGATCCGGATGGAATTTTCATATTTGATATGAACACCCCGTATAAATACCGGGAAATGCTTGGAAATACGACTATTGCAGAGAATCGGGAAGAGGGAAGCTTTATCTGGGAAAATGAATTTGATGAGGAGACCGGGATCAATGTGTATGATCTGACTCTGTTTCTTCTGAGAGAAGATGGTCTTTATGAGAGAGACGAGGAAATTCATTACCAGAAGGCCTATGATCCGGAGAAAGTAAGGGAACTTCTTGAAAAGGCAGGCCTGATCCCGTTGGCGGTTTATGACGCATACACCAAGGATGTGCCGAAGCCGGACAGCGGAAGACTGACTTTTGTGGCCAGAGAACATGGAAAGGAAATTCCGTCAGAAGAGAAATAAAGGAGGAAATTTTTTTATATGAGTGATTATATTGTAAGAGCAACAGCGGCAAACAGCCAGATCCGTGCATTTGCGGCTGTTACAACCGATATGGTGGAGACAGCGAGAAAGAATCATAACACCAGTCCGGTGGCAACAGCAGCACTGGGACGTCTCCTTACCGGCGGTGCTATGATGGGAGCTATGATGAAAGGAGAAAAGGATCTCCTTACACTTCGGATCCATGCAGGCGGACCACTGCAGGGAATCACAGTAACTGCAGATTCTCACGGAAATGTAAAGGGTTATGTGGGAAATCCGGATGTATGTATCCCGGCAAACAGTAAAGGCAAGCTGGATGTTGCGGGAGCTGTCGGCGTAGGCTTTATGGATGTGATCAAGGATATGGGACTGAAAGAGCCATATGTGGGACAGGTTGCTCTTCAGACCAGCGAGATCGCAGAAGATCTCACCTATTATTTTGCAACCAGCGAGCAGGTTCCGTCTGCGGTAGGACTGGGTGTGCTGATGAATAAGGATAATACAGTCCGTCAGGCGGGAGGCTTTATTGTACAGCTGATGCCTTTTGCAGAGGAAGAAGTGATCGCAAAGCTTGAGGAAAACGTATCAAAGATCGATTCTGTTACCAATCTTCTGGAGCAGGGACATACACCGGAAAGTCTTCTTGAAAAAGTACTGGAAGGCTTTGACATAGAGATCAATGATACACTGCCCACACAGTTCCATTGCAACTGCTGCAGAGAGCGTGTGGAAAAAGCGCTGATCAGCATCGGAAGAAAAGAACTTAACGAGATGATCCAGGAAGGCAAGGACATTGAGATGAACTGTCATTTCTGCAATAAGAATTATAATTTTACCGTGGAAGATCTTAAGAGAATCATAAGAGAGTGCAAGCGATAAAACTCGGGAGGAAGAAAAAATGAAGCATGGTTTTATCAAGGTGGCAGCGGCAACGCCGAGAGTTACCGTTGCAGACTGCAAGGCAAACGGAGAGGAAATCCTTAAGGCCATTCATGAAATGGAAAAGGAGCATGTCAAGCTGATGGTATTTCCGGAATTTTGTATCACAGGATATACCTGTCACGATCTTTTTCTCCAGAGATGTCTTCTGGACAGTGCGTGGGATGAGCTTCTGCATATTGCGGAGGAGACAAGGGAGACGGACGCCCTGATCTTTGTGGGACTCCCGCTGCGTCACAGAGGCAAGCTCTATAATGTGGCAGCAGCTCTGAATCATGGACGTATCGTGGGATTTGTGCCGAAGACTCATATTCCGAATTATAATGAGTTTTATGAGCAGAGACAGTTTGCAGGTGCAGAGGAAGAAGATGTGGAATTTGTGGACTTCCTGAAGTGCGAGAAAAATGAGGAGGATGAGTTCTGGGATGAAATTCCTTTTGGAACAGAGCTGATCTTTGAATGTAAGGAATTTCCGGAATTTACCGTTGCAGCAGAGCTTTGTGAGGATCTCTGGGTCCCTGCGCCGCCAAGTATCCGTCATGCCATCAACGGTGCGCATATCATCGTTAATCTCTCTGCCAGTGATGAGATGGTAGGTAAGGATTCCTACCGGAGAACTCTGGTAAGCGGGCAGTCAGCACGACTGATCTGCGGATATATTTATGCCAGTGCAGGGGAAGGGGAGTCTACCCAGGATCTCGTGTTTGGCGGACAGAATATGATCGCAGAGAACGGTTCCATGCTTGCGGAAAGCAGACGCTTTGAGAACAGCATCATTTACAGTGAGATCGATGTGCAGAGACTGGCTGATGAGAGAAGAAGAATGTCCACGTATCCGGCAGTTTCTACCTGCAGTCATACAAGAGTTGATTTTTCCGTAGCAGAGGAGGAAACAAGACTTACCAGAAAATATCCACAGTATCCCTTCGTTCCGTCTGTGAAGGAAGAGCGTGATGAGCGCTGCGAGGAGATCCTGAACATCCAGGCTATGGGACTTAAGAAACGTATGGAGCATATTCACAGCAGGAGTGCGGTGGTAGGACTTTCCGGAGGACTGGATTCTACCCTGGCGCTTCTTGTAATGGCACGTGCCTTTGACAGGATGGGAATGCCTAGAGAACAGATCCACTGTGTGACCATGCCATGCTTTGGAACCACAGACAGAACCTATCAGAATGCCTGCAAGTTAAGCCGCTGCCTTGGTGCAAGGCTTACCGAGGTAAACATCAAAGAGGCGGTAAATATCCATTTCCGGGATATTGGACATGATCCGGAGATCCACGATGTGACGTATGAGAACAGCCAGGCACGTGAGCGTACCCAGATCCTGATGGATACGGCAAATAAGGAAGGCGGCGTTCTTGTGGGAACAGGAGACCTTTCCGAGCTGGCTCTTGGCTGGGCAACCTATAATGGCGATCACATGTCCATGTATGGTGTGAATGCTTCTGTTCCGAAGACACTGGTACGTCATCTGGTACGTTATTATGCGGATACCTGCGGAGATGAGGAACTTAAGGAGGTTCTTCTGGATATCCTGGATACTCCGGTAAGCCCGGAGCTTCTTCCTCCTAAGGATGGCAAGATCGCCCAGAAAACTGAGGATCTGGTAGGACCTTATGAGCTTCATGATTTTTATCTGTATTACATGCTGCGTGCAGGATTTACACCGGATAAGATCTACAGGCTTGCCTGCCTGACCTTTGACGGGATTTATGATAAAGAGACGATCCTGAAATGGCTGAAAACCTTCTATCGGAGATTTTTTGCCCAGCAGTTCAAGCGTTCCTGTCTGCCGGATGGCCCGAAGGTAGGTAGTGTGGCACTTTCTCCAAGAGGAGATCTCAGAATGCCAAGTGATGCAAGTGCAAGGATCTGGCAGGATGTGCTGGAGAAGATTGAAATCTGAACGTAGATCGCAGAGCGGAGAGCTTAAGTGTTCTCCGCTTTTTTTACTGCGTCCGTGATAGCTGAAAGGAGCACCTGGGAGGTATATTTCCGGTCTCCTGCATACTGAATGTCTTCCAGGGACTGACTGGAATAGATCTGACTTGCCAAAGAATCCAGAACCGGTTCCATAAGAGGATAGGAAGCTTTTGTCGTTTCATTTAAATTCACCAGACGGATGGCCTTGATCCTGTCAGCATTTACAGTAACTTCCACATCGAAGGTATTATCATTCAGAGTGATGGAAGAGGTATAGACGCCCGGCTTGTAGCGGGATTTTTCGCCGGCTGTATGACTGGCATTTTTTCCGGGACCGAACATGAAGAAAAGAACGACAGCCAGAACAACAGCCAGAGCCAGAAAGACAGCTGTGTAAATGATCTCTTTCATATGTAGAACGATGATCCTGGTTTTGGAACTCATGGCGCACGCCTCCCAAAGCTTTTTGTATAGTTTATTATCGGGATGGAGGATTTATGCCACAGCTGTGCGCAGACCATCCGATACCGTGTCCGGAAAAATAAGGAAAAGAGCAGGCAGATATTTCAGAATATGGAGAACTACCGTTCTATAGGAGCAGAATTTGTGGTATGATAGGAATACTTCAGGCGCAGGAGGGCGCCGGAATGACTGAAAATCTGCAAGTGATCGGGAGGATGAAGATGTCATTACAGTTTATCATAGGAAGTTCCGGAAGCGGAAAATCCTGTTATGCTTATCAGAATATAATAGAACAGGCGGGGCTGCATCCTGAGAAGCTTTTTTATGTGATCGTGCCGGAGCAGTTTACCATGCAGACCCAGAAGACACTGGTGGAGATGAGTCCGGGCAAAGGAATCCTGAATATTGATATCCTGAGCTTTGAGCGTCTTGCATACCGTGTTCTGGAGGAAGTTGGAGGAGACAGCCGCACCCTTCTGGAAGAAACCGGTAAGAGTATGGTGCTGCAGAAGATGGTACAGCAGCATGGAAAGGAGCTTTCCTATCTGGGAGGTCAGATGCGTAAAGCAGGATACCTGGATGAAGTGAAGTCTATCCTGTCGGAGTTTATGCAGTACGATATCCGGGACAGTGAGATTCAGGAGATGATCGAGGATTCCGGTGACAGAGCGTTACTTCAGATGAAGCTGAAAGACGTAGCTGTTCTTTACCAGGCATTTACCGGATATCTGAAGGATCATTATATGACGGGAGAAGAAGTAATGGATGCGCTGGAAAAAGCTCTTCCGTTTTCTGAAAAAATGAAAAACAGTGTACTTCTTCTGGATGGTTACACCGGTTTTACTCCTATTCAGATGCGTGTTGTGGGAGAACTTCTTGCTGTCTGTGAAAAGGTGATGGTAACGGTGACTATGGATGCGGATGAGAATCTGAGCATGAGAGGAAAACCTTATCAGCTTTTTTATATGAGCCGTCAGATGATCCACGGGCTTTCGGAGCTGACCAGGGAGATCGAGACGCCGGTTCTTTTGAAGGATGTGGGAAAATCCCGCTTTTCCCAGGCACCTGCCCTCCATTTCCTTGAAAAAAATATTTTCCGTTACCGAAAAAATATATACAAAAAAGCGCAGGATGAGATCTGCATGTTTTCGGCAGTGAACCCGCAGAAGGAAATGGAAGAAGCTGCCCGCCGGATCGCCAGACTTGTAAGGGAAAAGGGCTGCCGTTACGGTGAGATCGCCGTGATCACAGGTAATCTGGAGGAGTATGGCAATCTTGCAAAGCAGGTATTTACAGCAGCAGGAATCCCGTATTTCATTGATGAGAAGCATACGGTCCTGATGAATCCGTTTGTAGAATATTTCCGGGCAGCACTTGAGATGGCAGTGCAGGATTTTTCCTATGAAAGTGTATTCCGGTATCTCCGCTGCGGAATGTCCTGTGTGACCAGGGAGGAAGCAGACCTTCTGGAGAATTATGTGCTGGCTCTTGGTATCCGTGGATTTAAGAGATGGGATGAAGTGTGGGTGCGTATTTACCGGGGAATGCCGCCGGAAAGCATTCAGAGGCTTAATGAGATCCGGAAGCGGTTCGCAGATGAGACCAGAGAGCTTGCGCTAAGCTTTAAAGGCGGGAAAAAGACGGTCCGGGAATATTGTACTTTTCTCTACGAGTTTGCAGTGCGGAGCCAGGTGCAGCAGAAACTAAAGCATCAGGAACTGAAATTCAAGGAACAGGGCGACAAGGCCATGGAAAAGGAATATGCCCAGATATACGGAATTGTTATGGAACTTCTGGATAATATGGTGGAGATCCTGGGCGAGGAAACCGTGAACCGTCAGGATTTCCGACAGCTTCTGGAAACAGGATTAAACCAGGCCAAGGTGGCTCTGATCCCGCCAAGTATGGACCAGGTACTTGTGGGAGATATGGAGAGAACCAGGCTGAAGGATATCCGTGCACTGTTTTTTGTGGGAGTAAATGAAGGGAATATTCCGAAGAATACATCCGGCGGAGGAATGCTCACGGAGATTGACAGAGAATTTTTTAAAGATCAGGGAATCCAGCTTGCACCGGGGCCAAAGGAACTGATGAACATGCAGCGGTTTTATCTGTATCTGAACATGACCAAGCCAAGAGAGCTGCTCTGTCTGTCCTTCTGTCAGTCTGACAGCCAGGGAAAAGCCCTGAGTCCGGCCTTTCTTGTCAGTAATATCCGGGAGATGTTTCCGAAAATGGAGATCCGGCAGTGCGGAGATATGCAGGAACCTATGGAATTACTGGAGCTTCCGGGAATCAGCCTGGATTATTTCCTGAGAGGGCTTGCAGGAGAAGCTTACCAGGATAATGCGGTCTTCCAGGAGCTGTACAGCTGGTATCTTCAGAGCCCGGAATACAGGATCCTTGTAAAAAAACTTACAGAGGCATCTTTTTCAGAACGACCGTCAGACAAGATCGGAAAAACAGTGGCAAAGATCCTCTATGGAGAAATTTCTCCGTACAGCGCTACCCGGCTGGAGCGTTTTGCGGCCTGTGCATTTGCACATTTTCTGCAGTATGGCCTGAAGGTTACAGAACGTGCAGAGTATGAGTTCCGGGCTATGGATATGGGAAATGTCATGCATATGGCACTGGAAAAATTTGCGGTGGAAGTCCGCAAAGAGGGACTGGACTGGGCAGAGCTTACGGAGGAAGAGCGAAACCGTATCATAGACAGTTGTCTGGATCAGGTTTCAGCAGATTACGGAAATACAGTTCTTAAAAGCAGTGCGAGAAATGAATATATGCTCGAACGGACCAGACGTATTTTGCGGCGTACAGTGTGGGCTTTGCAGGAACAGCTGAAGCATGGAGCATTCCGGCCGGAAGGTTTTGAGGTGAGGTTTCAGGGCGGAAGGATCGACCGCGTGGATATCATGGAAGAACCGGAGAACAATCGGGTCTATGTGAAGGTGATCGATTATAAAACAGGAAATACTTCGTTTGATCTGCTGGCGTTGTATCATGGCCTTCAGCTTCAGTTGATGGTCTATCTGGATGGTGCGTTACAGGTAGAAAAAAGAAAGTATCCGGATCGCGAGATCGTTCCGGCAGGTGTGTTTTATTACAATGTGAAGGATCCTATGATACAGGAGAAAATCCATGCGGATATGGAAAGCATCAATGAGCAGATGCTGAAGAAAATGAAAATGAACGGGCTTGTACAGGCAGATGATAATATGAGCACCAAAATCGACAGCACTATGGCCTCCATACCGGTGTCCCTGAACCGGGACGGAAGCTTCAGCAAAAGATCTTCTGTTGCATCCAGGAAGCAGTTTGATGCGCTGGGAGCGTATGTGCGGAGAAAGATCTGTGACATCCGGGAATCGATCCTGGATGGAAATGCGGCAGTGGAACCCTATGAACTTGAAAAAAAGAATGCCTGCACATACTGTCCGTATCTTACTGTGTGCGGCTTTGACAGGAAGATACCGGGATATGAGTTTCACAGAATGTCGTCCATCGGAGAAGATGCACTGTGGAAAAAGATCATGAAGGGAGAGGAAGAGAATGGCAGTGAAATGGACTGAAGAGCAGAAAAAGGTCATCACGCTCCGGGACCGGAATATTCTGGTCAGCGCAGCAGCCGGTTCCGGTAAAACTGCAGTGCTGGTGCAGAGGATCTTAAGTAAGATCATGGACCCTTTGAAACCGGTGGACATTGACCGTCTTCTGATCATGACATTTACAAGGGCGGCAGCGGGAGAGATGAGGGAACGTATCGAACGTGGACTGGATCAGGCACTGGCTGAAAATCCGGATAATGAGCATCTGCAGAGACAGATGACGCTGATCCATACAGCACAGATCACTACCATTGACGGCTTTTGCGCCTATGTGATCCGAAATTATTTTCATCTGATCGGACTGGATCCGGGTTACCGGACCGCAGATGAGGGTGAACTGAAGCTTTTGCAGGAAGATGTGCTGAAGGAGCTTTTTGAGGATCATTATGCAGAAAGAAAGGCAGATTTTACTGCATTTGTGGAATGCTATGCGCCAGGAAAAACGGATGAAGGACTGAAAGAACATGTGCTGGAGCTTTATAATGCTGCGATGAGTAATCCATGGCCCGAAAAATGGCTGGACAGCTGTGTGGAGAATTATCATCTGGATCCGGAAAAAGGTCTTGAGGGGACGCGATGGTTCCGATATCTGTGGGAGGCAGCAGACTGTGCACTGAAAGAAGCGGAAGAGCTTACAGAAACCGCAATGAAGACCTGTCAGCTTCAGGATGGACCGGAGCTTTATCTGGAGGCTCTGGAAAAAGATATGATGCTGATCCTGCAGTTGAAGCAACTGTCCGTTAAAAAGGACTATGATGAGATGGCGCAGAATCTCCGGGATCTGAAATTTGCAAGACTTTCCTCAAAAAAAATGGAGGGGGTATCGGAGCAGCTGAAAAATCTGGTAAAAGCTCTTCGCGAAGATGCAAAAGACAATTTGAAGGAACTGGGAATCCGATATTTTTACGGAAATCTGGATGAGCTGACGGAACTGACAGAAGCATCTGCACCACCGCTGGAGATGATGGTGAAGCTGACAAAGGATTTTGCAGAGCGTTTCCAGGCAAAGAAGCGTGAAAAAAATGTTCTGGATTTTTCGGATATGGAACATTTTGCCCTGGATATCCTTCTGAAAAAGGAAGGAGAAAACTATGTGCCCAGCCAAGCGGCAAGAGAGCTTTCTGAAAAATATGATGAGGTTCTGCTGGATGAGTATCAGGACAGTAATCTGGTCCAGGAGATCCTGATGCAGACAGTTTCCGGCTGGGTCAATGAACGTAAAAATATCTTTATGGTAGGAGATGTAAAGCAGAGCATCTACCGTTTTCGTCTGGCCCGTCCGGAACTGTTCATGGAAAAATATAAGAGCTATTCGCTGGAAGACAGTCAGGAACAGCGGATCGACCTGCATAAAAATTTCCGAAGCAGACCGGAAGTTCTTGAAAGTGTCAACTTTATTTTCCGGCAGATCATGGGGGAAGATCTGGGAGGAATTGCCTACGACGAGGCGGCAGCTCTGTATCCCGGAGCTTCTTTTCCGGAAGGCCAGGATCAGGAATTCGTAAAAACAGAGATCCTTCTTGTGGATAAATACAGTCCGCTGCTGGAAGAGAAGGATGAAGAAGTAACGGAGAATGAGAGAGAGCTGGAGGCCCTTGCCATTGCAGGAAGGATCCGATCTATGGTAGGGCATGAACGGGTGCTGGATAAGGAAACGGGAGAGTATCGACCTCTTCAATATGGAGATATCGTGATTCTGCTCCGGTCTGCTTCAGGCTGGGCAGAAACCTTTGGGGAGGTATTGAGTGCAAGAGGGATACCGGTATATACGGCATCCAGAACCGGATATTTTTCTGCAACAGAGGTTGTGACACTGCTGAATTATCTCCGGATCCTGGATAATCCGCTGCAGGATATTCCCATGACCGGCGTACTGCGTTCACCGATCGTTGGATGTACCACAGAAGAGCTGGCTGAGCTTCGGATCGCATATCCGGAAGGAATGATCTATGAATGTGTGTGCAGGTTTGTGGAGGATTACAGAGAGCATGGGAGCTTTGAGGAAAACAAAAAAATCCTCGGGGAGAAGCTGTCCTGTTTTATGGACACTATGAATGCACTTCGTGATAAGGCGGCTTACACGCCGGTCCATCAGCTGATCCTGGAGGTGCTTGCACGCACCGGATATGGAGACCATGCAAAGGCAATGCCAAATGGTGAACAGAGGAATGCAAACCTGAACATGCTTGTGGAAAAAGCAATGGAATATGAGAAGACAAGCTATCGAGGCCTTTTTAATTTTGTAAGATATATCCAGAAGCTTCAGCAGTATCAGGTGGATTACGGGGAGGTAAATCTTTCCGGAACCGGGGAAAGTGCGGTGCAGATCATGACGATCCACAAGAGTAAGGGACTGGAGTTTCCGGTAGTGTTTGCAGCAGGAATGGGAAAACGCTTTAATTTCCGGGATATGAACGCAAGTATCCTGATCCATCCGGAGCTGGGGATCGGTGCGGATGCGATCCTGCCGGAGAAGAGGATCATCGCTCCATCCCTGTGCAAGCAGATCATACGGAGAACGCTCCTGATGGAAAGCCTCGGAGAGGAGCTGAGGGTACTTTATGTAGCGCTTACACGTGCAAAGGAAAAACTGATCCTCAGCGGAACTATTGGAGCCTTGCGTCCGGAATTGGAGGAATTGTCCGCATTAAGGGACAGTGAGGAACCATTGCTTTCTCTGGGAAGAAGGCTTTGCGGGAAGACTTACTGGGATTATGTACTTCCGGCACTGGTAAGACATCGCTGCATGGCACCATTATTTCATGAATATGGCATCTTTATGAATACCGCAAATCCTCTGTACAAAGATCCGGCAGAATTCATAGTTACAAGGGTTACAGCACGGGAACTGACAGAAAGTGAGGTTATGGAACAGGCGGAGCGGGAAATGAAGAAGGAAACGCTGGAGAACTGGAATCCGGGCAGAGTTTTTGACAGTGAGATCCGGGAGGAGATCCAGAGACGTTTTTCTTTTGTATATCCATATCAATATCTGGAAGACCTTCCTGTGAAGGTCAGTGTATCAGAACTGAAAAAGCGAAGCTACCACAGTGAGCAGGATCTGGAAGAAACGGTGGATTATGAGACGGAAGAAGAGATCCAGCCGCTGGTTCCCCGATTTATCGAGGAGAAGAAAGAGGAAGGATATACAGGGGCACTTCGTGGAACCGCTTATCATCGTGTAATGGAATGCTTGGACTATCAGAAGACAGCAAACAGGGATGAGATCCGCAGACAGCTGAGAGAATGGGTTGACGCCAGGAAGATGGAAAGAAAAGAGGCTGAGTCGGTCCGGGTAAAAGATATCTGGAATTTTGTGGAAACACCTCTCGGACAGCGGATGAAAGCAGCTTCAGAGAAGAGACTTCTGTTCCGGGAGCAGCCTTTTGTGATCGCAAGAAAAGCTTCGGAGCTTGATCCGCAGTGGCAGTGTGAGGAAAATGTTCTGGTACAGGGAATCATTGATGCGTATTTTATAGAGGATGAAGAAATCGTTCTGGTGGACTATAAAACGGACTTTGTGAGACGTGGAGAAGAAAAGAAGCTGATCGACCGTTATTATGTACAGCTGGAGGATTACGCCCAGGCATTGGAACGGATGACAGGCCGGAAGG
Source organism: Blautia sp. NSJ-140 (assembly GCF_022868965.1). Classification (NCBI taxonomy): domain Bacteria; kingdom Bacillati; phylum Bacillota; class Clostridia; order Lachnospirales; family Lachnospiraceae; genus Blautia; species Blautia sp. NSJ-140. The sequence continues at coordinate 62,629 of NZ_JALIFS010000013.1, read as the reverse complement.
TGAAGGAACGGTATATTTATTCGTTTACTCTTGGAGAAGCGTTCAGTCTCTGATCTGAAAATGAAAAGACATGTTAATGTGGGCAGATATCCTGCGGCGGAGAGGTTATACTCTCCAGCCTGCAGGATATTTGTTTTTCAGGATCCCGTTTACAAGCTTTCCGAAGCCGAGAGGATAACCGTCCACGCAGAGAATATGCCAGCCTTTTTTGTGTGCGGCCTCTTCCGGCTCGATCATAAGAGTTTCGCCTTTCAGATAACGGGTAAGCCGCTCGTCGGAAACCGGCAGGGAGATAACTGCTTCCACATCTCCTTTATGAAGAGCCAGCGCCAGAGGCTGAGACGGCTCAAAACGGTTTTTCTTCAGATCACCCAGATAGAGGCCGTTTCGAAGAAAGGAGATTCCGCGGAGATCCAGCGGGAAGGGCAGCTGATAGTATACTTTATCTTTGCGGACCTCCACTCGGTTCCAGTCAAATTCCTGACCGCCGATGGTTTTCAGGCCAATTTCAGAGAAAAATTCCTCCAGCCATTTCCGGGTGTTTTTGTCCGGTCCTTTTGCGGAAAAGCGGAAAACAGGTGGAAGAGAGTCGCCTTTTTTGCGGAACAGGGCGAGAAAATGGCCTTCACCATCCATTTTGTGTGGAAAGATTCGGACGCATTTTTGCAGTTCTTCCGGATTAAATGTATTTAAGTTTAATGCAATTTCGGAATCGGAAGTGTCTGCTGTGCCAGCATATTCCGGTCGGCCGCCGGAGAAGCCTTCATATCCTGGCATTTCCATAAGTTCCATATCCGGGCGTTGTCTGAGAAGATAGGCTACCACTTTTTCGTCTTCACATGGGGAAAAAGTGCAGGTGGAATAAAGCAGCATTCCGCCCGGACGGAGCATATCGGCAGCTTTTAAGACCAGGTCTTTCTGGATATCAGAAAGCTCTGCGGATTTTTCCGGTGTCCAGTCGCGGGCAAGAGCTTCCTCTTTTCGGAACATGCCTTCCCCGGAGCATGGAGCGTCCAGAAGGATTTTATTGAAGAAAGCGGGAAAACGCTGGGCAAGGTTGGCGGGCTTTTCGTCGGTGACGAGCATATTTTTCATACCAAAAAGCTCCAGATTCCTGAGAAGGGCTCTGGCTCTGGAAGTACTGATATCGTTGGCAAGGAGAAATCCGGTGTCATTTAAGGCTGCACCCAGGGCAGTGGCTTTTCCTCCGGGAGCTGCACAGAGATCCAGGACAAAATCTCCAGGTTCGATGGGAAGCCTGGAAGCTGGTGTCATGGCACTTGGTTCCTGAAGATAATAAAGACCTGCCTGGTAGTAAGGACATCGTGCAGGGCGGCTTTCCTCCTCGTAGAAGTATCCTGTATTGATCCACGGGATCGGCCGGATGGGGAAAGGGGAAAGCGTCTGAAAGTCCTGGCAGGAGAGCTTGGCGGTGTTTACACGTAGACCGTAAGTGCGGGGATTTTTGTAGCTTTTCAGGAAAGCATCATAATCATCTCCCAGCATTTCTTTCATACGCTCCAGAAAAGGAAGCGGTAATGTCTGTATTTTATCTGAATCTGTCATAATTTCCTCCATAATATAAACTTGACTCTCTCGGATAATGTGTGAAAAGAGTGGTTTCCGAAAATATTATAAAGTATAGAGGGATTTTTCTAAATACTATTGACAAAACTATATTATACGATATATAGTATTATTCACAGAACAATATTACATGACTTATCATGTGAGCGTTGGATCGTGAAGTGATCGCGTTCATCAGCATGTAGTAAGACGGAATGTGAATGTCTGTTTTACAGGTCATAGAGAGGTGAGCAGATGGTATTTAATACAGGAGCAGCCCTGCTGGATGCGATCGTCCTGGCTGTTATTTCCAGAGAGAAGGACGGTACCTACGGGTACAAGATCACCCAGGATGTGCGAAGTGTTCTGGAGGTTTCAGAATCTACGCTGTATCCGGTCCTTCGCAGGCTTCAGAAGGATGAATGTCTGGAAGCCTACAATATGGAATATGCAGGAAGAAACCGGAAATATTATAAGCTGACAGATAAGGGCGCAGCGCAGCTGAATCTTTACAGAAGTGAATGGGAGATCTATTCATCTAAGATCACCAGGATGTTTGAGGAGGGAGTTTGATCATGAACAGAAAGCAGTTTATGGAACAGCTTGAACGGCTGCTTTCCGATATTTCAGAGGCAGAGAGACAGGAAGCACTGGAATATTATGAAGGATATTTTGATGATGCAGGTCCTGAGAATGAAGGAGAAGTGATCCGGGAACTGGGAAATCCGGGGAAGGTTGCTGCGATCATTAAGGCAGATCTTCAGGAGAACAGTGAAGACTACGGGGAATACACAGAGAACGGATATCAGGATACCCGTGTGAAAGAGAACGGGGAAATGCCGGACCATTATACAGAAGTAACCGTATACGGAAATGGACAGGGAGGGTCCCATCGTGATACGGGAAGCAAAGAAAATTTTGAAGACCGCAGGAAAAGACGTGCCCAGCGCGGCTATCACGCAGAGAAAAAGCAGAATAAGGCAGGGATCATTCTTGCGCTTATCGTTCTTGTTTTTGCGGCTCCTCTGATAAAAGGATTATTTGGCGGAGTACTGGGGATTTTGGTGACACTGGCATTGTTGCCTTTCCTGCTGACATTTTTTGCAGGAGCGGGATCGATCATCCTTGTGATCGGTGCAGCTGCGTGTATTGTTGTTGGAATTGCCATGGCGGTGTCTCTTCCGCCGGCCGGGATCCTGACTATCGGTATCGGATGCCTGATGATGTCACTTGGACTTTTGCTACTGTTACTGACGGTGTGGTTTACAGGTAAGATACTGCCGGCGATCCTGCGGAAATTTACGGGATTCTGCAGCAATCTCCTGAATGGAAGAAAGGCGGGAAAAGTATGAAACGTTTTCTGAAGGTAATCCTGATCCTTGCAGTAGTATTCGGTGTGGCAGGCCTGGGACTTACTGCCGGCGGAGCTGCCATGGGAGCGACTATGGGAGATGTGAGTGTGCTGGATCATGGAATCACGCAGGTGCTTCGTATTCTGGATCATGAAGACAGCTGGGAAGTGGAAGACTCCGAAGAAGATATGGATGAGCAGGAGGATGATTTTCAGGCAGATGCAGAGAGAACGGTAACTGAGAAAGGCATTCTGGCAGATAGTGCAGACAGTTCCGCATATACGAAAGTATATGAGGCTTCGGCTGTGTCAGACCTTTCCTGTGATCTGAGATATGAAGAACTGGTTTTGAAAACATGGAATGAGGATAAAGTCCAGGTGAAAGTTTCAGGGAAGGATCACAATCGCGTTCAGATCAGCAATGACAACGGCAGTCTGAGAATTGCAAGTGATCAAAAAGTGAGAAACCGTTCCGTGGAAATTTTTTGCCCGGAAAACTTAAGCTTTCAGAAGATAAAGCTTCAGATGGGAGCCGGAACCATCGAACTGGATGGTGATTTTAAAGCGGAGCAGATGGAAGTAAATGTGGGAGCCGGAACCATTGAAAATTCCGGCAGCCTGGATATAAAGGAAGCAGACTTTACAGTCGGAGTGGGAACTGCCGACATCAGTGAAATTCAGGTGGAAAAATTAAATGGCAGCTGTGGCATGGGAAATATGGAGCTTACACTTACAGGAAAAGCAGCTGATTATAATTATGAGCTGAAATGTGGTCTTGGAAATCTGGAGGTGGATGATTCTCTGGAAACATCCATCACTTCCGGAAATAAACAGATCACAAATGAAGGTGCTGCGAAAAATATAAAACTGGATTGCGGAATGGGAAACGTTCAGGTTGAATTTGAAGAAGATTAAAGGAGAAAGCATTATGAGCAACAAAAAACTTTACAAATCATCAGTAAACCGTATGTTATGTGGTGTCTGCGGCGGAATTGCAGAATACTTTGATATCGATCCGACTCTTGTCAGACTGGTATGGGTGATCATTACGCTGATGGGCGGAGCCGGAATCCTGGCGTATATCATTGCAGCGATCATTATCCCGGATTAAAAATGACAGTATCTGTAAATGACAGACATATTTTTCAGAATGCATAATTTCTCCGAAAATTGTTCATACTCCATAAAAAAGATGAGGAGTGTGGAAGATGAACAGGGAGAAAGAAGTAAAGGCATATCTTGAGGGAAAGCTTTCCCAGGCGGAAAAACTGAAATACGAGATTGCCGATGAGATGGGAGTTCTGGACAAAGTGATCAAAGACGGGTGGAAAAGCCTTTCTGCAAAAGAAACCGGACGGATCGGTGGTCTTATGACAAAAAAGAAGAAACATAAAAAGTAAAATACAGCCTGAAGGAACAAGGCGAAATGACGCCGGAAAAGTCCTTCGGGCTGTATTGAATTATAAGAAAATTTTTCTGAAAAAAAGAAATTTTTTTGACGGTTCAGGGTGGACTGACCAGTGGAAAAGAGCTATACTGTTGGAATAACAGAGGAGGTATGAATGAACATGGGTGAAAAAATTAATAACATTCTAAAGGGTGAGATCATCTCCTCAGTATTTTATATACTGCTTGGACTTTGCCTGATCCTGATCCCCACGCAGACGGTGGATGTGATCTGCAAAGTAGTATTCGGGCTGATCCTCATCGGAGTTGGCATTTATCATATTTATATTTACATATGTGGAAAAGCGAAAGCTACGATCATGGATCTTCTAAGTGGTGTGGTTGTTTTTGTACTGGGTGTGTTTCTTTTTATGACACCGTCCATCGTGATCAAATTGCTTCCATGGATGCTCAGCGCATTTGTACTGGTTGACAGTCTGTGGAAGTTTAAAGGAGCTTTCCTTCTGAAAAAAGGAGGAAACGGCGCATGGAGCGTGCTTTTGATCGGAAGTCTTGTTTTCATTGTACTTGGAATCGTGATGCTGTTTGGAAGATTTCCGAAGATCATGACTCTGCTGATCTTTTCCGGCTGGGTGCTGGTGTGTGACGGAGTTGCGGATATCGTATTCTATATTATTATGAAGCTGGGGCTTCGTAAGATTGCAAAAAAAGCAGAGACAGAGAAGGAAGATTCTGGTGCAGACAGTTCAGATGCTGTAAATGAAACGGCAGATATGGATGTGCCAAATGATACAAAAACCCAGGATGAAAATGCGCCAGGTGAGCAGCAGAGTGGGAATGAAACAGAATATCCAACAGACACAGACGGATATTCTGCGGACAGAAAAGAGACAGAAGAATCGACAGAACCGGAAGAAGAGCAAAAGCAGGAGAATTCCCGCTGGGAAAAAGAACCGGAGGATGTGGAGATGAAGCTCTGGGATGTAGGCAAAGACCAGGCGGAAACCGGCAGCCTGAAGAACCTTCTGGATGGTTCCGATGAAGATCTGGAAGAGTGGAAGGACTGACCCTTCTCTTGCATCATCTGTCATTCCGTGGTAAGATGTGCACATGAAAAATACAGATAAAAATACAGATAAAAATACAGATAAAAATACAGATAAAAATATAAAGATACTGATGATGGATTTTTCCGGAATATATGAGGATCAGCAGTTCTGGAGGGGAAAAGAAGTATCCCGGGTGGAGGCCAGGGACATTCCCGGAACCAACTGCTACTGCGATGAGGATGCGATGAATACCATTCGCAGCCGTATTGCCCTTTATTCTTCCGGAGGGATCCATTTTATTGATTCCGGAAACTATCACTATATGACGAGGATCTGGCTGGAAAAGATATCGGAGCCTTTCTCGCTTCTTGTATTTGACAATCACACGGATATGCAGCCGCCGGCATTCGGAGGTCTGCTTTCCTGCGGAGGATGGATCTACGATTCTGTTATGGAACTTCCATTGCTTAAAAGGGTGATCCTGATCGGCCCGGATGAGGAGGCTTTTTCCAGAGTGGAATCGGAGATTCAGGAAAAGGTGGAGTTCTTGAGCAGAGAGAAGCTTCTGGAAATGGAAGAAGCGCAAGTGTGTGCGTTTGTAAGCGAGCATGTGGGAAAGCTGCCGCTGTACATTTCTGTGGATAAAGATGTTCTCTGCAAGGATGATGCGGACACGAACTGGAGCCAAGGAGACATGCGCCTGAATACGCTGCTGGAATGTCTGAAGAGGGTCAGAGAAATATGTGCAGAGGGAATCCGGGGCGTGGATATCTGTGGTGAATGTGATGTGGCAGAATCTGGAAACAGCGCCTTGAATGACCGGGCCAATGCTGCTTTGCTAGAGTGTTTTCTGTCCGCATACGTGAGCGAAGATCATGACGGAAATAAGAATAAGATAACAGGAGGAAACTGATGAAAAATGAACTTCTTACCATCGGGCCCTTTACGGTATACGGTTATGGTCTGATGATCGCCATTGGAATTGTGGCAGGCTGCCTGACTGCAGAATACAGAGCCGGAAAACAGAAGCTTGACAGTGAACAGATCTTTCCAATGATCCTGTGGTGCCTGGTAGGGGGATTTTTCTGTGCAAAGCTTCTCTTCTGGATCACAGAGTGGAAATCAATTGTTCAGGATCCGAAATTTATAATGGAAACTTTAAGCTCTGGTTTTGTGGTGTTTGGCGGTATCATCGGCGGGATACTGACGGGGCTTTTGTACTGCAGGATCAGAAAGCTTGTATTTTTTAAATATGCAGATGTGATCCTGCCATCTGTGGCATTGGCCCAGGGATTTGGACGGATCGGATGTTTCCTGGCGGGCTGCTGTTATGGAAAAGAGACAGAGAGTATTTTTTCTGTGATATTTCAGAATTCTGAATATGCGCCCAATCACGTGGCGCTGATCCCGACGCAGTTGTATTCCAGCGGACTGGATTTTCTGCATTTTCTTCTGTTGTTGCTGATCGCACGGAATAAAAAAGAAGATGGTCAGGTCACTGCCTGTTATCTGATCTTTTATAGCATTGGACGGTTTGTGATCGAGTTTTTCCGTGGGGATATTATCCGTGGAAGTGTGGGGATTTTGTCGACGTCCCAGTTTATCAGTATTTTTACCGGGATTGCGGGAATCGTGCTGCTGACATTGATCAGGAAAAAAAGAGACAGCAAGAGCTGCGTTTAAACGAATCAGGGAAGTTCCATGTATCAGGAAAAAGTTGGACAATAGTGGTATAAGGACAGGCTTTCGCTGCATACATCTATGAAAAAGACGAAAGCAGGCCTGTCATGCTCAGAAAAGAAGATTTTGAACCAAATATGAAAACAGAGGATAAGATCCCCGGAGCGCAGACGGAAAATCCGGCACAGAGTCAGCGCTTCGGGGATTTTATCGTGAAATATATGCAGAATGTTCAGGATACTATGGAACTTTTTCCGGGGACATCTTTTCAGGCAATCAATGAAATTTTCGGTGTTCTTTATGTTCCGCTGGAAAGTATGGGAGAGATCGAGGTTACGGGAATCTCCTATAATTCAATCCCGAAATGCTATACCTACATGGATATGGAGGCAGCAGGGGAATCAGGGATCAACAGGCTGCACGATCACCCCTATCTGAAGCTGCGTGGAAAAGGTACTGCGGTGGCGGTGATCGATTCGGGGATTGATTATCAGAATGAAGTGTTTCGAAATGCAGGCGGCTCCAGAATCGCTTATTTATGGGATCAGTCCATAGAAGATGAAGAACAAAATCAGTCTGGGCGGGAATTGGAAGCTGAAAATGGAGATGCAGATAATTTGCCGGAAGATGGGGATGATATAACAGATACAGAAGTTCCATATGGCAAATTATTCCGGAAAAAGGATATCGACCGGGCACTGGCTTCCGAGGAGCCGTTTGCCATCGTGCCATCCAGAGATACCAACGGCCATGGCACGGCACTGGCAGGTATTGCTGCCGGAAATATGGTACCCGGAGAAAATTTTACCGGAGCAGCGCCGGAGGCAACCCTGATCATCATCAAGGTAAAGCCGGCAAAACAATATCTCCGTAATTTTTATCTTTATCCTCCGGAGGCAGAAGCTTTTCAGGAAAATGATGTGATGATGGCCATTGCTTTTGCGATTACCCAGGCCAAAAAGCTGAAGATGCCACTTTCTATCTGTCTGGGAATCGGAAGCAGCCAGGGCGCACATCTGGGGACCAATGCGTTAAGCCAGTATGTGGACTATGTGGCAAATTTTTCCCAAGTATCCGTATCTGTGGCAGCAGGAAACGAAGGAAATACCAGAAACCACAGTGCAGGCTTTTTTTCTCAGGGAAGGGAGCAGATCGTGACGGAGCTTCGTGTGGCGGAAGGAGAGCAGGGCTTTACCATGGAATTCTGGGGTGAGCCGCCGGAAATCTACGGGCTTTCCATTCAGTCACCTACAGGAGAGATACTGGAGGTAAGCAGCTCCATCGGTTTCAGGACTCAGGAGCTGTCATTTGTTTTTGTGGAAACAAAGGTGTATGTGAATTATATCCTGATCGAGCGTCAGACCGGATATTCGCTGGTGTATATTCGATTTTTCCATCCGGCGTCCGGTATCTGGAAAATTTTTACCAAGGCAAGAAATCAGCAGAACGTAAAGTTCCATATGTGGCTTCCTGTGGAAGGGCTGATCTCCCAGGATACTTATTTTCTGGAACCATCCCCCTATACTACGGTGACAGCGCCGGGAGACGCCAGGAACAGCATCACGGCAACCGCCTACCAGCACCGTGACGGAAGCATCTACATTGCAGCAGGCAGAGGCTATACGCCAGATGGCATGATAACTCCACATCTTGCAGCTCCTGGCGTTAACGTAAAAGTGCCGCTGGTACGAGGCGGATTTGGAACCCGCTCCGGAACCAGTATATCCGCTGCACAGACCGCCGGCATCGCGGCACTTCTGTTTGAATGGGCGATCATACGGAATAATCAGCCGTTTTTTACCGGGAGCAGCGTGAAATATTATCTGCAGAGAGGCGCAAGAAGAGAAGAAAACATGCAGTACCCAAACCCGGAGTGGGGGTATGGGAGGGTGGATCTGTATCATACCTTTGAGTTGCTGACGTGAGATGATCTGTTTTTTTGATCATGTATGCTGCTTATTATTTATATATAAAGGAAAAACGATTTCCCGGATCGCAGAAGAAACTCAATGGAAAGATGTATAGATATTACATTTGGAAAAGTAATAAAAGGATACGAAAGTACTAATTTTGGAAAAAATATTCATATAGATAATTCACTTTGTATCGTGTACTATAAATATATGGAAAAAATATATAATGATACAAAAGGGAGGATTTTACTATGGAGCTTTCAACTTTGGTAAAAATGTCAAATACTTACGGAAGCAATCCGGCTTATGTTCTGGCAGGAGGCGGTAATACTTCTGTAAAAGACGATACAACACTGTATGTAAAGGGATCCGGTACACAGCTTGCTACCATTAAGGCAGAGGAATTTGTCAAAATGGACAGAGCCCGTCTGAATGAGATCATGAAAACGGAATATCCGGCGGATGATGTGAAGCGTGAATCTGCATATCTTGCAGATGTAATGGCGGCAGTGACCGATGAGGATAAAACAAAGCGTCCCAGCGTGGAAGCACTGCTCCACAATCTGTTTGCCTATACGTATGTCCTGCATGTTCATCCGACACTTATCAATGGACTGACCTGCGGAAAGGGCGCAAAGGCTCTTTGCGAAGAGCTTCTTGGAAAAGATGTACTCTGGATCGATATCTGCAAACCGGGATACACACTTGCCCGCATCTGCTTCGAGAAAATGAATGCCTATAAAGAAGAAACAGGAAAAGACGTGCAGATCCTTCTGCTTCAGAATCACGGAATTTTTGTTGCGGCTGATACTGTAGAGGAGATTGGCGTTTTATTCGATGGTGTGATCGGAAAGCTGGAAAAGCAGGTAAAGAGAACTGCGGATGTAAGTGATGCAGTTACACCTGAAAAAGAGCAGGCAGCACAGAAACTTTCCAGTCTGCTTGGACATGCGGTGGAAGTCGTACCGGCTGCGGAGGCTGATAATTTTGTAAAAGACAACACTGCTGCAGCACCTCTTCTGAAGCCGTTTACTCCGGATCATATTGTATATTGCGGACCTTATCCGTTATTTGTAGAAAATATTGATGAGGCGAAAAATGCGATGGATGCATTTATGACAGAGCATGATAAAGAGCCAAGACTGATCCTGGTACAGGGTGTTGGCGCGTTTATCATGGAAGATGACAAAGGAAAGGCAGCAAAGGCACAGCTTCTGGTAAAGGATGCGATCAAGCTTGCAGTGTATGCGGAGAGCTTTGGCGGCCCGCTGCAGATGACCGATGAGATCACATATTTTATCACACACTGGGAAGCAGAAGCATACCGCAGTAAGAAATAAAAAAGAAAAATATATAGAGAGAAATAAAGAAAATGCATCGGGAACTATCAGAAATTCCCGGTGCATTTTTATCGAATGACGGATACATCTGTTCAGGACAGAGTTACGCAGCAAATGTGGATATTTTTATCCGCATTACCACAAATCTTATTTCCGATAGACGAACGCAGGCAGTCCGTCCTCGCCAACCGGAACATTTACAGTTCCCTGGATCAGAGGGCGGGCATAGCGGATAAAGTCTTCGGTGACATCGGAGCCGTCTTCTGTGATCCATTCCACAGGGACAGTCTTTTCTTCGTTGCAGATAACGTTGACATCCTCCAGTGTGCATTTCATGGAGTACGGAGAATCACTCTGACGTTTAAATGCGATCATCTTTCCGGTTTCGCCGTTCAGGGCAGCCTGTACACCAAATTCACCGGCGAGAATTGCTTCCTGCTGGTCTGTCTCAGAGAGCATGGAGACAGAGCAGCGCTGGCTTACATTGAGCTCTACGGAGCGGGCTTTGACACCAAGACGGCTGCGTACAAGATTCTCAAGATATTTACCGCAGCCAGCAAGCATCTTGTGACCGAAGGCGTCGGTTCCGGCAGCGCTGTCGTATTCGCAGATGAATGTGCCGTCTTTATCGTGGATTCCCTCAGATACACAGACTACGACGTTGCAGTTTTTCTCAAAGGCAGCATTAACTTTCAGGAGAAATTCTTCTACATCGAAATCGGTTTCCGGAAGATAAATGAGAAGCGGATTGTCTCCGACGTATTTCCGGGCAAGGGCAGCAGCTCCGGTGAGCCAGCCTGCGTGACGTCCCATGATCTCGATGATAGTGACGGATTTTTTCTCGTAGACACAGGCGTCCAGGGTGATCTCACGGACGGTGGAGGCTACGTAGCGGGCAGCACTTCCGAATCCGGGAGTATGGTCGGTGTTTACAAGGTCGTTATCAATGGTCTTCGGCTCACCGAGGATACGGATGTCACTGCCAATCTTTTCGGCATAGCGGGAAAGCTTGCTGACGGTATCCATGGAATCATTGCCGCCGATATAAAAGAACCAGCCGATGTTCATCTCCTCGAATTTCTGAAAAAGCTTCGGATAAACCGGATCCTCCAGGGATTCCGGAAGCTTGTAACGGCAGGAGCCGAGATAGGCGCCGGGTGTCCAGGTAAGAGCGAGAAGCTGCTCTTCCGGAAGTGCTTCCTGGAAATCAAGGACTGTTCCGTTTAAAAATCCCTCAATGCCGTTGACCATACCATAAACATGGTCGATCTCCTCTGTATGTTTAAGTGCTTCAGATACCACACCGTAAAGACTGCTGTTGATAGCTGCGGTCGGTCCGCCGGATTGTCCTGCGATAAGGTTCTTTTTTGACATTTTGATACCTCCTGGGTGTTGTTTTTTATATTGTAACAGAAATAGGAGAAGATAACATCTAAAAAAATCACCTTTTTTATAAAAAAATTACTCTAGCAAATGTTTATATCATAGTAATATAATAGTATAAACAGAGAAAAGAGGTGAAAAAACGATGACAGTAAGAAAAGTACAGTTTGAGAGCATGGATGAAGTGAACCGTTTTCTTGATGTGACGGAGCATTTTCCGTTTGCAGTGGATCTGAAAAGGGGAAACAGGACAGTAAATGGCAAATCCATTCTTGGAGTTGCATCTATTGGCCTTGGCAGAGAGATGGACTTTTGTGCACATGTGCCGGAGCTTGCGCCGGAGATCACATCCAGTCTTGGTTTTTGCATGAGGTAGGTTTAAGAGGAGAAAAAATAAATAATGGTTGATCGATGGTGAATGAGGATATCGTAAGGTCGCAGAGGCGATGCTCGGTATCCTCATTTTTGATATATGACAAATACAACTATTTAGAAAAAAATCTAAATAGTTATTGACTGGAAAAGCCGAAAATGATATATTCTATTTAGAAATATTTCTAAATACCATCCGAAAGGAGGAAGCCATACACGATGGCGTTTGCAGAAACCTTCAAGGCACTTTCGGATCCTGTGCGGAGAGAAATCCTGCAGCTTCTGAAAAACGGGAAAATGTCAGCCGGTGAGATCGGAGGACATTTTGACATGACAGGTGCAACCATATCCTATCATCTGAAAATTTTGAAGAAAGCAGATCTTGTGTGGGAGACGAAGGTAAAGAATTTCGTGTATTACGAACTGAATACCACAGTTGTAGAGGAGCTGCTTCTGTGGCTCAGTGATCTGAAAGGGGGAAAGAATGATGAAAGGTGAAGAAAGAAAAGAGTTTCTGAAGGAATATAAAATGTCCCTGATCTCCGGGAGTATCCTTACGATCTCACCGTCACTGGCAGGGATCCTGCTGTGGGACCGTCTGCCGGAGAAGATCGCAACACATTTTGATCAGCACAATGTGGCCAACGGCTGGAGCAGCAAGCCGATGGCAGTTTTTGGAATTCCGTTTCTGCTTTTGCTGATCCATCTGTTTTGCGTGTTTTTTACAGCCAATGATCCAAAGAGAAAAAATATCAACAGGCGTATTTTTACCATGATCCTGTGGCTGGTTCCGGTGGTGTCTGTGATCACCTGCATGGCGATCTACGGACTTGCTCTGGGAATGGAACTTGATATAGGTGTGATCGTGAATATCATGGTAGGTATCATGTTTATCATTCTCGGAAATTACGTTCATAAGGTGAAACAGAATTATACAGTGGGAATGAAGCTTCCCTGGACTTTGAACAGCGAGGAGAACTGGAACCGTACCAACCGTATGACAGGCTGGATACTGATCCTGTCAGGGCTGCTTTTTCTTATGAATTCGCTGCTCCTGAAAACGGAAATTGTTTTTGCGGTAATTTTGCTGGTCATCCTTGTGCCAATGATCTATTCATTTATTCTTTATAAAAAGGGAATCTGAGAAAAATCTTCAGACCGTCATTGTCGTAAAAAGGCAGTGGCGGCTTCTTTTTTACCAAAAAATAATGTTCAAACAAAACGGTACGTGATATGATAATGTCATACAAAAGCATTTTCTCGAACACTATAAACCGACAGCAGACAGGAGGGATCACTATGACAGAATTAAGCCGTTTTCAAAAAGATGTGGAAGTTGCTGCCACTGCTCTTGAAATGCGGGCAGAGAACGAGGATGCCAAAGAAGAGGCCATTCATCTTTACCGGAAATTCGGAAGTACCAAGCAGGAGCCGCTGCGGCTGGCAGTTGCCCTGCGGGGATATTTTCTGGAGGAAGGTGTGGAGGAAGAGGAACGCGCGCATTATGGAGCATATCTTAAGAAAAGGATCCGTCCGGCTGTGGAACGTCTGATCCTGGAAGATGACTGGGAAAAGATCGAGAAGCTTTATGAGAACGAATGGTTTGGGGAACAGGAACTGGAAGTGTTCCTGAAACTGGCCGAAGAGTGGAGGAGACCTGCGGCGCTGATGGGACTTCTCCATTTGAAAAAAGCAAATTATGGATTTAAAGAGAAAAAATTCGAGTTGTGATTTTTTTTTCAGGAAATCAGGAAAGGAGGCATTCGGTGGACCGGAGGCAGGAAGAGCTTGGAATACATATCCTGGAAAATATAAGGAACGAGCTGTACTACTATTTTCCATATCTGGACGGTGCCTTTGCCTGTATTTCCGGGAAGGGATCAGAGCAGACCGGAACCATTGGAACAGACGGAGCTTTCTTCCTTTTTTTCCCGGAATATCTGCTGGAGCTTTATGTAAAAAGGCCGGAGGCAGTACGAAGAGGTTATCTGCACATGCTGCTGCACTGCCTGTATCTGCATCTTTTTCGGGAAGACCAGGAGGACAGACGCTTATGGAACCTGGCCTGTGATATTGCAGTAGAACAGATCATTTCCAGGGAAAAGATTCCGATTCTGGAGACAGGCGGCGATGCGAAAAAAATCCGTGAAAAGGTTTTTCATATTCTGGGAGACAGGTCGGATTCCGCAGAAAAGATCTGCCGGAAGCTGAAGGAACAGGCTTTTCCGTTTCACCTGGAAGAACTGGAAGAAGCCTTCCATTTTGACGATCACACCTTGTGGGACACCTGCACAGGAGAAAAAGGAAAAAGAACAAAGGAAAAATGGAACAAGCTTCTTTCCTATACTGCCGCTAACCGTCAGGATCACCGGAAACGGCGGGGAAGCCAGAAAGGGGACCAGAAGGAAGAAACAGGAACGGTAAGATCAGGAAGGTACGATTACAAAAAATTTCTCCGTCAGTTTTCTGTGCTGCGGGAAGAGGTGGAACTGGATACGGAAAGCTTTGATTATATTTTTTATAATTACGGGATGGAGCATTATGGAAATCTTCCGCTGATCGAGCCGCTGGAATATAAGGAAGTGAACCGTCTGGAGGAGCTGGTGATCGCCATTGATACTTCCGGTTCCTGTGATGGAGAGACTGTGCGGAGATTCCTTGGAGAAACGTATTCCATTCTCAGTGAAAAAGAGAATTTTTTCCATAAAATGAAGGTGTACCTGATCCAGTGTGACTGCTGTATCCAGGATGTTAAGGTGATTCATTCCGAGGAAGAATGGAAGGAATACAGCAAAAATATCACCATACAGGGCCGGGGCGGAACAGATTTCCGGCCGGTGTTCCGGTATGTGAAGGAGCAGCAGGAGAAAAAAGAAATCCGCAGTCTTAAGGCGCTGATCTATTTTACAGACGGGGACGGGATATATCCCGGAAGCAAACCGGATTATGAAACGGCCTTTGTATTTTTGCATAAAACAGAAAAAATGGAGCTTGTTCCGCCCTGGGCGATCCGGCTTGTGGCAGAGCAGGAAGGAGTGCGTTACAGAACATGAATATAAAAGAGGCAAAAGAAGAGATCAAACATACCTTACTGGCTTACAACCGGAAGGATGCAGCCGGGCGCTATACATTTCCCAGACTCCGGCAGCGTCCTATCCTGCTTATGGGACCTCCCGGAATCGGAAAAACAGCGATCATGGAGCAGGTGGCAGAGGAATGCGGGGCAGGTCTGGTAGCCTATACTATCACCCACCATACAAGACAGAGTGCGGTAGGACTGCCAAGGATCGTGACCCGGTGCTACAATGGAAAAGAGGTCAGCATCACAGAGTATACTTTAAGTGAGATCATTGCTTCTGTGTATGATTGTATGGAACGTACCGGGAAGAAGGAGGGAATCCTTTTTATTGATGAGATCAACTGTGTCTCCGAGACACTTGCACCCACTATGCTGCAGTTCCTTCAGAACAAGACCTTCGGAAGTCACAGCGTGCCGGAAGGATGGCTGATCGCGGCAGCAGGAAATCCTCCGGAATATAATAAATCGGTCCGGGAGTTTGATATTGTAACACTGGACCGTGTGCGGAGGATGGATATCGAGGCAGATCTTGAGGTGTGGATGGAGTATGCCTGGAAAAAGGAGATCCACGGATCGATCCTGGCTTATCTCGGCATGAAAAAGGATCATTTTTATTCTGTGGAGAATACAGTGGACGGGAAATTCTTCGTGACAGCAAGAGGCTGGGAAGATCTGTCTGAGATCCTGAAGGCTTATGAGGAACTGGGCGTGGAGATCACGGAGAATCTGGTCGGGGAGTATTTATGCAGAGATGAGATCGCAAGAAGTTTTTTTGCCAGCTATCAGCTGTACCGGAAGTACGGAGAGGACTATGGCCTGGAACGCCTGCTTTCCGGAGAGATGCCGGAGGAAGAGCAGCAGAAAAAGGTAAAAATGGCGAAGGATGCTTCCTTTGAGGAACGCTTCCTTGTGACAGGGCTTCTGCTTGACGGCCTGAACGGAAGTTTTCTGACCTATGAGAAGATGGATGGTGAGACAGGTGCTGTTTATCAGGAACTTCTGCATCTGAAAGCTTTTCTCCAGGATAAAAAGGACATGACGGCGCTGGATGAATTTACAGATATGAAGAAGAAAAGTCTGGCTGTCCGTCTGGAGGCGGAGCTTCTTACCGCAGATCAGCAGACTACGGAAGAGCTTGTGATCCGCACTCTGGAGGAATTCAGTCTTACTATCCGCAAGGAGCATATCACAGAAACAGAGGCTGGCTTTGAACGGATCCGGCAGTTTTTTACGGAAATGGCGGAAAAGAGAAAGGCCTGTGCGAAAAAGATCACCGGGGAGCTGGAACAGGCATTTGCATTTATGAAGGAATGCTTCGGGGACGGACAGGAAACGGTGCTTTTTGTTACCGGATTGACCCGGAACACCCATGCGGCGGCCTTTATCCGGGAGTATGGCTGTGATCCTTATTTTGCCTGCAGTGAGAAGCTTCTTTACCGGAAGCAGGAGAGAAAGCTTCAGGAGGAATGTGCGTCACTATTAGAAATATGAATGATCCCTTAACGAATACTTATGACTGAAAGGGGCCTGACATCTTGACAGGAGGGCTTGTGAGGTGATACGGTAACGGTGTCGAAAACAAAAATCAAATAACCGAATGATGAGGTGTGAGAACATGCAGGAATTAAAACCAATCAAAGAAGGTAAAGTACGTGAGATCTATGACAATGGAGACAGTCTGATCATGGTTGCAACAGACCGTATCAGCTGCTTTGACGTAATTCTGAATAACGAAGTTACAAAGAAAGGTGCTGTACTGACCCAGATGTCCAAATTCTGGTTTGACATGACTGAGGACATTCTTCCGAACCACATGATCTCTGTAGATACCAAGGATATGCCGGAGTTTTTCCAGCAGGAGAAATTCGAAGGAAAATCCATGATGTGCCGTAAACTGAACATGCTGCCGATCGAGTGTATCGTACGTGGATACATCACAGGAAGTGGATGGGCAAGCTACAAGGAGAACGGCACTGTATGCGGCATCAAGCTTCCGGAGGGGCTGAAGGAATCCGACAAGCTGCCTGAGCCGATCTACACACCATCTACCAAGGCTGAGATCGGTGATCACGATGAGAATATTTCCTTTGAGCAGAGTATCGATCATCTTGAGAAATACTTCCCGGGAAAAGGACGCGAGTATGCAGAAAAGCTTCGTGACAACACAATTGCTCTTTACAAAAAATGTGCAGAGTATGCACTCAGCAAGGGAATCATCATTGCAGATACAAAATTCGAGTTTGGTCTTGATGAGGACGGAAACATGGTCATCGGTGATGAGATGCTGACACCGGACAGCTCCCGTTTCTGGCCGGCAGAAGGCTATGAACCAGGACATGGTCAGCCATCCTTTGACAAACAGTTTGCACGTGACTGGCTGAAAGCCAATCCGGACAACGACTGGACACTTCCTCAGGAAATCGTTGACAAGACTATTGAGAAATATCTCCAGGCATACAAAATGCTTACAGGAAAAGAACTGGCCTGAAAATAACAGCAGTTCTGAAATAGAACATACCTTACAAGCCGCTTCGGACGCCCATTCCGAGGCGGCTTCTTTCTTTATAAAACAGGACAAAAACAAAACGGTTGCAAGAAAACGGAGGGATATTTATAATAAATACAGAAACCAGATGATCCTGACAGATTTAAAGGAGTGTGATTATGAGCAGGAAAAACAAGGTGAAAAAGAAAAAAACAGTGGGAGATCATATTCTGACGATCGTTCTGATCGTGGCAATCTGTATTTTCTGTTATGCAGCTTTTAACCTTTATCATATTTATACAGAATATAAAAAAGGAACCGATGAATATAACAGCATTTCCGAAATGGCAGTGACAGAACGTGATCCGGACCAGGTGGAAGAGATGAATCAGCCGGATGAACAGCCTGTAGCACCTGTGAGTGTTGATTTTGATTCTCTCAGGAGTATCAATGAGGATGTGATCGGCTGGATCTATATGGAGGCATTGCCTGAGATCAGTTATCCGGTGGTACAGGGAGAGGATAATAATTTTTATCTGCACCAGACATATGAGAAAAATTATAATTTTGCGGGAACGATCTTTATTGATTATGAGAACAAAAGGGATTTCAGCGATTGTAATACCCTGGTGTACGGACACAATATGAAGAATGGTTCCATGTTTGGAATGCTGAAAAAATACAGAGCTGATGAGACGCTTTACAATGCCAGCAAATATTTCTGGATCCTCACACCGGAAAAAGATTACCGGTATGAGATCATTGCAGCGTATACGACTTCTGTAAACAGCGATACGTATACCTTATTTAAGGGACCTGGCAAAGAGTTTCTGGAATATGAGAAAAAAATGTTCCAGAATTCGGAGATCAGAACAGATGCCACTGCAAGTGAAGCCAATGTGAAGGATAAGATCGTTACATTATCAACCTGTACCGGCAATCAGGCAACACGTTTTGTGGTACAGGGAAAAAGAGTGAATGCAGTGAACCCACAGTAGAGCTTTTGCGGATAAGTTTGGGAGGAAATGATATGGGAAATGAGATAGAAAAATTACAAAAGATCATTGATGAGAGCAGAAATATTGTATTTTTCGGCGGTGCAGGTGTTTCAACAGAAAGCGGGATCCCGGATTTTCGAAGCCAGGACGGACTGTATAACCAGAAATATGATTACCCGCCGGAAACAATCTTAAGCCATACATTTTTTATGCGAAAACCTGAGGAATTCTTTAAATTTTACAGAGATAAGATGCTTTGTGATACTGCAAAGCCGAATGCAGCACATCTGAAGCTGGCGGAGATGGAGCAAACAGGAAAGCTGAAGGCTGTGATCACTCAGAATATCGATAATCTTCACCAGATGGCAGGAAGTAAAAAGGTCCTGGAGCTTCACGGAAGCGTTTACCGAAATCATTGTGTGAAATGCGGGAAATTCTATGATTTTAAATATATGAAGGAATCTGAAGGTGTTCCGCGGTGTAGCTGCGGTGGCATGATCAAGCCGGATGTGGTCCTTTATGAGGAAGGGCTGGATGACTATACGATACAGGAATCAGTAAGAGTGATCTCAGAGGCGGAGGTGCTGATCATCGGGGGAACTTCTCTGGCGGTATATCCGGCAGCAGGTCTGATTGATTATTTCCGGGGAGATCATCTGGTGGTGATCAACAAGGCACCGACACCGAGGGATAAATATGCGGATCTTCTTATTAAAGAACCGATCGGGCAGGTGTTTTCTCAGATAAGAGTCTGAAAATATGGGAACCCGGGATAATCTGCAAAAACAAAAATGAGGAGTATCAAATGGGATTAAATTATGAAGTTGGAGATATTGTCACACTGAAGAAGGCTCATCCCTGTGGCAGTAAAGAATGGGAGATCCTTCGTGTAGGAGCGGATTTCCGTCTGAAATGCAAGGGCTGCGGACATCAGATCATGGTGGCACGTAAGCTGGTTGAGAAAAATACACGAGATTTGAAAAAATTCGAAAAAAATTAAAATTATGCTTTACATCACGGGAGAGATGTGCTAGAATCAACAATCGTGATATATTTCATATCCTTGCTCTTTGACAGGCAAAGGGCCAAAAGACCATAAGGAGGTTAAGACAAGCATGAACAAGTACGAGTTAGCATTAGTTGTGAGCGCTAAGCTTGAGGATGAAGCACGTGACGCTGTAGTTGAGAAAGCAAAAAGCTACATCACACGTTACAACGGCGTGATCACAGAAGTTGAAGAATGGGGTAAGAAGAAATTAGCTTACGAGATTCAGAAAATGCATGAAGGCTTCTACTATTTTATTCAGTTTGAAGCAGATTCTCAGTGCCCGGCGGAGATCGAGAGACATGTCCGCATCATGGACAATGTATTAAGATACCTGGTTGTCAAGAAAGAGGCATAATTTTTGCAGCGGATTTTCGAAAACACCATTAAGAACCTGTTCAGTTAAGTGAAATCATAAGAGAGGTAGAACGATGAACAAAGTAATATTAATGGGACGCTTGACAAGAGATCCTGAGGTAAGATATTCCGCAGGAGAAAATGCCCTGGCAATCGCCAGATATACACTGGCAGTTGATCGCAGATTCCGTCGTGACGGAGAGGCAAGTGCTGATTTTATCAGCTGTGTTTCTTTTGGACGTACAGCAGAATTTGCGGAAAAGTATTTCAGACAGGGACTGAAAATTGCAGTTACGGGACGTATCCAGACAGGAAGCTATACGAACCGTGAGGGACAGAAGGTTTATACGACTGAGGTTGTTGTTGAGGATCAGGAATTTGCTGAGAGCAAAGCATCAAGCGACAGCTATGCAGCATCTCATCCGAGAACAGAGGCAGCACCTGCACCGTCTATGCCGAGTCCGAGCGCAGCAAGCGCCGACGGCTTCATGAACATTCCGGACGGAATTGATGAGGAGCTGCCGTTCAATTAGAACATCTGATCAAGACAGATGAGACGAATAAGATAGGAGGAAACAATCATGGCTTACAATAGAGGCGAGAGACCAGATTCTCCGATGAAGAGAAGAGGCGGACGCAGAAGAAAAAAAGTTTGTGTATTCTGCGGTAAAGAGAATAACGAGATCGATTACAAGGATGTAGCAAAGTTAAGAAAGTATGTTTCCGAGAGAGGTAAAATTCTCCCGAGAAGAATTACAGGTAACTGTGCGAAACATCAGAGAGCACTGACAGTTGCTGTTAAGAGAGCACGTCATATGTCCCTGATGCCATACGTTCAGGACTAATTCTGATCTTATACAGGGTCGTTGCGAAACAGATGAGCAGTCATCTGAAGGCAGCGGCCTTGTTTTTTTATATGCAGGATTCTTTCTTATGAGCGAAACAGATTTTATCATTGCTATGGAATTATAATAAGGAATCTGGTATAATGTTAAATAACTTGTGGGTTAAATTACATTAAGAACAGGAAAAAGCAATGAACAACAAAGTTAAATTCAAGGGGCCTATGAAACACTTCATGCGCTGGCCGCTGTACCTTTCGGTCCTGGTTGTGCTGCTGGATCTGCTGGTGTTTATTGTAAGTGTAAAGGCCGGAATTCTGGTGTCTGCAGGTACTGTGATCTATATTTTTATTGCAGTACAGCTTTTTCGATATCACAAACCGCTGATCGTCAATGATATGATCGCATTTGCCAATCAGTATGATGTGGTAGAAAAGCGGATGCTGGAAGAACTGGCGCTTCCTTATGCCATTATGGATATGGAAGGCCGTATGATCTGGTCCAACCGTATTTTTTCGGAGATCACGGGGAGAGATCAGTTTTATAAAAAAAATATCAGCACAGTTTTCCCGGATATTACTCCGGACAAGCTTCCTGTAGCCGATGAACTGGAAATTTCCGAGATCAGTATACATTTCGGGGATCGGATCTATCGGGCTTCCATGCAGCGGGTGACTATGGGTGAAGTGGTCAGTCATGCTGATATTCTGGAGAATATGTCCCAGAATATCAGTCTGATCGCCATGTATCTTTATGATGAAACAGAGCTTAAGGAATACATTCAGAAGAATGAGGACAATAAGCTTGTTGTGGCACTGGCTTATCTGGATAATTATGAAGAGGCGCTTGAGAGTGTGGAGGATGTGCGCAGATCCCTTCTGATCGCACTGATCGATCGTAAGATCACGAAATATTTTTCCAACTTTGACGGCCTTGTGAAGAAACTGGAGAAAGATAAATATCTTCTGATCATGCGCCAGAGTTCACTGGAAACACTGAAGGAACAGCGTTTTCATATCCTGGATGAGGTTAAGACGGTTAACATCGGAAATGAAATGGCTGTGACATTAAGTATCGGAATCGGTCTGAATGCTTCTACGTATATCCAGAATTACGAATATGCCAGAATTGCCATTGAGATGGCGCTGGGTCGTGGCGGTGATCAGGTAGTGATCAAAAATGAAAATAATATTACCTACATTGGCGGCAAAGCGCAGCAGATGGAGAAATCAACCCGTGTGAAGGCACGAGTGAAGGCTCAGGCTCTGAAGGAATTTATGAGCACCAAGGATCGAGTGGTGGTTATGGGACACAAGATCACAGATGTGGATGCTCTGGGAGCCGGAATCGGTATTTACCGTGCCGGTAAGACTCTTGGCAAGCCGGTGCATATTGTGATCAATGATCCGACCACATCCATTCGGCCGCTGATGAGTGGATTTATGGAGAATCCGGATTATGAGCCGTCCATGTTTGTGGACAGTAATCAGGCCAAAGAACTGGTGGATAACAATACGGTAGTAATTGTGGTGGATACCAACAAGCCAAGCTATACCGAATGCCAGGATCTTCTCTATATGACAAAGACCATTGTGGTATTGGATCATCACCGCCGCGGCAGCGAGGTAATCCAGAATGCAGTTCTGTCCTATGTGGAGCCATATGCATCCTCAAGCTGTGAGATGATCGCAGAGATCCTGCAGTATTTTGCAGACGGGCTGAAGCTTCGCAGTATTGAGGCGGACTGTATTTATGCGGGTATCATGATCGATACCAACAACTTTACAACAAGAGCAGGTGTGCGTACTTTTGAGGCAGCAGCATTCCTGCGCAGATGCGGAGCAGATGTGACACGTGTACGTAAGATGCTCCGGGATAATATTGATTCTTATAAGGCGAGAGCGGAGGCAGTTCGTACTGCGGAGATCTACAGAGATTATTTTGCCATTGCAAGATGTCCGAGTGAAGGCCTGGAAAGTCCTACCGTTGTAGGAGCACAGGCGGCCAATGAGCTGCTCAATATCGCAGGAGTCAAGGCATCTTTTGTTCTTACCAGCTATAATAATGAGGTTTACATCAGTGCCAGAGCCATTGATGAGGTGAATGTACAGGTCATGATGGAACGGATGGGCGGCGGCGGACATCTGAATATTGCCGGTGCACAGGTGAAAGACACCATGGATGAGACCGAAAGAATGCTGAAAGAAATTATAGACCAGTTATATCAGGAAGGGGACAAATAGAAATGAAAGTAATTCTTCTGGAAGATGTTAAATCCCTGGGAAAAAAGGGACAGATCGTAAATGTAAGTGACGGATATGCAAGAAACATGATCCTGCCAAAAAAGCTTGGTGTTGAAGCTACCTCCAAGAATCTCAATGACCTGAAACTCCGTAAGGCAAATGAAGAAAAGGTTGCACAGGAAAACCTGGACGCTGCCAAGGCATTTGCAGAGGAGCTTTCCACAAAGGAGGTTATCCTTACTCTGAAGGTAGGTGAAGGCGGAAGAACATTCGGTTCTGTATCCTCAAAAGAAATCTCTGAGGCAGCCAAGAAACAGCTGAATCTTGAGATTGATAAGAAAAAGCTCCAGCTGGAGAATCCGATCCGTAACCTGGGTGTTACCAATGTTCCGGTACGACTTCATCCGAAGGTAACCGGAAGTCTCAAAGTCTGGGTAAAAGAGGCGTAATCAATGGAAGAAGCACTGATCAAGAGGATTCTGCCTCACAGTATTGAGGCAGAGCAGTCAGTGATCGGATCCATGATCCTGGATCGTGATGCGATCCTGGTGGCTTCCGAGATCCTGACCAGTGATGATTTTTATCAAAAACAATACGGCATCATTTTTGATGCCATGGTGGAACTCTGTAATGAAGGACAGCCGGTAGATCTGATCACTCTGCAGAATCGTCTCAAGGAGAAAGAACTTCCGCCGGACATCAGCAGTATGGAATATGTCCGTGATTTGATCGCAGCAGTTCCTACATCAGCCAATGTGAAATACTATGCCAATATCGTAAGTGAAAAGGCAGTTCTCCGTCGGCTGATCAGGACTACGGAAGAGGTTGCCAATGCCTGTTATCTGGAAAAGGACAGTACGGAAACCATACTTGAGGAATCCGAGAAAAAGCTGTTTAATATTTTACAGAGAACAAATGGCAGCGATTATGTGCCAATCCAGCAGGTCGTGTTGAATGCAGTCAGCAATATTGAGAAGGCTTCCAA
This sequence comes from Blautia sp. NSJ-140, assembly GCF_022868965.1. Classification (NCBI taxonomy): domain Bacteria; kingdom Bacillati; phylum Bacillota; class Clostridia; order Lachnospirales; family Lachnospiraceae; genus Blautia; species Blautia sp. NSJ-140. Next base: position 38,534 of record NZ_JALIFS010000013.1, on the reverse strand, counting down.
GCTGAAGGGCTCCGTTACCGGGATTCCGACCGGATTTGTGGATCTGGATTATAAGACTTCCGGTATGCACGCGTCTGATCTTGTACTGATCGCAGCTCGACCTTCCATGGGAAAAACTGCCTTTGTATTGAATATTGCCCAGTATATGGCGTTTCGTAAAGATGTGACCGTGGCTATTTTCAGTCTGGAGATGTCCAAGGAGCAGTTGGTAAACCGTCTTCTTGCTATGGAATCTCACGTGGATTCCCAGAATCTCCGTACCGGAAATCTGAAAGATGAGGACTGGACGAAGCTGGTAGAAGGAGCGGATATTATCGGTGGCTCCAATCTTATTATTGATGATACACCTGGAATTTCCATTGCGGAGCTTCGTTCCAAATGCAGAAAATATAAGCTTGAGCATAATCTGGGGATCATCATGATCGATTATCTTCAGCTGATGAGCGGAAGTGGAAAATCGGATTCCAGACAGCAGGAAATTTCAGATATTTCACGATCACTGAAAGCGTTGGCAAGAGAGATCGATGTACCGGTAATTGCGTTATCACAGCTTAGCCGTGCAGTGGAACAGAGACCGGATCACAGACCAATGCTTTCGGATCTTCGAGAGTCCGGAGCTATTGAGCAGGATGCGGATGTGGTCATGTTTATCTATCGAGATGATTATTATCACAAGGATACCGAGAAGAAAGACATTGCAGAAATTATCATAGCCAAGCAGAGAAACGGTCCTATCGGAACTGTGGAGCTGGTATGGCTGCCAAGATATACCCAGTTTGTAAATATGAAAAAATAGAGCCGTGCAGACGGTAAATGAAAGGCTGTCAGGATGAAAGCTTATAGTTATCCTGATGGCCTTTTGTATTTTTGTCAGTGTGATAGTGGAGTTCGGGATGCTATGGATATAGGCAAAGAGTCATATTTGGTAAAATTATGTCAACCGATTAATCTTGCTATTTCCTGATCTCAGGGGTTATACTGTAGACAGCAGCAGTGAATCTCTATATAAGGGGGCGTTCACAATGGAAAAAAGATATACAGTCAGACAGGCCGTAACACTGACCGGAGTGAAATCTTATGTCCTGCGTTACTGGGAGGAAGAACTGGAGCTTCGGATCGGACGCAATGAACTGGGACATCGCTATTATACACCGTTTGATATCCAGCTTTTTCTTAAAATAAATGAGCTGAAAAGTAAGGGACTTCAGTTGAAAGCAATCCGTACACTGATCCCACCGGAGGTAAGAAAGACAGATACACCGGATTTTTCAGAATCTGATATCAGGATTCTGGAGGGAGAAGCTGTTGAGCTTGAAGATACCCCAATGAAAAATACGGGATCTGAAAAGGAGTTCATGGAAAAAGCGGAATCCGGGAATACAGAGAAGTGCGGAGCAGATAACGATAAGATATTGGAGTTTCAGGAAATCATGGAACGCCTGATCCGTGAGGAAATGCAGAGAAAGAAAGAAGGAGAGTACCGGTGTCGTTCTCTGGATGAAGCAATCCGCAGGCAGCAGCAGGCAAGAAGAGAAGCAGCAGCTTCCTGTGAGGGAAAAAAGAATAAAAGAAACAGAAAAGGCTGCCGGTAAACCGGCAGCCTCATTCATTATAGCAGCTTATCAAGCTAATGGTGCATTACTCAGCAGAGATAGCACCAACTGGACAGGCCTCAGCGCATGTTCCGCAGTCAACACAAGCGTCTGCGTCGATTACATAATGCTCGTCTCCCTGAGAAATAGCCTCGTTCGGGCACTCACCCTCACATGTTCCACAGCTAACGCATTCGTCAGAAATTACATATGCCATAATTGATATCCTCCTTTTAAATTGTGTATTGTATGTATCCCCTACCAGGGATTCTATCCCCATTCTAATATATCTGCATAAAGAATACAAGTATAAATTTATAAACAAAACTGAAAATTCATAACCCGTTGATTCCATCCCGGATTCGTATTATAATAGCAGAACGGAATGAAAATATTTCGATAAAACAGTAAAGGAGAATACAATCATGGCAAAAGTTACAAAGAGCATGCTGATCGGAGAACTGCTCACTGTAGACCCGAATATCGCACCGATCCTGATGAGAGCAGGAATGCATTGTCTTGGCTGCCCGTCTTCACAGATGGAATCTCTGGAGGAAGCAGCAATGGTCCATGGCCTGGATGCAGATGTCCTCGTAGCTCAGATCAATGATTTTCTTGGTGAGTAATAAACAGAAGCTTTTTTGCTGAAACAAAAGAACCGCTGTCGGGAAATGCAGATCATATGGATCGCATTCCGACAGCGGTTTGTTTGTCTGCAGGATATCTGGTTTGTCAGATATTCAGAAGCTTCTGAAGTGCATGATCAGCGATCAGTGCACAGTGCTCTCTGAAGTAGGCTTCACCGGCTGGTGTGAATGCGCGGCCGATGCCATACTCGGAAAGGATATTGCAGACCTTGTTAAATTCTTCAGGTGTACAGTCTGACTGATGAAGAACCAGCTGATAGACACCGTCTTCTCCTTCACGATAGAGAGTATTATCACCGGTAAAGAAACCATTCATACCATGAGCTGCGGCAATAACATCATCCAGCTCCGGGAAAGAGTACAGGCGTATAAGCTTTACAGAACTCTCAGCCGGCTGCTGTGATGCATCCGGAGTTTCTGTTTCCTGAGAGGTGGAAGTTTCTGCCCTTTTTTCTTTCGGTTTCTGTGAAAGATCCTTAAGTTTGGATTCACAGAGCTTCTGGAAGATATCGATGATATTGTCAGCGCCATCGATCTCTACGGTATCGGAAGGCTTGTTGCCCTTGAAGGGGGCAAATTTGGAAAAACGTGTATCCAGTTCTTCAGGATCTTCCACTTTAGTGATAATGAGGATAACACTTTCGGCATTGACAGGAATAGCCTCGATCATCAGAGGAATATTATCTGCTTCAAAACCAAACTGTATCTGTGCCTGCTGCATCATATCACGAAAGAGACGTTTGGCTTTCTCGGTACCGTATGCAAGTTCACTGATACGGATCTGATGACTGTCCAGATCTTCTTTCGTCAGGGTACAGCGGATCTGATTTTCATTGATTTTTTCTATTTTCATATGATCACATCCTATAGGTGAATAAATTAATCTTTTACATACTGTATTATATAACAGTTATACACAAGATGTAAAGATGCAGAAACCTGAGAAAAAAGAAAATTTCTGATTCTCTTATAAAAGACTTGCATCTGAAGGGAAATCAGGTATAATGAAAATCAGAAAAGCTGTCTCATCCCAGAAGCAAGAAGACAGTAACGATAACTTAAAGTCATATTTTTCTGAAGATAAGGATTCTGTGTGAAATTCATCGGCGAGTCTGTCGGTACACAGATAAATTTTCCCCATTTTATTATTTATATTTTATTACAAGTATCATCCTAACAGGGAAGTTGCAGCTTTTCGAGAACCATTGCTGGTGTTTTCTGAAAATCTAACCAGGAAAGGAGGTCGGGATACGCCAAATATATCACAGGAAAAAAAGAAATCCGCAAAACCCCTTCGAAGGGAACTGGAGCTTTATCGTGAGAACGGAGTTTCTCTTTATCTCAATGGAGCACCAAGCACTCCGAAAAAAATCGCAAAAGCCTGTCAGATTGCGGAAAACGGGGTCTATATGCGGGATTATACGGAAGATGAAGACGGCCATATCGCCTGTGTAAGCTTTGATCTTATTCGTAAAGAATGACCGTACATAAGAAAAAACGGTTCCCCGGATAACGATCATCCCCTGCACTCATGCATACCATGCGGGGAACCGAAATTCTAAAGAAATTGTGAAAAATTATTAAAAGTCGATTTTTATAACGAAATGTAGACAAGATATGTTATAATGAAACAAATTATGACATTTTATACCGAGAGGAAAAAAATATGACAAAAAAACACATACCGATCCTTGTGGTAGGTCTGCTGATCGTTCTGGTCGTTCTTGCCGGAGGGGCTGTTTACGGGATCAATAAGATTATACCAAGCAGGAAACAGATGAATCTGACAGAATACTACGGACAGAATGCAGACGGTGAGGCTGCGTTGATACTTGGAACTGAGAAACTGGAGGAGAAGGCACTTATCTCAGGAGAAGATGTATATCTTCCGCTGGATGTAGTGAACGGATATTTGAATCAGAGATATTACTGGGATAGTGAAAACAAGAAGATCCTGTATGCAACACCATCCAGTCTCACAGAGGAACCGGCTTCAGATAAGGCAGACGGAAACGTGTGGCTGAAGGATGACACGGTTTATCTGAAACTGGATTATGTAAAAGAGTATACAGATATCGATTCTTATATAGGGCAGGATCCTGCAAGGGTTGCGATACAGTACAAATTTACCAATGTGGAGACCGTGACCACAAAGAAGGATACAGTGATCCGCTACCGGGGCGGGATCAAGGCGCCGATTCTTTCCAAACTGGCGAAGAATACAGTTCTACGGCTGATGAATGAAGGTGAGGACTGGGATCAGGTGGCAACCGATGACGGTTACATCGGTTATGTTCAGAAGAAAAAGGTAAGTGCCGTGGATACAACGGATTATGAAAGGGATTTTAAGACAGAGTCCTATACATATCTTACCATGGATAAGCCGGTGAACCTGGCATGGCACCAGGTTACCAGCACAGATGCAAACAGCTATTTCGCAGATGCGGTACAGAATATGACAGGCGTGAATGTGATCTCTCCAACCTGGTTTTCTGTAACGGATAACTCCGGAAATATTTCTAGTCTTGCATCTGGGGAGTATGTGATGCAGGCACATGAAAAAGGACTGAAGGTATGGGGACTGGTGGATAATTTTAATGAGAACATGAGTACCACAGAAGTTCTTTCAAAAACCAGTTCAAGGCAGAATCTGGAGAATCAGCTGATCACTTATGCACTGAAAGCAGGACTGGATGGAATCAATGTTGATTTTGAATCTTTGGGCGAAGAAGCAGGAATCCATTTCCTTCAGTTTTTAAGAGAGCTTTCTATCCAGTGCCACGCCAATAACCTGGTGCTTTCGGTAGATAATCCGGTTCCGGAAGATTTTACCAGTCATTATGACCGTGCGGAACAGGGCAAGGTTGTAGATTATGTGATCATTATGGGCTATGATGAGCATTACGTAGGCTCCGACGCAGGTTCCGTGGCATCTCTGCCATGGGTAGAACAGGGGGTTAAGGATACGCTTTCAGAAGTAGCAGCTCAACGGACGATCCTTGCGATCCCGTTCTACACAAGGCTCTGGAAGACTACAGATGGCGGTGCACTGACAAGTGAGGCCATCGGTATGGATCAGGCACAGCAGACGATCAGTGATAACGGAGCAGAAACGTACTGGGACAAAAAGACAAGTCAGAATTACGGAACCTATGAAGGGGACGGTGCCACATACCAGATCTGGCTGGAGGACTCTAAGTCTATTGCGGAAAAGGTTAAACTGATCAAAAAATACAAACTGGCAGGTGTGGCAGAGTGGAAGCTTGGGTTCGAGAACAGCGGAATCTGGAGCGTGATCACAGAAAACCTGTCATAAACAGAAGAAAACATTGTGATCTTCACAATGCTAAAAACACTCCCGGCAACATATATTAAAATAAATATGCCGGGGGTGTTTTGCGTTGAAAAAACATTTCATAGAATTGGCAATGGCAGTTCTTATGCTGGTCTGTTTTTATATTCTGTCATGGGAAGCGGCAGAAACTGCAGGCAGACTTATAGATGTATCCGGAAATATAAAAGCAGATCAGGTGATCCTGGTGGATGCCGGCCATGGCGGTATGGATTCCGGAATGGTGGGAATCGGTGGATTGAAGGAAAAAGGGATCAATCTGGATATTGCCATGAAACTTAAAGGGATTCTGGAAAAAAAAGGCCTTGCCGTAGTGATGACCAGGGAAGAAGATAAAGGTCTTTATGAAAATGGTACAAAAAATATGAAAGCACAGGATCTGCAGAATCGTATTGAACAGATCCGGAAATATGAACCGGTGCTTTCTGTGAGTATCCATCAGAACAGCTACAGTGATCCCGGAGTAAAAGGTCCGCAGGTATTTTATTATGAAGATTCGGAAAGCGGAAAAGCACTGGCACTTGCGATCCAGGAAAGCATGAACCGGAAGCTTTCCATTGTACGGCCTCGGGTGGCAAAAGGAAACAGGACTTATTATCTTCTGAAGCGAAGTCCGGGTGTGATCAATATCGTAGAATGTGGATTTCTTACAAATCCGGAGGAAGCTTCCCTGCTTCAGACAGAGAAGTATCAGTGCAAGGTAGCAGAGGCTGTGGCCGATGGAATCGTTACATATCTGGAAAAACAGAAGGAAAACGAAAAAAATTGAAAAAAATGTGAATAGCCTTTTCATAGGAAGGTGATTCTGCTATACTTTACGTGAATTAAGGAGAATCCTATGCTTGGAATCATTTATCTTATATTATGTATGTTAACAGGACTGGAAATGGCAGGATGTCTGTTTCCGCGTCAAACAACTGAAAGAGGAAACAGGATATGGGTGGTCCTGCCGGCAGCATTTGGAATAGGGATCCTGATGCTGACCTGGGCAGTCTATATTCTTTCCTGGATGTTCAGCATATGCGCGGGGGCAGAGCATCCTCTTTTTTATGGAAATCTGATCGTATTTCTGGTGGATATCCTGCTGCTTTCGGGAATCTTCCGGTGGAAAAAGAAAAAACAGAAAAAAACGTTTGTGATATCCGAACGGATGATCAGCAGAAAATGGATCCTGAAAAAAGAGCTTCTGCTTTTTGGCATTCTGACGGTCTTTGTGACCTGGATGATGTTTTACGTTTTTTACATGAAAGACGGCATTCTGTACTCCGGTTTTTCTGTATATGGAGATTATGCACCCCACACGGCAATGATGCGATCTTTTTCCAGAGGAAATAATTTTCCAACCCAGTATCCGCATTATGGCGGGCAGGATGTGAAATATCATTTTATGTTCCAGTTCCTTGTGGGAAATCTGGAGTATCTGGGCTTTCGTCTTGATCTGGGATATAATCTGGTAAGCATCCTGTCTCTGGTGGGATTTCTTATGGTGCTTTACGGGATCAGCTACCGGATGTTTAAAAGCTTCTGGGCAGGGGCAGCTGCCATTGTTTTCTTTTTTTTCCGCAGCGGAACAGCGTTCTGGCGTTATCTGTGGGAACATCTTCAGGCGGGGGATCTTGTACGGACTCTGGAAGAAAATACGGCGTTTATCGGTTATACCACCAATGAAAATTGGGGATTATGGAATTTCAATGTATATCTGAACCAGCGGCATCTGGCCTTCGGTCTTCTGATGGCAGCTGTAGCGGTATGGACTTTTATAGATTGGGTGGAAGCCGGATGCAGTCACAAGGAACAGGGCTTTTTGTGGATCCGTAACCGCTTTTTTACAAAAGAAGCCTGGCTCTGCAGAAATGAGGGTACGGCGATCCTTCTGGGTCTGTTTCTGGGATTAACTGCCTTCTGGAACGGAGCTGCGCTGATCGGCGGTCTTCTGATCCTTGCCGGACTGGCAGTTTTTTCTGACGGTAAGCTGGATTATATGATCTGTGCCGGACTGGCGGTACTTTTTTCGGAACTGCAGTCGAAGATCTTTGTGTCGGGAAGTGTTATGAGTCCATCCTTTTACTGGGGATTTCTGGCAGACAATAAAAGCATTTCCGGTGTACTCTGGTATCTGGTGGAGATCAGTGGATTTTTCTTTGTGGGAATGATCGTGGCAGCAGTATTTCTGAAAAGAAGTCAGCGGGCAGTGCTGATGGGCTGTTTGCTACCAATGGTATTTGCATTTCTGGTATCGCTGACTCCGGATATCAATGTCAACCATAAATATGTGATGATCTCCTACGCATTTGTGACAGTGTTCTGGGGATGGAGCGTTAGATGTGTTTTCCTTGAGGGAAAAAAAGGCTGGAAGAAATGGGCCGGTCGCGCAGTGGCAGCCGTCCTTTGTATCTGCCTTAGTGCAACCGGGATCTACGATTACGTGATCATCTTAAGAGATAACGATTCCGCACACAGGATGACTGTAAATATGGAAAGCAGCCTGACGGACTGGCTCAGTGCGAATCTTAAGAAAAATGACCTTCTGCTGACGCCGGAATATACCATGAATGAGGTTACTATGTCCGGTGCCATGCTGTATTGCGGATGGCCTTATTATGCATGGTCTGCAGGGTACGATACGGGCTATCGTGCCGGCCAGGCAGTGCTCATGTATACCACGGATGATCCGGAGGTACTGAAAGCTGCCGTAAAGCAGGAAAAGATCACATATATCCTGTTTGAGGAGGATATGGAATTTGAACAGCAGGAATGTCGTGAGGATATCATCAGGGAGACATATCCACTGGTGTATACCTCAGAGGATGGGAGAATAAGAATCTATGAAACATGACAGCTTATATATCATTATGCCGGCATATAATGAAGAAAAAAATATCGGGACCGTGATCGAGCAATGGTATCCGGTAGTGGAGAAGATCGGCGGGGACAGCCGCCTGGTGATCCTGAATGACGGCAGCAAAGATGCTACCTACAAAAAAATACAGGACTATCAGAAAAAGTATGACCGTCTTATAGGAATTGATAAACCGAATGAAGGGCATGGAGGAACAATACTCAGAGGATATCGTTACGCAGTGGGAAAAGATGCTGATTATATTTTTCAGACGGATTCAGACGGGCAGACACTTCCGGAGGAATTCTGGCAGTTCTGGGAAAAACGTCAAAAGTGCGGGCTTCTTATCGGTTACCGGCAGAAGAGAGAGGATGGGCTCTCCAGGATTTTTGTGACAAGAATACTGCGGCTTGTGCTTTTTCTTATTTTTGGAACCTGGGTAAAAGATGCAAATACGCCATATCGGCTGATGGAGGGAAAACAGCTCGCCAAAGTACTGAAGCGTATCCCAGACGGATTTTTCCTTTCCAATGTGCTGATGACTGTGATCTATGAAAAACATCAGCTTTATGTGGAATATATCCCCATCACATTCCGACCGAGACAGGCCGGAAAAAACTCTATCAACATGAAACGGATCATAAAGATCGGAAGACAGGCATTTGCGGACTTTATCCGTCTGCGGAGCAGGATCTGATACAGGGGGGACAGAAGGATGAAAAAAAAGATCAGAGAATTATTTCCGGAGTTGACTGCAGCAGTGATCCTGACAGTACTTTCTGCGTATCTCCTGGGAGGAGATGTATGGACATTCTGGACGTGGTGGCTGCTTGCACTGTTTATGGGAATGGTGGCAATGCCGGTCACAGGAAGGCTTTTCGGAGGCTTTGAAGACCGGGGCTGGCTTTTTTCAAAGGTACTTGCCATTGCGGTTACCGGATTTCTCACCTGGTTTCTGGTAGCGGTGGAAATTCTTCCTTTTACAGCAGCAGTGTGTGTAGGAGTATCTGTGGCTGTTGGCATTTTGTGTGCTGTACTTTTTCATGTTCAGCTGAAGCATGGGATTGAATGCTATCCGTCAGGAAAGATCCGGTTGATCTTTCGGGAGGAGCTTTTGTTTTTTGGGATTTTTCTGCTCTGGACTTATCTGGCTGGATTCCGGCCGCAGGCATACGGAACAGAAAAATTTATGGATTATGGCTTCATGGAGGCCATGATGCGGAGCAAAACTCTTCCTGCACGTGATCTCTGGTATTCTCAGGGAACCATCAATTATTACTATGGCGGGCAGTATTTTGCAGTATTTCTTACGAAGCTTACAGGAAGCAGAGTGGAAGTGACTTATAATCTGATGCGTACCTTTGTGGCAGCGTTTGCCTTTGTGTATCCGTTTTCGCTGGTCCGTCAGATGACGAAGGACAGGCTGTATGGACGGCTGGATGGAAAGAAGAAATATCTTCCGTCACTGGCAGGAATTACTGCAGGCATTGCGGTATCTATCGCAGGAAATGTACATTATATCGTCTATCGTTGTGTATTACCGCTGATTCGGAAGATGCAGGGGGCGGCAGAAGCAGCCAGCTACTGGTTCCCGGATGCAACACGTTACATAGGGTATAATCCGGTGAATGACAGTGATAAGACCATACATGAATTCCCATGCTATTCGTTTGTCCTGGGGGATCTTCATGCCCATGTGGTAAATGTGATGTTTGTGACATTTCTGGCAGGAATGCTCTATGCATGGCTGAAAATGATCCGAAAAAGAGGGCCTGAGCCTGAAAAACAGGAACGCAGTGTTTTCTGGCTGAGACAGCTTCTGATGCCGCATATCCTTCTGGCGTCAGTTTTTCTTGGCATGTTCCAGTGGACCAATTACTGGGATTTTGTGATCTATTTTGTAGTGACCGGCGGCGTTGTCCTGATCGCAAATATCATACGATTTGAGGGGAAGATAATCAGGATCCTGGCAGTGACGATCGTACAGGCAGTGGAGATCATAGGTCTCTCTTATCTGGTGATCCTGCCCTTTACATTGAAATTTGATACGATGGTACAGGGAGTGGCACTGGCACAGCATCATTCACTGTGGTATCAGCTTCTGATCCTCTGGGGGCTTCCGGTAATCCTTACTGTTTTGCTGATCCTGTCTGTTATCACAGAAAAAATGAGGGGACTGAAGCACAAAAGCCTTTACAGGCTGCTGGAGGCGCTCACAGTTCCGGATCTTTTTGCAGTGATCATGGGCTTATGTGCTATCGGACTGGTTCTGATCCCGGAGCTTGTATATGTACGGGATATTTATGAAAATGGAAATGCCAGAGCCAATACTATGTTCAAGCTGACGTATCAGGCATATATCCTTTTCGGAATGACAATGGGATATGGGATTTACCGTATGCTGGTGGTATCCAAACAGAAAATCATCCGGATCCTTTCAGGTGTGGGACTTTTTGTACTGCTCTGGACCGTGGGCTATTTCGGAAATGCCGTACATTCCTGGTTCGGGGATGTCTGGAAGGTTTCGGAGTATCAGGGACTGGATGCAACTACATTTCTTGAGCAGGATTTTCCTCAGGATGCGTCGGCGATCCGCTGGCTGAAGCAGAATATCAAGGGCTCTCCTGTGGTGCTCGAGGCTAACGGGGACAGCTATACCGGATATGAGAGAGTTTCTGCATCTACGGGGCTTCCGACCGTACTGGGATGGTATGTGCATGAATGGCTCTGGAGAAATAATGTACCTGACCTCAATGAAAAAAGTGCGGACATCCAGACTATTTATACTTCCACAGATGCAGAGACGGTAAAAAAACTGATCAGCCGTTATGATATTTCCTATATCTTTGTAGGAGGACAGGAAAAAGAAAAATACGGAACAGGGCTTAATGACAGTGTTCTTCAGAGTCTGGGAAGCATTGTCTTTGAAGATGATATGTCAGGAACCTACATTGTGAAAGTGGAGCAGGATTGACATTTTTTCCATAATAACGCTATAATATAACTATTATGTGACTGGTACAGATATGTTCTGAGAGATTTCTGCTGGGCAGTATACAGAAAAAGCAACAGTTGCGGGATGGCAGCAGAGAGGAGGATATTATGAACAGAATCGACAGACTTTATATGGAAATGATCCATTATTATCAGGGGGATCCGAAACATATCCAGCATTTTGTGAAGGTACATGATCTTTCAAGGCTGATCGGCCAGGGTGAGGGTCTGGACGAAGATACGATGTATGTTCTGGAAGCTGCGGCTCTCGTCCATGATATCGGAATCAAAGTCGGTATGGAAAAATACGGACGCTCTGATGGAAAAACGCAGGAAGCAGAAGGCCCGGCAGCTGCCAGAGAGATGCTTACCGCACTGGGCTTTCAAGATAGGGTGATCCGCAGAGTGGAATATCTGGTAGGACATCATCATACCTATAAGGATATTGATGGGATGGATTATCAGATCCTTGTGGAAGCTGATTTTCTGGTTAATTATTTTGAAGATGGACTGGATAAAGAACATATAAAGAAAAGTGCAGAGAAGATCTTTAAAACAGAAACAGGCAAAAAAATAGTAAAGGAAATGTTTTTCCCGAAGACTTTTCAGAAATCCGAAACTTGGGCACAGGATGCCCTTCAGGACCTGGAGGATTTTATTGAAGAGCAGGGGATTTATATCAGACAGTAAATGGAGCGTAAAATGAAAGCAGAAATAGCAGTTATGACAGCGGAGAATATAGACAGAAAGGCAATTGCCCGAGGTGGCGAGATCCTGAAAAACGGCGGGCTTGTGGCATTTCCCACAGAGACTGTATACGGTCTCGGAGGAAACGCCCTGGATCCGAAAGCATCGATGAAGATCTATGCAGCCAAGGGAAGACCTTCGGACAATCCGCTGATCGTACATATCGCAGATATCCGTGACCTGGATAAGATCGTTACGGAGGTTCCTGAAAAAGCCAGAGTACTGGCTGAGAAGTACTGGCCGGGTCCGCTGACAATGATCCTTCCCAAAGCAGATATCGTGCCAAAGGAAACAACCGGAGGACTGGACAGTGTGGCAGTACGTTTTCCAAGTGACCGTATCGCACAGGAGCTGATCCTTGCGGCTGGGGGATATGTGGCAGCGCCAAGTGCCAATACTTCCGGAAGACCAAGTCCTACGACAGCGGGACATGTGGCAGAGGATCTGGGAGAAGCCATTGATATGATCATTGATGGAGGACAGGTAAACATCGGTCTGGAATCGACTATCGTAGATTTTACAGAAGACATACCGGTAGTCCTGCGGCCGGGATATATTTCCCTGGAAATGCTCCGGGAAACACTTGGAGATGTAAGGATGGATAAGGGGCTGATCAAACCGGACAGCAAGGTCCATCCAAAAGCACCGGGAATGAAATATCGTCATTATGCACCAAAGGCAGATCTTGCCATTGTGGAGGGATCCACAGAGGGTGTGATCGCGGAGATCGAAAAAAGAGCCGGAGAGGCTGAGGATAAGGGACTGACTGTGGGAATTATCGCAACAGATGAAACAAAAGGCCGATATTCACATGGAATCGTAAAGAGTATCGGAAGCCGGGAGCAGGAAGAAACGATCGCGCATCATCTGTACGAGGTCCTGCGTGATTTTGACAGCTGTAATGTAAGTGCCATTTATTCAGAGGCATTTTTTACACCAAGAATGGGACAGGCGATCATGAACCGCTTATTGAAAGCGGCTGGTCATAAAATTATCAATGTTGAGGAGGAGAAAGAAAATGATAGCACTGGGATGTGATCATGGCGGCTATGAGCTGATGCAGGAGGTAAAGAAGCATCTGGAAGAGAGAGGACTGGAGTACAAAGATTTTGGATGCAATGGTCCGGAATCTGTAGACTATCCTGTTTATGGAAAGAAAGTAGCACAGGCGATCGTGGACGGCGAGTGTGAGAAAGGTATCCTGATCTGCGGAACAGGTATCGGAATTTCCATCACTGCTAATAAATTTAAGGGAATCCGTGCTGCACTTTGTACAGATTGCTTTACTGCAGAGGCAACAAGACTTCATAACGATGCCAACATTCTGGCCATGGGCGGTCGTGTAGTAGGACCGGGACTTGCTCTGAAGATCGTGGATACATTCCTGGATACACCATTTTCCGGGGATGAGCGTCATATCAGAAGAATCAACATGATCGAGGATTGATCGATCAATAAGAAACCAATAGAAAAAAGAGGATTCTGTATGGATAAAAAAGGACAGAAACGACAGGGATATCTTTCCTGGGATGAGTATTTTATGGGGGTTGCCATGCTTTCCGGCATGCGTTCCAAAGATCCTCATTCACAGGTTGGTGCCTGTATCGTAAGTGAAGATAACAAGATCCTGTCAATGGGGTACAATGGATTTCCAAAGGGATGTTCCGATGATGAGTTTCCCTGGGGAAGAGAAGGAGATCCGCTGGATACCAAATATCTTTATGTGACACACAGTGAGCTCAATGCCATCCTGAATTACCGGGGAGGAAGTCTGGAAGGTGCCAAGCTTTATGTGTCCCTGTTTCCCTGCAACGAATGCGCCAAGGCTATTATCCAGGCAGGGATCAGGACTATTGTATATGACTGTGATAAATATGCAGATACTCCGTCTGTGATCGCATCCAAAAAAATGCTGGATGCAGCCGGAGTCCGGTATTATAAATATAACCGGACAAACCGTGAGATCACCATTAAAGTGTAAAAGAGAACAAAAATAAGAGAAAACAGCAGCCCGGCCCCTGATCCATCATAGCATCAGGGCTTCGGCTGCTGTTTTTTATGAATGGTTAAGAAGGTGTTTCGGAATGAAGATCTTCCGGTGTGGATAAGGCTGTGTGAGAGATCTTCTGTGGAAAACTTAAGCAGACTTTGAAAAGGTCACCGTCCAGATAAAGTTTAAAGGTGCCACCTTGAAGCTGCGTAAGGCTCTGTGCGATGGATAATCCAAGTCCGCTGCCTTCTGTATTTCTGGCAACATCGCCGCGGATGAAACGTTCGGTCAGTTCTTCAGCCGGAATGTTCAGAGGCTGTGCGGAAATATTTTTCAGGGTAAAGATGACTTGATCTTTTTCCAGAAGAACTTCCGCATAGACCCTTGTGTTCTCCATGGCATATTTCAGAATATTGCCGAAAAGATTTTCAAGGATACGCCACATCCGTCTGCCATCGGCATAGATCATGGCAGGAGAATCAGGCAGATGTGTCATCAGGGTCAGATGTCTGTTTTCCATCCGTTCTTCAAATTCGCCCATCACCTGGTAAAGCATTTCCACAAAGTTCAGATCCGCCATTTCCAGGGAGAGATTTCCAGCACTGGCTTTGGAAGCTTCGACTACATCTTCGGTCAGACTTTTCAGACGATGTGCCTTCGAATCCAGAATCTCAAGATATTTCAGTGCTTCCGGATCTTTGAGGTTCAGTCTTTTCAGCAGATCAATGTAATTGATGATGGAAGTCAGCGGCGTTTTCAGATCATGGGAGACATTGGTGATCAATTCGGTTTTCATACGCTCATCTTTGAGGCTTTTTTCCACGGCAGCGTCCAGCCCGTCACCAATGCGGTTGATATACTGTGCCATTGCTTTCTGATCACCACGGAGTTCCTTTTCCGGGATCTTGTAAGTGAGTTCTCCATCGGTGATCCGTTTCAGACCATCAAGGATGAGTTCCCGTCCAAGAGCAATTTTGTAGACGCAGAAAAGCGCACCCAGATCCAGAAGAAATAGAAGCAAAAACATCAGGAACCATCCATCAGATGCCGCGAGCAGGGCACTGAAGAAAAATTCAAGGAATAGAAATACGCCAAGTCCCACTACCATACGTATTCTGCTGATGGTATTCCTGGAGAAAAAATCGATCAGCTTACCGGCTTTACAAAGACACAGACGGGGAAGCTTCAGGCATTTGCGAAGCAGGCTGTTTTTCCACAGGGTGCGAGCTTTGATCCTGCGGATCAGGCTTAAATAGCCGATCCAGAACAGGCACGTGATCAGGAAAATCGTGATACCTAGGATGATCAGGGAGGAGACAAGGTTATAGGTGGAAGCTTGCATGCTCAGTCCTGCGGTCAATACACTAAGTGCCGGGATACACACGAGTCCTGCTGCTGCTTCCGTATAGATCCTGTCAAAAAAGTTCAGTTCTGGCTGAGCCGTGTCTGTATTACCGCTATCGGAATTTCTTCTTCCGGTGTGGACAGTAAGCCAGATAAAATCTATGATAAAGAGCAGAAAACTGATCACGGTGATCACAGCAGCCGGGATAAATAAAGTACGGTAAGTCAGGAAATTCTGTCTGTCAGTTTTAATGGAATCCTGTACAGGAAGGCTGGTATCATCGATCCAGGCAAGAAAACTGCAGTTTTCATCGTATGTGGAGTTTCGAAGGAGATCGATCCAGTTTCCTACAGAAGGGTTTGCAGCAGCGGAAAGGTTCAGGTTCATAAGACCATTCCGGGCATTTTTTTCATCTGTGGCAGCTTCGTTGACACTTAGGAACACGTAAGGCTTTTTGTCTGAAAAACCGGAAATATCAGTCAGGTCGGAAGTATAGGCTGCATCTGTATTTGTGAAGATTTTCTGTGAGGTGTTATCCGTATAGGCATAATGGATATTGGAATTATCACTGCTGTACTCATCCAGTGTCTGAGCAGCGTCTGTCCAGCCGGAAAAAAGATCCCGGGCATTATCCAGCTGCTCAAAGGCATCGGCCAGGTTCCCTTTGAAATTCCTGGTTTTGGATGAGGTGGAATTCATGTAATCCAGGAGACTGCCGTAACCTTCCGGTGCACAGGGGATTTCAAGGATTGGAGTGAGCATATCTGCCACATCTGTGTAAACTACGTTTCCGTTTTTGTCTGTGATGTTTTTCAGAGGTTCCTGTGACTGGATGCCGCCGTCTGCATATTCGGCGCTCAGAGAAGAAAGAATCCGCTCAGTCCAGTCTTTCTGGGAAATTCCCTCGTATTTCAGGGCACCGGAGTTGGCATTTAGCTGCAGGGTTCCGTCTTCCAGAGCTTTTTTGAAATCAGAATAGTACATATATTTTGTTTCACCCTCCGGGGTGGTAAGGCCCAGGACGATCCAGTTATCATTGGAATGGATCGTCTGTGAACTCCATTCCTTAAGATCATTGAAGGAATAAGCCAGTCCGGAGGTGTTTTTGAAGGAGAGAGAATCTCCGTTATAAAGCTCTCCGAGATCAATGTATGCATCTTCGCTTGTTTTATCCAGGATTTCCCTGGCTGAGATCCCGGACAGGATTGTGGAAATTTTTGAGTAAAAGCTGTCAGCAAAAGCAGAAGTCTGGAAATAATCCTTTGTTTTAAGATCTTCTGCAGAGTCTATCCGGATACCTGCCTGGATCACCAGTGCCGCTGAAAAGACCATGATCACAGGCAGGATAAGAGCAAGGACAAGAGCAGGAATGCGCATAAATGAACGTTTTTTTCCCGTATGTTTATTTTTATTCATAATACCCCTTTCTGAAGTACAGATACTTCATGGCCGGCTGGCTCACCGGCTCAGTTTTTCGATTTTATAACCCAGGCCCCAGACAACTTTCAGATAGCGGGGATCCCTGGGATTGATCTCAATCTTTTCGCGAATGTGACGGACGTGGACGGCTACAGTGTTATCCGCGGCCAGAGCATCTTCATTCCAGATGCTCTCGTAGATCTGCGTGGTGGAAAAAACACGTCCGGGATTTTTCATGAGAAGAAGCAGGATATTATATTCGATGGGCGTCATCCGTACCGCTTCTCCATCTACCAGCACCTCTTTTTTGTCATCGTTTACCGTAAGACCTCCGGTTGTGTAGATGTGTTCCGATGATGCCGGTGCAGCGGAGCCAAGCTGTGTGTACCGGCGCAGCTGAGATTTTACCCTGGCGATCAGCTCCAGAGGATTGAAGGGTTTGGTGATATAGTCATCTGCACCGATGTTAAGTCCAAGGATTTTGTCCGTGTCTTCAGATTTTGCGGACAGGATGATGATGGGCAGAGGATTGCTTTCCCGGATCCTGACTGTTGCCCGGATTCCGTCGAGACGGGGCATCATCACATCGATGATCAGCAGATCTACAGTTTCGCTGTTCAGGATATCCAGCGCTTCCTGTCCGTCATAGGCTTTCAGGATGCAATAGCCTTCCTGTGTAAGATAGATTTCGATAGCTTCCACGATGTCTTTGTCGTCATCGCAAACAAGTATGTTAGCCACTTTTTTGTACCTCCCTGATGTTGTTAGAATAGCAGTCGGAAATTAAGACGAAAGGGGTAAATTCTTAAGATTTCATGAAATCCATTGTACTATATTAAGGATATAGTGTAAACAGAGAAAGACTTGTTGGCAGCAGACGTGATGTGCTAAACTAGTAGAGAAAATAACGATAATGGAAGAAAGATCAGGAGAAAAGTGAAAGTGGAGAATGAAAATAAAATCAGCAGTATGGCAGGGAGCGCACACTGTACGGAAGAAATTATGTCAGCTTGTGCTCTTTGTCCAAGAGAATGCCTGGCAGACCGGGGTGCAGGGAAAAAAGGCTTCTGTGGCATGGATGAGAGAATTTATCTGGCAAGGGCTGCACTTCACATGTGGGAGGAACCCTGTATCTCCGGAATAAAAGGTTCCGGGGCAGTGTTCTTTTCCGGGTGCGGGCTGTGCTGCTGTTTCTGCCAGAATCATGATATTGCCATCGGGAGCAGGGGACGGGCTGTAAGTGTGGAACGGCTTGGAGAGATTTTTCTGGAACTGAAGGAAAAAGGAGCTGCAAACATCAATCTGGTAACAGGTGCACACTATGTACCGCAGATCATAGAGGCACTGGATATGGCCCGAAGGAATGGTCTGGATATTCCGGTGGTGTATAATTCCAGTGGGTATGAAAAAACAGAAACCCTGAAGCTTCTGGAAGGATATGTGGACATTTATCTTCCGGATCTGAAATATCTGGATCCGGAGCTTGCACAGAAATTTTCTTATGCGCCGGATTATGTGCAGGCTGCAAAGGCTGCAATTGGAGAGATGGTGCGTCAGACCGGGAAATGTGAGTTTGGAGAGGATGGATACATCCGGAAGGGAACCATTGTCCGGCATCTGATCCTGCCGGGACATACAGGAAATTCCATAAAAGCTCTGAGGTATCTTCATGAAACCTATGGGGAGGATATTTATATCAGTATTATGAATCAGTATACGCCGGTGAGAAAATTTGTGGAATTTAAGGAATTAAACCGGAAAGTTACAAAAAGAGAGTATGAAAAAGTTCTGGATGCTGCTGTGGATATGGGGATTCAGAATGGATTTATCCAGGAAGGAGAAACTGCTTCAGAAAGCTTTATTCCTGATTTCGATTATGAGGGAGTGGAAAAAAATACTCCGTAAATGGAAGGAGGCCGGTACTTTCGTACCGGCGCGTATGAAAAAGAAAAATATTATAGAAAGTTCATCACCTTCTATGACCTATAATATACAGCAAAAATGTGAAGAAAGTGTGTCTAACATTTGAAATAAATGTGAAAAGAACAATTTATGCCACGAATATAGCAAAATATGACGAATATATACATGAATAAATGAGAGGCGGAATGTTAACCGAACCAGGGAAAGCCTCTGCTTCAATTGCGAAAAGCAATAAGCATCAGGCAGGAGCGTGCCTGTATCAGGAGAAAAAAATCGGAGAAGCTGATGATAACATATCAGTTCTCCGATTTTTGTTTTATCAGAATTTCTTCCAGGTTTCACGAAGAAAAAGAATCAGGATCGGAAATAGCTCCAGTCGGCCGGCCAGCATATCAAAAGAAAGGACCAGCTTGGACAGCGGAGAAAAGATCCCGAAGTTTCCGGTAGGACCGATCAGGGAAAGACCGGGACCCACATTGTTTAAAGTGGTGACTACGGCTGTGAAATTTGTTACAAGATCAAATTCATCAAAACTGATGATGAAGATAGATGCAGCCACAATCATCAGATAAACGATCATATAAATATTGGTGGCACGCATAACTTCGTGAGACACCGCTTTTCCGTCCATTTTGATCTTTTTTACTGCGTTGGGGTGCAGATAAAGATGCAGTTCCTTGCGAACAGATTTTGCAAGAAGCAGAAGACGGGAAATCTTGATTCCGCCGCCTGTACTGCCGGCACAGGCACCACAGAAGGTAAGCAGTACCAGAATCGTTCTGGATACCGCAGGCCACTGGTTATAATCCGTAGTGGCATAACCGGTGGTAGTGATAATAGAACCAACCTGGAAAAATGCCTGCTGAAGTGCTTCCCACACATTGTCAAACAGATGTCGGACGTTGAGTGTGATCATCAGGGCAGAAGCGATGATCACAAAGAAGTAGCAGCGGACCTCTTCAGATTTCAATGCCTGAGAAAACTTCCTGGTGAGAAGAAGAAAATAGACATTGAAGTTAACGCCAAACAGGATCATAAAGATGGTGATGACGATCTGAACATATAAGCTGTAGCTTCCCATACTGTCGGATTTGATTCCGAACCCACCGGTTCCGGCAGTTCCAAATGCTGCACAGAGACTGTCGTAAAGAGGTATCCCTCCAAGAAGCAGAAGGATGATCAGTGCAACAGTGAGCGCAATGTAGATCTTGTACAGGATCTTGGCAGTTGACTGGACTTTTGGAAGAAGCTTTCCTACGGAAGGACCGGGGCTTTCTGCCTTCATAAGATTCATATGATAGCCACCTGAAAGGGGCAGTAGTGTCAGGATAAACACCAGAACCCCCATACCGCCGATCCAGTGGGAAAAGCATCTCCAGATGTTGATGCAGTAAGGCATCTGTGTTGGATCAGAAAGGATACTGGAACCGGTTGTGGTAAAACCGGAAACAATCTCAAAAAAAGCATCGATCGGATCGGGGATAGCTCCGCTGAGTACAAAAGGCACAGCGCCGACAATACTGAGAACGATCCAGCTTAAGGCAGTGGTAACAAGACCTTCACGGGCGTAGAATGCTTTTTTGGAGGGCTTGCGGCTGACCAGAGGAACACCGATAGCCAGACATGCCAGGATCGTGATCAGGAAGGCAATACCGGATTTTTCGCGGTAGATAAGGGCAGTGATGCCGGGAACCAGCATACAGACAGCCTCCACATTCATGATCCATCCCAGGATATAAATAATAATCGAATAATTCATTTGTCAGTACCTCTATTTTTCCAGTATATCTGTGATGTCGCGAAGCCCCTTGTGAGTGGTTACGATGATCACGGTATCTCCCACCTGTATCATATCCTGACCACGGGGAATGCGGATGCGGCCGTTGCGGTTCAGGCATCCCACCAGAAGATTTTTGCGGAGATTCAACTCTGCAAGAGGGATATAAGTTACGGCAGATTCCTCACGGATCGCAAATTCCAGTGCTTCTGCATTGCCATCCAGAATATGATAAAGAGTTTCTACATTGCTGCCGATGCTGTTCTGAGTGGCGCGGACATACTGCAGGATATAATCAGCAGTGATATTTTTCGGGTAGATGACACTTCCGATATCCAGGGAGTCGATGACATCATCAAATTCCAGACGGTTGACCTTGGCAACCAGCTTGGCATCGGAGATGCTTTTGGCAAAGAGGGCAAGAAATACATTCTCTTCATCCAGATTTGTCAGAGTGACAAAAGATTCGGACTCGGAAAGTCCTTCTTCGAGAAGAAGAGAACGGTTTGTTCCATCGCCATTGATGATAGTCGCATCCGGAAGCAGTTCGCTTAAGTGCTCGCAGCGATTTTTGTTCTGCTCGATGATCTTGACATCGATCTTCATATCCAGAAGTGCATGGGCAAGATAGTATGAAATGGTTCCGCCACCTACGATGATACAGTTTTTGACCTGATTGGTCTTGAGACCGATCTTACGGAAAAATGCCGCTGCATTAAGCGGAGAGGCCAGAATGGAAACCATATCTCCGTCGTGTATAATGTGATCACCACCAGGAATGGATACATTGTCACGGCTTTCAATCGCGCAGACCAGAATATCACTTCGGAAAGCATCTGAGATCTGGGAAACGCTCATTCCGTCCAGCTTGAATTCCGGGAGAACTTTAAACTTGAGAAGTTCTACACGGCCACGTGCAAAGGTGTCGATCTTGATCGCAGATGGAAAACGGAGAAGCCGTGAAATTTCCTGGGCAGCGGCAAACTCCGGGTTAATGATCATGGTAACACCAAGACGTTCTTTGATGAATCCGATTTCTTTTTCATAAATGGGGTTACGGACGCGGGCGATGGTCTGACAGTGGTTGGCCTTCTGCGCGATCAGACAGCAGAGAAGGTTCAGCTCGTCAGAAGCGGTAACTGCGATCAGGATATCTGCAGTATCAACACCTGCCTCCATTAAAGTATTGATGCTGGCACCATTACCGACGATTCCCATGGCGTCGATATTTTCGCAGAGATCATTGATCTTGTCGGCAATAACGTCGACAAGAGTGATATCAATATCCTCTGCCTGAAGCTGCTCTGCAAGATTTCTACCGACTTTTCCGCAGCCTACAATAATTACCTGCATAATTTCCTCCTTCAATAGCCGGTCAGGGCTACAAATCATAAGTAAAAGCGCCCATCCGTGTAAAGATAGGCAAGGATATTATAGCACTGTATATCTGATTTTTAAACAGTAATATTTTCCTGTATATATAGAAAAAATGGCAGAAAGACAGATATATGTGAAGGAAAGTGAACATTCCCGTTTTCACAAGTTTAAAAAACGGTCATAAAATATAGCGTGATCATGAATGAAAGGATTTCGATTATGGACCGATTTCAGATGAATCGTTCGGGCTGCCGGCCATATCAGTATACCTGTGGGATGAATAGCGGGATGGCAGGCCGGACGGATCAATCATTTTCTGATATGGCAAAACAGGTTCCTGCAATGGCGTATGTGCCATATCAGGAATTTGCGCCTACCTTTGAACTGAAAAAAGCTCTTCAGGTCGGAACTATCTTCCCAGAGCTTTGCAAGCCGTTCTGCGGCAGGAGAGGAGGGTGCCGATGATGTCCGGAAATTGTACTTCCAAAAAAGAACTGCTGCAGTTTATTGACCAGGTAAGCTTTGCCATTGACGATCTTCTCCTTTTTCTGGATACGCATCCAAAAGAAAAAAGGGCTCTTGAATATTACAGTGAGCTTTCAGCCAGAAGAAATGAGCTTCTGGAAAAATATGCAAAGTTTTATGGACCGCTGACCATTGATACCGGAAACGACAGCAATCTTAAGTCATGGCAGTGGATGGAACAGCCGTTTCCATGGGAACAGGAAGGAGGGTGCAGATAAGGTATGTGGAATTATGAAAAAAGACTCCAGTATCCTGTAAATATCAAGACGCCCAATGCAAAGCTGGCACAGTTTATATCCAGCCAGTATGGCGGACCGGACGGAGAAATAGGAGCTTCCATGCGGTATCTTTCCCAGCGTTTTACCGCACCGAACCGGATGGTCGCGGCTGTGCTCAATGATGTGGGAACAGAAGAACTGGCACATTTGGAAATCGTGTCCACCATTGTCCATCAGCTGACAAAGGATCTCTCGATGGAAGAAATTGAGAACAGCGGACTTGGGCCGTATTATATTGATCACACGGTGGGAATCTGGCCGCAGGCAGCAGGTGGAGTGCCGTTTAATGCCTGCGAATTCCAGAGTAAGGGTGATCCGATCACGGATCTGTTTGAAGATCTGGCAGCAGAACAGAAGGCACGCTCCACCTACGATAATATCCTCCGGGTGGTGAAAAACATCCCGGAAGTTGCAGATCCCATACGTTTCCTTCGGGCAAGAGAGGTGGTTCATTTCCAGCGTTTCGGTGAAGCATTGCGTTCTGTGCAGGAGCAGCTGGATGCTAAAAATTTCTATGCCTTTAACCCGAGCTTTGATGCTCCGTGCAAAGCCTCCTGTGAAGAATGATGGATCAGAGAAAAACATCTGTCTGACAGAAATCATATCTGAAATAAAAAGAGCTGCACAGCCGACAGGGATCCTGCGGCTGTGCAGCTTTGAATTTGTTTTTTTGGAAAAAAATATTTGTAACCTGCATTTATTGTTATGCGTCTTTTTTATCGTCTTTATGCAGATTCTTCTGTGCTGTGGAAAGCATAAGCTTGATCCTGTTCAGCTGATTTACTTCGCTGGCACCTGGATCGTAGTCGATGGCAACAATGTTGGCTTCCGGATGCTCACGGCGAACTTCCTTGATGACACCTTTTCCTACGATGTGGTTCGGCAGGCATCCAAAAGGCTGGATGCAGACGATGTTCGGGACACCGCCGTGGATGAGCTCCATCATCTCTCCGGTCAGAAACCATCCTTCACCGGTCTGATTTCCGGCAGAAACGATGGGCGCAGCCATTTTTGCAAGATCACGGATATCTGCGGCCGGTGTAAAGTGGCGGCTCTGCTCCAGGGCTTCATTTGCTGTTTTTCTCAGCCAGTCGATGGCTCTGAGACCAAGATTTGCGATGGTTGCCTTGGATTTCTTGAATCCAAGCTTTTCAACCTTGAAATTCTGGTTGTAGAAGCAGTAGCAGATAAAGTCGATAAGATCCGGAACAACCGGTTCAGCCCCTTCTGCCTCCAGAAGATCTGCCAGGTGGTTGTTGGCAGCAGGCAGGAACTTGACAAGGATCTCACCTACGATACCAACGCGAGGCTTTTTCTCATCGGAAATCGGAATCGTATCAAAATCATGGACCATCTCACGGCACATTTTTTTGAAGGTACCATGGCTGACGCTGCTGCCTGTTACGAAGGCAATGACGCGCTGCTCCCAGATCTTGTGCTTGCGGTTTACGATACCTTTTTCCAGTTCGTAAGGACGCATGCGATATACGCATTTCATCAGGATATCACCAAATACGGCACCGTAAACGATACGCTTGATCAGCGGCAGTGTCAGCTTAAAGCCAGGGTTGCTCTCCAGTCCGCTTAAGTTGAGGGAGATAACCGGAATCTGCTCCATGCCGGCTTTTTTCAAGGCACGGCGGATGAATGCGATATAGTTGGAGGCACGGCAGCCGCCGCCTGTCTGAGACATGATGACTGCAGTTTTGTTCAGGTCATATTTGCCGGAAAGAAGGGCATCCATGATCTGTCCCACAACCATCAGGGATGGATAGCAGGCATCGTTGTTTACATATTTAAGGCCCACATCAACAGCATGTTTGTTGTCGTTGGGGAGGACTTCCAGGTTATAGCCGGATGCCTTAAAAGCAGCCTCAAAGATTCCGAAGTGGAATGGAGACATCTGCGGGCAGAGAATGGTGTACTCCTTACGCATCTGCTTGGTAAAGGATATCTTCTCAATGGAAGCCGGCTTGATGTTCCTTTTTTTATTCTG
Source organism: Blautia sp. NSJ-140 (assembly GCF_022868965.1). NCBI lineage: Bacteria > Bacillati > Bacillota > Clostridia > Lachnospirales > Lachnospiraceae > Blautia > Blautia sp. NSJ-140. The sequence goes on along the minus strand of NZ_JALIFS010000013.1, from coordinate 13,733 downwards.
CGCCTGTTTTGCACGGATAGCGGCGATCAGGGAACGGATACGGATCCTTGCCGCACCCAGGTTGTTGACCTCATCGATCTTCAGGCAGGTGTAGATCTTGTCACTTCCATCCAGGATCTCATAAACCTCATCGGTGGTAACGGCATCAAGTCCGCATCCGAAGGAATTCAGCTGGATCAGATCCAGATCCTCTCTTGTTTTTACAAAATTTGCGGCAGAGTAGAGACGGGAGTGATACATCCACTGGTCGTTGACACGGATGGGACGCTCCAGATGTCCAAGGTGTGCAACAGAGTCTTCGGTAAATACGGCGATTCCGTAGCTGTTGATCATATCCGGGATACCGTGGTGGATTTCCGGGTCAATATGGTATGGACGGCCTGCAAGAACGATTCCGCGGCGGCCGGTTTCTTTCAGGTACTGCAGGGTTTCCTCACCCTTTTTCTGGATATCCATATGTACGGCCGTAAGTTCTTCCCAGGCCTTGTGGGCAGCGGCTTTGACCTCGGCGGCAGGAATATCCTGGAATTCTTCCACAAGGCGGTTTGTCAGGATATCCTCGGAAGTAAATGCCAGGAACGGGTTGCGGAAGGTGATGGACGGATCACTGAGTTCGTCCACATTGTTCTTGATGTTTTCCGCATAGGAAGTAACGATCGGGCAGTTATAATGGTTGACCGCATCCGGGAACTCGTTGCGTTCGTAAGGGATGCATGGGTAGAAGATAAACTTCACACCATTACGGATCAGCCATGTGACATGTCCGTGAGCAAGCTTGGCCGGGTAGCATTCGGATTCACTTGGGATGGACTCAATACCCAGCTCATAGATCTTACGTGTGGAAGTGGGAGAAAGCACCACCTGGTATTTCAGCTCTGTAAAGAAGGTATACCAGAACGGGTAATTTTCAAACATGTTCAGAACACGGGGGATACCAACCTGTCCACGGGTAGCCTTATCTGCGGAAAGAGGTTCATAGGAAAAGAGCCTCTTATATTTGTAATCGAAAAGGTTCGGGATATGATCCTTGTTCTTTTCTTTTCCAAGTCCGCGCTCACAGCGGTTTCCGCTGATGTATTTACGGCCGCCGGAGAATTTGTTGATGGTCAGACGGCAGTTGTTGGTACATCCACGGCAGTTTGCCATGGATGTAGTGTACTGGAGACTGTTGATCTGATCAATGGAAAGCATGGAGGTTTTTTCGCCCTCCTGATAGCGCTCTCTTGCGATCAGAGCAGCACCGAAGGCACCCATGATTCCGGCGATATCCGGGCGGATGGCCTGGCAGTTGGCAATCTTCTCAAAGCTGCGGAGAACTGCGTCATTATAGAAGGTACCACCCTGTACAACGATATGCTTGCCAAGCTCGGAAGCATCGGAAACCTTGATAACCTTGTAGAGGGCGTTTTTGATAACGGAGTAGGCAAGACCGGCGGAGATATCGGAAACCTCAGCGCCTTCCTTCTGGGCCTGCTTAACTTTGGAATTCATAAATACAGTACAGCGCGTTCCAAGATCAATAGGATGTTTTGCAAAAAGAGCTGCTTTTGCAAAGTCCTGTACTGTGTAGTTCAGAGATTTTGCAAAGGTTTCGATAAAAGAACCGCAGCCTGAGGAACATGCTTCGTTGAGCTGTACACTGTCAACAGTCTGGTTACGGATCTTGATACATTTCATATCCTGACCGCCGATATCCAGGATGCAGTCTACTTCAGGATCAAAGAAGGCAGCTGCATAATAATGGGAAACTGTTTCGACTTCACCTTCGTCAAGAAGAAGTGCCGCTTTGATCAGGGCTTCGCCGTAGCCGGTGGAGCAGGAAAAAGCAATTTCTGCATCTTCCGGGAGAAGGCTGTAAATTTCCTTGATGGAGCTGATGGTGGTTTTCAGCGGGTTTCCGTTGTTACTGCTGTAGAAGGAATAAAGAAGAGTTCCGTCTTCGCTTACCAGCGCGGTTTTTGTTGTGGTAGAGCCGGCATCGATTCCCAGGAAGCATTTGCCCTTATAGGTGGAAAGTTCTCCGGTTTTTACCCTGTAGGCACTCTGACGGTCATGGAAAGCCTGGTAGTCGTCCTCTGTGGCAAAAAGCGGCTCCATACGTTCTACCTCAAAATCCAGCTTGATGGTGGTCCGCATGCGTTCCTTCAGTTCAGTCAGGGAAACGGTAACATCCTGCTTTGCATTCAGGGCGGAGCCGATGGCTGCGAACAGATGAGAGTTGTCCGGTGCGATAATATGTTCATCATCCAGCTTCAGGGTTCGGATAAAAGCGGCCTTCAGCTCAGAAAGGAAGTGAAGAGGCCCGCCAAGGAAAGCAACGTGTCCGCGGATCGGTTTACCGCAGGCAAGACCGGAAATGGTCTGGTTGACAACTGCCTGGAAAATGGAGGCAGAAAGGTCTTCCTTGGTTGCTCCGTCGTTGATCAGCGGCTGGATATCTGTTTTTGCGAAAACACCGCAGCGTGCCGCAATGGGATAAAGTGCCTTGTAATGTTTGGCGTATTCATTAAGACCTGGTGCATCGGTCTGGAGAAGAGATGCCATCTGGTCAATGAAGGAACCGGTACCGCCGGCACAGATGCCATTCATACGCTGCTCTACATTTCCGTTTTCGAAATAGATGATCTTGGCATCCTCGCCTCCAAGCTCGATAGCAACATCTGTCTTTGGTGCCAGCTTCTGCAGGGAAGTGGATACGGCGATAACCTCCTGTACAAAGGGTACTTCCAGATGATTGGCAAGTGTCAGTCCGCCGGAACCTGTAATGACCGGACAGAGTGTCAGTTCACCAAGCTGATCCTCAGCTTTCTGAAGAAGATCTGCAAGGGTTTCCTGGATATTTGCAAAATGTCTCTCATAGTCGGAGAAGATAAGCGTATCGTTTTCGTCTAAGATCGCAATCTTAACAGTGGTGGAACCAATGTCAATTCCAAGTGTGTGTTTCTTCATAAAAAATTGATTTCCTCCTCGTTGTATCTATACAGGGGTTTCCCGACTCTGACATTTCTGTCAGATGGGAGTTGTTTCTTCTTATTATAAAGGATTTTTAAGCGAATATTCTATATTATACGATATCGTTTAAAAAATGGCAATGTAAAAGTTTAACAATCAGTAGCCGTAAAGAAAAAAATGTGTTATGATATTGACTAAAAGTTTTGAAAGATATTTGCATCGGCAGCTGGTTATGGCTGTACCTGTAACGCAGATGCCGGGCAGGGACAACTTTAAAATGTTTTTAGAAGGGAAATGAAATGGCAGAATATAAACTGATCACAACAGAAGGAAGAGCGAAAAGGGGCGAGTTTAAGACGGTCCACGGAACGATCCAGACTCCTGTTTTTATGAATGTAGGAACGATTGCAGCAATTAAAGGTGCAGTTTCCACTGTGGATCTTCATGAGATCGGTACACAGGTAGAGCTGTCCAATACCTATCATCTTCATGTGCGCCCTGGCGACAAGGTGGTAAAGCAGCTGGGAGGTCTTCATGAATTTATGAACTGGGACAGACCGATCCTTACCGATTCCGGCGGATTCCAGGTGTTTTCGCTGGCGAAGCTTCGTAAGATCAAGGAAGAGGGCGTGTACTTTAACTCTCATATCGATGGTCATAAGATTTTTATGGGACCGGAGCAGAGCATGCAGATCCAGTCAAATCTGGCCTCTACCATTGCAATGGCCTTTGATGAGTGCCCAAGCAGTGTGGCAGACAGGGATTATGTACAGAGATCGGTGGCGCGTACAACACGCTGGCTTAAAAGATGCAAGGATGAGATGGCTCGTCTGAACAGTCTGCCGGATACCATTAACAAGAACCAGCTTCTTTTTGGTATTAACCAGGGGGCTGTTTATGAAGATATCCGTATTGAGCATGCCCAGGCTATCGCGGAGATGGATCTGGACGGCTATGCAGTTGGCGGCCTTGCAGTTGGTGAAAGTCATGAGGAGATGTACCGGATCCTGGATGAGGTGGTTCCGCATTTGCCACAGAACAAGCCGACGTATCTTATGGGGGTTGGTACCCCGGCCAATATCCTGGAGGGGGTTGAGCGTGGTATTGACTTTTTTGACTGTGTATATCCCAGCCGTAACGGCCGTCATGGTCACGTGTATACCAATCATGGCAAGATGAATCTTTTTAATGCAAAGTATGAGCTGGATTCCAAACCGATCGATGAGGAGTGCCAGTGCCCGACCTGCCGTCATTACAGCAGAGCGTATATCCGTCATCTTCTGAAGGCGAAGGAGATGCTTGGTATGAGGCTTTGTGTTCTGCATAATCTGTATTTCTATAATCATATGATGGAAGAAATCCGGGATGCGCTGGATGCAGGAAATTTTGCGGCTTATAAGAAGATGCGTCTGGAAGGCTTTGAGGAAGGCAGGATCAACGGGAACCGGTAAATTTTATTTATAAAATTTGTGTAAATTGCTTTGATTTTATAAGAAAACCCTTGAAGGTTTTTTGGTTTTTGTGTATGATAGTACGAAGTGACACTTTTAGAGGTCAGTAACGGCGGGGGTACCGCAGATTATTTGTTTTTAGCAGGAGGAATTTGAAATGATCGCATCATCTACAGCGGCAGCTGGCGGACTTAGCGCGGGTCTTGGTATTGTCTGGATCGTAGTTCTGTTTGGAATTATGTATTTTATGATGATCCGTCCGCAGAAGAAGGAGCAGAAGAGAACTCAGACTATGTTGAACAGCATGGAGGTTGGTGACAGTGTTGTTACTACCAGTGGTTTTTATGGTGTTGTTATTGATATGACTGAGGAAGATGTTATTGTTGAGTTTGGTAATAATAAGAATTGCCGTATTCCTATGAGGAAGCAGGCGATTGCTGAGGTTGAGAAGGCTGATCAGGCTTCTGCCTGATGCTTTTTTCGCAATAACGGGAATATGTGAAAGGCACTGCGTTTTTTTGTGACGTGGTGTCTTTTTTGTATGTGTATGGACGGATGAAGGTACGCCGGGGAAGGGGATGCTGGCTGGTCTGCGGCTTCGTCGGGGGCTGGCTTCTAGGACGCCGGAAATCTGCTAAAAGCGTTTTTAAAAAGTCCGAACTCGCGGCCTGCTGCCGCTCAGACAGCGGACTTTTGAAAAACAACGCAGATTCCCGCCGTCCAAGAATCAGCTCCCCTCCTGCAGAAGCAGAGCCATCCAGCATCCCCTTCCCCGGCTGGTGCTTCCGGTGAGAAAGGAGTGTCGTTTGACGGTAGGTTGTGGGTCGTCAGCGCTGCGCTGGACGACTGCAGTGGATGAGTTTGGGTTTGGGTGATGGGACGGCTGAGGCGCTGCGCTGTCAGCCTGGGATTGTGGATGTGCCTGGGATTGTGGATGTGCCTGGGATTGTGGATGTGCCTGGGATTGTGGATGTGCCTGGGATTGTGGATGTGCCTGGGATTGTGGATGTGCCTGGGATTGTGGATGTGCCTGGGATTGTGGATGTGCCTGGGATTGTGGATGTGCCTGGGATTGTGGATGTGCCTGGGATTGTGGACGTACCTGGGATTGTGGATGTGCCTGGGATTGTGGATGTGACTAGAATTGCGGATGTGCCGGGAATATGACAATTGTAATATTGTATAGAAATAAGTGGATTTTTGGTAAAATTCGTGTAATAATGATGTTACTATCAGAAATGAGAGTGACGATAGCTTTGGAATATCGTAAAATCGTAAATAATAATGAATTTTCAGAAAGGGGTTGGAGTTATGGGTCTTATCAGAGCGGCTGTGGGTGCAGCGGGTGGTACGTTGGCGGATCAGTGGAAGGAGTTTTTTTACTGTGAGGCTATGGATAAAGAAGTGATGGTTGTGAAAGGGACGAAGAGGTCTTCTTCCAGGTCTTCCAATAAGCATGGGAGTGATAATATTATTTCCAGCGGCAGCGGGATCGCTGTGGCGGATGGACAGTGTATGATGATCGTAGAGCAGGGGAAGGTTGTTGAGGTTTGCGCGGATCCGGGAGAGTATACGTATGATGCTTCTACGGAGCCGAGTATTTTTTCAGGCAGTCTGGGTGACGGAATCAGGAAGACCTTTGATACGATCGGGAAGAGGTTTGCTTTTGGCGGTGATACGGGTAAGGATCAGAGGGTGTATTATTTTAATACCAAGGAGCTTGTGGATAACAAGTTTGGTACTGCTAATCCGATCCCGTTCCGGGTTGTGGATTCCAGAATCGGGCTGGATGTGGATGTGGCTGTGAGATGTCATGGTGTTTATTCCTACAGGATCGCGGATCCCCTTCTTTTTTATACGAATGTGTGTGGAAATGTGGAGCGGGAGTATACCAGAGAGGAGCTGGACGGACAGCTGAAGGCGGAGTTTATCAGTGCGCTGCAGCCTGCTTTCGGAAGGCTTTCGGAGCTGGAGATGCGTCCGAATCAGATCGTGACTCATAATACGGAGCTGGAGAATGCCATGAATGAGGTACTTTCTGCCAAGTGGGAGGAGCTTCGTGGGCTTAAGGTGGTCAGTGTGGCGCTTGGTTCTGTGACATTGCCGGATGAGGATGCCGAGATGATCAAGCAGGCTCAGCGTACGGCTATGATGCGTGATCCTGCTATGGCTGCGGCTACTTTGACCGGGGCCCAGGCGGATGCTATGAAGGCTGCGGCTTCTAATTCAGCAGGAGCTATGACTGGCTTTATGGGCATGGGGATGGCTGCTAATGCAGGTGGCCTGAATGCTCAGCAGTTGTTTGAGATGGGCCAGAAGCAGCAGACGCAGCAGCAGAGCGTACAGCAGCAGGCAACGCAGCCGGTTTCGCCGGCAGGGAACGGAGCAGGGGCTGCGGCTGGTTCCTGGACCTGCAGCTGTGGTGCGGTTTCTTCGGGAAAATTCTGTCCGGAGTGTGGTGCATCGCGTCCGGTGGAGGACAGCTGGACCTGTTCCTGCGGTACGGTGAATAAAGGAAAGTTCTGTATGAACTGCGGAGCGAAGAAGCCGGAGAAGAAGATGCAGTATCGCTGCAGCAGGTGCGGATGGAAACCGGAAGATCCGGAGAATCCGCCGAAATTCTGCCCGGAATGCGGTGATCCGTTCGGACCGGAGGATGCAGTATAAATCGGAAAGAGAGATGGTCAGGAGCAAAATGCAGGATAACTCCTGCCGTTTGTTGGATAAAGAATGATGAAGTGAGGTGAATATATGGCGAAGATGCAGGAGTTTAAGTGTCCGTGCTGTGGTGGCTCCATAGAGTTTGACAGTTCTGTGCAGAAGATGAAGTGTCCGTTTTGTGATACGGAGTTTGATGTTGGCACGTTATCGGAATATGCCCAGACTGTGGAGGAAGAGCAGCCTGAGGATATGAGCTGGTCGGATGAGGCTGGCAGTGAGTGGCAGGACGGGGAGAGTGAGGGTCTGCGTACCTATGTGTGCAAGTCCTGTGGCGGCGAGATCGTGGGAGATGCCAATACGGCAGCAACGGCCTGCCCGTTTTGCGGAAGTCCGGTGGTAATGACCGGGCAGCTGTCCGGTGCACTGAAGCCTGATTATGTGATCCCGTTTAAGCTGGACAAGAAAGCGGCAAAGGAGAAACTGAAAAAGCATCTTACCGGTAAGCGGCTTCTGCCGAAAGCGTTTAAGTCAGAGAATCATATCAGCGAGGTTAAGGGTATCTACGTTCCGTTCTGGCTGTATGACACAGACGCAGACGCAGATATCCGTTACCGTGCAACAAAGACCCGGTTCTGGAGCGATAGTGATTATGATTATACGGAGACCAGCTATTATGCAGTGCACAGAAGTGGTTCTCTTGGTTTTGATCATGTACCGGTGGATGGCTCTGCAAGCATGGAAAATGATCTGATGGAGTCTATAGAGCCTTTTGATTTCAAAGAAGCGGTGGATTTTCAGACTGCGTATCTGGCTGGATATTTTGCAGATAAATATGATGTGACAGCGAGCGAGTGTGAGGAACGTGCCAATGAGCGTATCCGCCGCAGCACAGAGGCTGCATTCCGGGATACGGTGAGAGGATACGTCAGTGTGGTACCGGAGAACACCAGTATCCGGCTTCATAACGGGACAACGAAATATGCGTTATATCCCGTATGGATCCTGCAGACGAAGTGGAAGGGCAATAATTACATATTTGCCATGAATGGTCAGACAGGGAAATTTGTGGGAAATCTGCCTACAGACAAGAACGCTTTTGCACGATGGTTCCTGGGAACAACGGGGGTCGTGGGTGTGATCGCTTATATTATCCTGTATCTGATCTGGGTTTTGTAGGGAGGTGGATGTCATGAAAAAAAGAATATCCGTATTTTTGATATCAATCCTTTTGTGTCTGGCATGCGCTTTTCCGGTATGGGCAGGCACCGTAAGCCGTCTGGATGACCAGGCGGGCCTTCTGGATGCAGAGCAGAAGGAGAACCTGAGCAGTACTCTGGATGAGATCAGTGAGCGGAATCAGGTAGATGTTGTGATCGTTACCGTTAACAGTCTTGAGGGAAAAACAGCCCAGGCGTATGCTGAGGATTATTTTATTGACCGTGGATATGGACAGGGGGAAAATGGTGACGGTATTTTATTCCTGTTGGATATGGGAGACCGTAATTGGGCCATTGCAACACACGGATATGCTATAGAAGTGTTTACTGATGCCGGACAGTCCTACATCATGGATCAGGTGAAGCCTTATTTAAGTGACGGTGATTATAACGAAGCGTTTCATAAGTTTGCCACTGAATGCGACGATTTTATCACACAGGCAAATGAGGCAGAGCCATACGATGTGGAAAATCTTCCGAAGGAGCCTTTTGATGTGGGGGTAAATCTGCTGATCGCTCTTGCAGTGGGGCTTGTAGCAGGATTACTGGTGACCGGAAATATGAGAAGAAAGCTGAAAACTGTGCGAAAACAGGATCGGGCGGCTTCTTATGTGCGGCAGGGCAGTATGGAGGTGACCAGAAGTAATGATTTTTACCTCTACAGTACAGTATCAAAATCCGCAAAACCGAAAAATGAGGATAGTAACGGTGGTTCCAGCACCCATACATCATCTTCCGGTGATACCTTCGGTGGTTCCAGCGGGAAATTCTGAGAAGATTAACAGAAAAAATAGAATATGATAAAAAAGAAAGACTGCTGTACCGGAAAGGCGCGCCCCCATAAGGAAGTAATTTGATTGTCGCAGGACGGCATGGCTGAAAGGTCATGCCGTTCAGCTTGCTTGGCCGGACGGCGCTTGTTCTCCCGCAATTCTTGTACCCGCACAAAGACTTGTTCATCAATAATGGCAGGCTGTGTATTGGGGAAAATCCGCTGGTTTTCCGGGACGTTATACAGTCGCTTTTTCAGTTTGTGGGACTTGGAATAGGTCTTGAAGTTCACCGTGCAACCGGTGTACTCTGGCCGTTCCAAGATCCCCGCCACAGATTTCGGGTCCCAGTGATATGGTTTTTCAGGCAGCGGTTTTCCGGCACGCTGGGCATAATGTGCCTTGACAGTCAGGATGTGTTCGGCAGTCAGCAACTTGGCAATCTGCATGGGGCCTTTTCCCGCAATGCACAGGTCAAAAATACGCTTGACGATCTCGGCAGCTTCCTCGTCCACAATCCACTTCTTTTTGTCCGCTGGGTCTTTCATATACCCGTAGGGCGGGTTGGTGCAGAGGTGTTCCCCAGCGTTTCCTTTGGCACGCATGACGGTACGGATTTTCTTGCTGGTATCACGCGCGTAGAAATCGTTGAACAGATTGCGAAAAGGGGTAAAATCGTTGTCCCCCTTGTCGCTGTCCACACCGTCATTGATGGCGATATATCGAATATCACGTTCCGCAAAGAAACTCTCGGTATAGTAGCCCACTTTCAGGTAATCCCGTCCCATGCGGGACATATCTTTGACAATAACGGTCTGGACTTTCCCCGCTTCTGCAAGGCGTATCATCTCATTCCAACCGGGTCTATCGAAAGTTACACCGGAAACGCCGTCATCAATGAAAAATGTGGGATTGGAAAAATGATTGTCCGTTGCGTATTTGAGCAGGATTTTCTTCTGATTGGCAATGCTGTTGCTCTCGCCGTCCAGCGCATCCTCTTGGGACAGGCGGGCGTATAAAGCGGTGATGTTGTCGGGATAGTTTGTGTTTGCTGTCATGGTTCATTCCTCCTGTAATGAACGCCCGACAAACAGGTTGCTGTCCTTATTATACCGTGCTTTGTGGTCTTTGTCAGCATCTGTGATGGTTTCCGAGCGGATGAGCCGCACCATTTTGTCATAGAGCGCTTCCGTTCCGCCGCAGGAAGTTTCGATTTCAAAGACCGTCCCGCCGATCTTGTAGCAGATAGTTTCTTGCAGCGGATTTCCTCTTTTCGGGAGATAATCGTTCTCTTGTACTTTTGGCTTCTGTTCCATTCCATTCCCGTCCTTTCCGGGAAAGCCACAACAGAGCAAGCATAGGGAGTGTAGCCACACTCCCACAAAATCTCCGTTTCCGGCCTGCTGCCGGAGCGGAGATTTTTGCCTGTTGGGAACTTCCCAAACCCTTGTTTTTTTGCTTCGCCAATATAACGCTGGAAAGGACGGAATCTGCCCGCAAAATGAAAACTTTTAATTTTACATTCCGTTTCTTGTATCGTTCTTTTGTAAGAACTATAATACTATTATCGGAGGTGCAGACATGGATTACATAACAGTCAAAGAGGCAAGCGAAAAATGGGGCGTGACACCTCGTAGGGTAAATTATTATTGTGCCGGTGGGCGTATCTCCGGCGCTGTGAAGATGGCCGGTGTTTGGCTGCTCCCTAAAACTGCGGAGAAGCCGCTTGATAGTCGGACAAAACAAGGGAGAGAACTGTGCCATGAATAAAATTTTGATTATAGATGATGACAGAGAACTGTGCGCTTTGATTAAACGCAGTGTGCTATCAGAAAATATTGAAGCTGATTTTTGTAATACCGGAAAAGAGGGCTTGCAGAAATTAAAAGAGCAGGAGTATCAGCTTGTAGTGCTGGATGTGATGATGCCCGGTATGGATGGATTTGAAACGCTGGAAGAAATCCGTAAAGAGAACAGCCTGCCGATTTTGATGTTTACATCCAAAAATGACAGCATTTCTAAAGTGCGAGGCTTACGGGCCGGGGCGGACGATTATCTGACAAAACCGTTTGATATGGACGAACTGATTGCCCGTATTGCGTCCCTCATTCGCCGCTACACCCGTTTTAATCATCAAGCCGGAGCTGTGCAAAAACTGGATTTTGATGGATTGCAAATTGACCTTGAAAACCGTTCTGTTACGACGGAAAACGGCACTTTTGAACTTCCACCAAAGGAATTTGATCTGCTCCTGTACTGTGCAAAGCATCAAGGAAAAATTTTGACCAAACAGCAGATTTATGAGGAAGTTTGGGGCGAAGAATATTTCTATGACGACAGTAACATTATGGCGATTATCAGTCGGCTTCGTAAAAAATTAGAAGTCAATCCTTCAAGCCCAAAATATATACAAACGGTCAAAGGGATTGGCTACCGGTTTAATAAGGAGGTGTAGCCAGCATGGAAATCATCGTTTTCTTGTCCATTGTGATTGCTGTTTTGGCTGTGCTGACCTCCATCGTTCTCGTTCGACGCGTAAAAAACCAAATAGCAGAAATGACCGATGTGCTGGTTGATGTGAAAAACGGAAATGGCAACCGGCGTATTCTGTCTGCAACAAATGAACTGACAGCACCTCTTGCCTATGAAATCAATGAGATCGTTGTGGCCTATGAAAGCAGACTTTCAACTGTACGGCAGACAGAAGAAACCAACCGCCAGCTTATGACGAGCCTTTCCCATGACGTGCGAACGCCCCTTACTACTCTGCTTGGGTATCTTGACGCTGCACACAAAGGACTGGTCACAGGAAAAGACCGGGATGATTATATTGAAACCGCCCGACGGAAAGCCCATGATCTGAAAGAATATATTGATGTGCTCTTTGACTGGTTCAAGTTAAATTCTAACGAGTTTGCTTTAGAAATCCAGAGCGTTGAGGCCGCAGAGCTGACAAGAAATATCCTGATTGACTGGATACCGATTTTTGAGGATAAACAGGTTGATTATGACATTGATATTCCTGAACAGCCTGTCCGGGTAAGATTGGATATGGATAGCTATATGAGGATCATCAATAACCTTATTCAAAATGTAATCGCTCACAGCCATGCGGACAAAATCAAAATTTCCCTATCGAAGAAGGAAAATAACATGGAGCTGCTGCTGGCGGATAATGGAGTGGGAATTGAGAAAGAAGATTTGAAACACATATTTGAACGGCTTTATAAGTGTGATAAAGGACGCTCTGAAAAAGGCAGCGGACTTGGTCTTTCTATTGTCCATCAGCTTGTAGAAAAGATGGGTGGAAGTATAACAGTTGAAAGTTTGCCGGGAAAAGGAACTGAATTTATGTTGCTTTTTCCTTTGGAGAGTTAAGCGGGTTCCCGTCTTTATGGCGGGAACCTTTGTCATTTTGCCGGATTTCAAATTGCAAGGTTAATGCAAGGTTGCGGCAAGGTTAATGCAAGGTTGGCGTGATAGAATACCCTTACAGAACAGGAGGTTTTGAATATGGATACAAATTACATCATTGAAACAAAAAATCTGACGAAGCAATACGGCTCACAAAAGAGTGTGGCTGACCTAAATATCCATGTGAAGCGTGGGAGAATTTATGGTCTGTTGGGCAGAAACGGAGCCGGAAAAACCACAACCATGAAAATGCTGTTGGGCTTAACGAAGCCGACTTCCGGGGAGGTCAAAATCTGGGGGAAATCTTTGCAGGGGAATGAAAAGAAATTGTTGCCCCGTATCGGCAGCCTAATTGAGTCCCCTGGTTTTTATCCCAATCTGACCGGTACGGAGAACCTGCGTATCTTTGCTACCCTACGGGGCGTACCAAACAATCATGCCATCAAAGACGCTCTGGATCTGGTAGGACTGCCCTACAAAGATAAAAAGCTCTTTTCTCAGTATTCTCTTGGTATGAAGCAGCGGCTTGCCATCGCCCTTGCCGTGATGCACGATCCGGAACTTTTGATTTTGGATGAGCCGATCAACGGTCTTGATCCCATCGGTATTGCGGAGGTACGCTCCTTTATTCGGGAGCTTTGCGACGCAAGAGGAAAAACGATTCTGATTTCCAGTCACATTCTTTCGGAGATTTCCTTGCTGGCTGACGATATTGGAATTATCGACCACGGCGCATTACTGGAAGAAGAAAGCCTTGCCGCGTTGGAGCAAAAAAGCAGTAAGCAGATTCGTTTTACGCTCTCTGATACTGCACAGGCGGCAAGGATTTTGGAACGCAATTTCCATGAAAACCATTTTTCTATACAGGACGACCACAATCTGCGCCTGCACAACCTTGATCTGCCTGTTGGGAAAATTGTAACTGCCTTTGTGGAAAACGGATTGGAGGTATCAGAGGCACACACCTGTGAAGAAAGCCTTGAAGATTACTTCAAGCGTGTGACAGGGGGCGAAGGAATTGCTTAAACTAATCAAATGCGAATTTTTGAAATTGAAACGGAAGAAATTTATCCCGCTGATTATTCTGGCTGCGTTCCTGTTTCCAATCCCGCTGACTTATCTGATGACAACGCCCTCTATGATGGAGCAATATACGGATCGGGCAGATGCTTTCGATGGACTATTTAACATGGTGTTGGGATATGGTATCCAGTTTTTACTGCCCTGCATTATCGGAGTGATTGCCGCTATTCTGTTTTTTATGGAAC